>CALHLF010000030.1 GCA_938034905.1 uncultured bacterium | reverse complement strand
CTCTATATTGCAGGGTATAGTTAACAAACTCTACCCTAAAGAAATTTTCTACCATGACTCCTATGACTTAGTAGCTATAAAATCTGTAAAAAATAACAAGTACTTAAGAGTTATAGAATCAACAACAAGTCCAATATGGGCGATAAGTGATAGCATTACCCAAAAAGAGATCTTCAAGTATATCGATTGGGGTTGGGGGAACAAAAGTTTACAATCCATTTCTAATAATAAATATTTAACCTGTGATGACTCTACATTTGGAGTTTTCTCTGCTTCTGAAGAAGTATTTGGATGGTTCGTTAAGGAACTTTTCAACATTGATTCCTTAGGGGATGGTACCTTCGTTATTAAAACTTGGAATGGAAAATATGTATATTTAGATGAAGAAGAGGGAAGTATTTTAAAATTTAAAGACGATTTCGAAAATCTTCCCGAAGAGAAATTTATAATTGAAAAATTAGAGGACGGAATAAATAAGGCCTGTGAACTCTCCAAAAACTCTGATTTAGTACTCCTTTGTGTAGGAAATAATCCAATAGTAAATGGCAGAGAAGAGGTAGATAGAATAGATATTGTCCTTCCTGAACATCAAGAAAAACTTGTTAGAGAAATCTATAAAGTAAACCAAAAGATTATTCTCCTGATAATAAGTAGCTATCCTTACGCCATAACATGGGCTAAGGAACATATCCCAGCTATAATATGGTCATCTCATGGGGGACAAGAAATGGGAAATGCTATGGCTGATATATTAATAGGAAATTATTCTCCTTCGGGAAGATTAAACATGACATGGTACAAGTCAGTAAATGATATCCCTCCAATAACAGATTATGACATCATTAGAGGAAAAAGAACCTATATGTATTTTGATAAAGAACCTCTATTTCCCTTTGGACATGGCCTTACATATACAGAATTTTCTTATAAGAACTTAAGTGTAGACCCCAAGGAATACAGGATTGATGAGGAGATAAAAGTTAATTTTGAGATTGAAAACATTGGAGATATGGATTCAGAAGAGATACCTCAAGTTTATGTAAGAGCTTTGAATTCAAAAATAAAAAGGCCTAAGCGACAACTTAAGGGATTTCAGAGGGTATTTATACCTAAGGGAGAAAGCTTAAAAGTAGAGATCTCAATACCTGTTTCTGAACTTTTCATCTGGGATGTGAGAAGAGAAAAATATTTAATAGAAAAAGGTGAATACGAAATACTTGTGGGAAGATCTTCTGAAGATATCAGACTAAGAGAAAAAATATATGTAAATGGGGAAGAAATAGCTAATAGAAATCCTTTTGAGAGAATTAAAGCATTCAATTTTGATGATTGTCTTGAGGTGGAATTTGATACTAAGAAAAACTTTAAAGAGACTTATGTAATTTTAAAAAATAACGAATCTTACATTCTTTTCCAAGATTTAAATTTCACAAAACCTTCAAGAAAAGTAAAGTTAGAAGTATCTTTTTCTGAAGTTTCCAAGATAGTTCTATATTTTAGCAAAATTGATAAAGATTTTTCCTTCGAATTGAAAGATACTTGTAATGAATGGAAAGAAATCGTTTTAGTTTTAGAAGATGATTTAATAGGTATCCATGATATGTATATAAAAGGAAAGGGCTTAAAAATTAACTGGTTTGAATTTGAGTAAGGAAGGAGGATTTTTATGAAGTTTACTGATGGACACTGGAGATTGAAAGAAGGTATAAAACTCTATCATCCTTGTATGGTGTGGGATTACGAAATAAAAGAAAAAGAGGTAATAATTTATGCTCCATCAACCTTTGTAAAGAACAGAGGAGAAACTCTCTTTGGGCCTCTTTTTGAGATACATTTTTCTTCTCCCTTTCCTAATGTTATAGAAGTTATATCATATCACTTCAAAGGTGAACTTGAAAAAGGTCCAGAATTTGAATTAAACAAAGATGAAACTTATAAACCAGAGATTCTCGAAGAGGAGAACATGATAATATTGAAGGCAGGAAATTTAAGGGTAAAAATTAATAAAAAAGGAACCTTTCAATATACCTTTTACTGGAAAGATAAAAAATTAACCTCCTCAGGATACAAACATATGGGTTATGCTTTAGATGAACATAAAAACTCTTATATGATAGAAAATTTAGATCTTTCAGTGGGGGAATTAGTATACGGACTTGGAGAAAGATTCGGTCCTTTTATTAAAAATGGACAAAGCGTTGAGATGTGGAATGCTGATGCTGGCACAATCTCAGATCAAACCTACAAAAATGTGCCCTTCTATATAACCAACAGAGATTATGGAGTATTTGTAAATCATCCTGGGAAAGTGTCCTTTGAAATAGCAACAGAAAATGTAGAGAGAGTGCAATTTAGTGTAAAAGGGGAAAAAATAAACTACTTTTTAGTAGGTGGAGAAAATCTAAAAGAAGTATTAGAGAATTATACTCTTCTTACAGGTAGACCTGCCCTTCCACCACCATGGTCCTTTGGACTCTGGCTTACCACATCCTTCATTACTAATTATGATGAGAAAACTGTAACAAGTTTTATTGAGGGAATGAAAGAAAGGAATATCCCCCTCCATGTATTTCATTTTGATTGTTTTTGGATGAGAGAATACCATTGGGTGAATTTTGAATGGGATAAGAGGGTTTTTCCAGAACCAGAAAAGATGCTAAAAAGATTAAAGGATAGAGGTTTAAAAATATGTGTTTGGATAAATCCTTACATTGCCCAAAGATCAAAACTATTTGAAGAAGGTAAAGAAAAAGGCTACTTACTAAAGAAACCTGACGGAAGCATCTGGCAAACAGATGATTGGCAACCTGGAATGGGAATTATTGACTTTACAAATCCCTCTGCCAGAAAATGGTATTCTGATTATCTTAAAAAACTTATAAGAATGGGAATAGATGTTTTTAAAACAGATTTTGGGGAGAGAATTCCCAAAGAAGTGGTATATCATGATGGCTCTGACCCTGAAAGGATGCACAACTATTATACTTATCTCTATAATAAGACGGTTTTTGAAACCCTTAAAGAAGAATTAGGAGAAGAAAATGCTATAGTTTTTGCAAGATCAGCCACAGCAGGAAGTCAAAAATTTCCAGTACATTGGGGAGGAGATTGTCTCTCCACCTATGAATCTATGGCTGAAACCCTAAGAGGAGGACTTTCTTTGGGACTTTGTGGTTTTGGCTTTTGGAGTCATGATATAGCAGGATTTGATAGTTCTGCAACTCCTGACCTATATAAAAGATGGGTTGCTTTTGGACTTTTATCTTCCCATTCTAGACTTCATGGAAATCATGATTATAAAGTGCCATGGCTTTATGATGAGGAAGCTATTGAAGTTTTAAGATTTTTTGTGAATTTAAAATGTCAATTAATGCCCTATATTTTTGCTCAAGCTATAGAATCAGTAAAAAAGGGTATACCTATGATGAGAGCAATGATTCTTGAATTTGAAGAGGATCCTACTTCTCATTTCCTCGATAGACAATATATGTTTGGTAATTCCTTACTTGTTGCTCCTGTATTTTCTGAGGAAGGAGAGGTGGAATATTACTTGCCTGAAGGTATATGGACAAATTTCATTACCGGAGAAAAGAAAAAGGGTGAAAAATGGTATAGAGAGAAATTTGATTATTTTTCTTTGCCTCTCATGGTAAGACCTGGAAGCATCATCGCTGTAGGAAGGGATAAAGAAAGGCCAGATTATGATTATGCAAATGATGTAACTTTATATGTTTTTGAACCTATAGATGGTAAAGAATCAAGCTGTGAAATTTACAATTTAAAGAGAGAAGTGGAATTGAAAATCAATCTCTTAAAAATAGGGGAAAGGATAAAAATAAGTATTGAAAAAGATGCTCAGAAGCCTTATTCTATACTTCTATTTAATAATTTTCATGTAAAGAGCGTAAAAGGAGGGAAAATGGAAAAAACAGAAAAGGGAATTAAAATTATCCCTGAAAAAAGAGTAAAGGAGATTTTAATTGAATAAATCGTTAGGAATAAAAATAAAACTATAGACTGCACCTAATAAAGAGGTGCAGTCTTTTTTATCGCATCCTAAATAATTAAACAATTTAAAATTTCAATCCTGTCATAGCAATTCCTCTTATCACATATTTTTGAGCTATTAAGAAAACTATTAGTATAGGTAAAACTACAAGGGTAGAACCTGCAAGGATTGTTCCAATATTTTCTCCATATTGACCTGCTATTATAGAAACTGCTACGGGCAAAGTATACATTCTTTCATCAGTAGCAACAATAAGAGGCCATAAAAAGGCATTCCAAGCTCCTATAAAGGCAAATACAAAAGAGGTAACAAGAAAAGGAGTAGATAAAGGTAAAATTATTTTAAAATAGATGAGTAATTCATTAGCACCATCAATTTTGGCTGATTCTATAATTTCATCAGGAATTCCTTTTATAAATTGTCTCCAGAAAAATATACTCCCTGCTCCAACAAGCCCTGGAATAATAATTCCTCTATAAGTATTCAACATATTAAGAAATCTTACTACCAAATAAGCAGGGATTAAAGTCATTTGCCCAGGAATCATCATAGTCCCAAGAATTAAAAGCATTAAAAGTTCTCTTCCCTTAAACCTAAACTTAGAAAAGGCATAACCAGCCATAGAATTAAGTAAAATAGAAAGAGGAGGAGCAATAAGAGCAATTATTATTGTATTTAAAAGAGGCCTTCCAAAATTTACTCCCTTAAAAAGATCCACATAATTTTTTAGAGTAATTTCTGAAGGAATAAACTTAGGGGGAATAGTATATATTTCTTGGGGAGTTTTGAAAGAAGTGGAGATCATCCAGAAAAAGGGAGTTGCTGTTACAATAGATGCTAAAATTAAAAAACCATGTACAAAAATTTGCTGTACAATACCTACTTTTCTTTTTCTCAACTTCCTCACCTCTTTATTCTTGATATATCCTTAACTTCATTTGAATATAGGTTAAACCAAAAATCATCAAAAATAGGATAAAGGCAACAGAAGAAGCATATCCAAACTCAAAAGCTCTAAATCCCTTTTGATAGAGATATAAAACTATAGATAGGGTAGAATTAAGAGGACCTCCTCCCGTAAGCATATATGGCTCTTCGAAAAGTTGAAGATACCCAATTCCTAACATAACCGAGACAAAAAGAAGGATAGGTTTCAACCCTGGTAAAGTTATATAAAAAAATTGTTGCCATCTATTAGCTCCATCTATTTCTGCAGCCTCATACAATTCCTCAGGAATTCCTTGAAGACCTGCAATAAAAAGTAGCATATTAGGACCTATAGCCTTCCATACTACAAGAGCTACTACTGCAAACATTGCCCACTTTGTATCCGAAAGCCACTCTTGCCGAGGAACACCAAAAAAACTTAGGAACCAATTTAGAAGTCCATATTTGGGATTTAATATCCAAGACCAAACTACAGCAACAGCTATAGTACTTGTTACTGAAGGAAGATAGATAAGTAAACGAAAAAAGTTTTTGAAATAAGTTTCTTTTCTATTTAGTAAAAAAGCAAAGAGTAATGAAAAAAATATAGTAGTAGGATAAGCTAATAAGAAAGCATAAATTGTATTAAAGACTGATTTCCAAAAAAGATCATCATGAAGAACTTCTATAAAATTTTGAAACCATACAATATTAGTCCTACTCCAATCCATAAAAGAATAAGCATTAAAGTCTGTTATGCTTAAGAAAAGGGATGTTATCACAGGAAGGACTGTGAAGATTAAGAGAAGTAAAAGTGATGGTCCAACAAATAAAAATACTTCCCATAGAGTATTTCTCATTGAAAATACCCCCTAATAAGAAAGCCCAGTGGATTCTGCCACTGGGCTTTCTTAAATTTAAATTACTTTTTCAAAATTTTTCTTAGATCTTCATACAAAAGTTCTACTGTTTCTTTTACATCTTTTTTCCCAAGACATACCTCTTCTACTCTTCTTCCTAAGGCAGTCTCAATTTTGTCCCACTCTGGTATTATAGGTGTTGATTTTGCATCCGATAGTTGTTCTCCAAATACCTTTGTAAAAGGATCTTCTGAAAGCTCTTTATTTTTCCAAGTTTCCTTTACTGCTGGAAGAGATCTTAATATCTTGTACCACTCCAACTGATTTTCAGGCCTTGACATGAATTCTATAAACTTCCAAGCAGAATCTTTGTTTTTAGAAGTGGTAAATATTACCCAATTGGATCCTCCTACAAAGGAGGTTCTTGATTTCTTTTTAGGCATTAGAGCAATTGCCCATTTTCCTGTAATTTTAGGAACCTGCTCCTTTATCATAGAAATCATCCATGGTCCTGAGAAAAATACAGGAAGAAGTCCTGACTCAAAATCTACAAATACATTAGCTCCACCTTTTGCCACAAGATTTTCCCTATAAAATCTTGAATAGAATTCAAGAGCTTCTATAAATTCTGGATTTTTAACAAGAATGTTTTTATTTCTATCAATAATATCTCCTCCATTTTGCCAGACAAAGGGTAAGAAATTAGCAGCTTCTGTAGGGCTCAATCCCAATCCACATTTTCCAACTCCATATTTCTGAGACAGCTTTTTAATAGCATCATACAACTCGTCCCATGTAGCAGGTGCCTTATCATATCCCACCTCTTTTAACATATCAGTTCTATAGTACATAACTCTCACGTCTACGTACCATGGAATTCCATATATATTTCCTCCATAAACTACTGTTTCCCAAGAAGCAGGGAAAAATTTATCAGGTTTTACTATATTAGATTTTGACATATATTTATTAAGCTCCTCGAAAGCACCCATAGCAGAAAAAGGTGCCATCCATGTAGTTCCCATCATTGCCATATCAGGAAGCTGTCTTCCTGCAATTCCTGTTAGAATCTTACTAAAAGCAGCAGTCCAAGGAAGGGCTTGTACCTCTACCTTTATCCCTGTCTCTTTTTCAAATTTCTCTGCCATTATTCCCAAATTTTTGGCTTCTTCTCCCATAGCCCACATTTTTATAGTTTTCACTTGAGAAGAAGAAAGGGAAGTAAGAACTAATAAAAGCCCAAGAATTAAAATTAAAGTCTTTCTCATTTATTAACACCTCCTTATTTAAAAAGGGAGGGAAAAGACCCTCCCTCTAAAAATTCTTTATCTTAATTCCAAAGTTGCCCAATTTTCAGGACGTGCCCAAATATCTCCAAGAGGCACCCAAGAAAGCATATTTTCTCTTACATAAGCACCAATAGCTGCGTCCTTTTTATTAGAATTGTGAATGGTATGGCAGAAGCCAAGTTTTAAGCCTTCAGAAGGAGTTATTCCTAAATATTCAAAGGGAATAGCTACTTCTATATCATAGCCATAATCAGTTCTTCTCGAAGCCACTTTAACCTCTGGCGCCACATCTTTAATATTTCCTGGTTTTGCGTCTTCATGCCTTACTGCTTGAACATTACCCTCTGTATCAAAGGGAAGAATAGCAATTTTAAATACTCCTTCCTGAGAACCTGCTACTTTAGGATTAATATAGAATTCTATAGAATCTGTTCTATAAAATCCTCCAATATCATTAGGAGCTATATTTATAACTACATATTCATCATATACTTTCGCATATAGATATAGATATTTTTCATCCCATAATGCATAGAATTTACTATGAAGAATTTGAGCCTTCTTATCCACCTTGGTAAATCCAGGAACATTCATATCTTCAGTTACTTCATTCTCTTGGGCTTTATTCCATACTTCCTCAAAAATACCATCCACATTAATAGGAGTGTCAGTTTTCAAGGCTATAGCTAGTTTTTGTAACGCTTCTAAAATTTTTCTTTCATATTCCTTTTGATACCAAGGAGTTACTGCATATTCTGCCCTCTTATATTTAAATCCTATTTTTCTCATAGCTTGTTGTATATATTTATTCTTCATAAAGTATTTCCAAACCATCCCTGTTCTATAGTTTTCTATCATAAGTAGTATTGTTCCTTGGTCTATTCCCACGTATTCTTTAGAAAACCAATTTTCATCTATGTTAAATCCACTAACAAATCCATATTTACCCCAGACAAGGGGACCATATTTGCTTAACATCCCTTTTATAGCTTTCATAGCAAGATCTGGTACAAAGGGAAGAGAACCTATAGAAGCATAAGGAGCTATGGTTCCATCATGATTTCCTTCTGATGCCCCATAAGCTCTATATCCTCCTGGTCCATCACAAGCAGAAAGTCCCCAAATATCCTCGTCATAAGTCTTATATTCACCCTTTCTCAGGAAGGTAAACATCCAATTGTATCTTGCAGCAGCTGAAGCATTGTTAAAGTAATTTGCATATTTATCTTCTTTGTTTCTAAAGTCTACCCAAATGTTAGGATATTGGTATACAAAGAGTACTTCATTAGGATAAGAAATATATGTTTCGTTTATTGGCCTTGTAATTTCATCCCAAGAAGAGGCAGGAATAGGATAAGTTGGAGATCCTACGGCAAGAATGTAGGCAAGAATACCTTCATCAAAGGTATCTCCCCATCTTCCACCAAGAAATCCTGCTTCTGGTTTCCATCCCATAGAAAGCCTCTTTCCTCCTGCAAGCATCCATTGCCAATTAACCTCTCTATATATCTTATCTGCTAAACTTTCTATCTCTGTTCCTTTAAAATACTCTCCTACAAATATTACTCCTGCAAGAAGAAGAGCAGTATCTATGGAAGAAAGTTCACAATTCCATACTCTTTTCCCTGTTCTCATATCTACAAAATGGTAAAAGAACCCATTTTTACCTTCTACTTTACCCTCTGCAAAACTCCTTAGAGTATTTAAAACCCTATTATATCCTTCTTTCTTTGTAATCCATCCTCTCTCAATAGCAATGGGAATAGCGGTTAATCCAAAACCTACTGCTGCAATACTTGATGGAGAATCAGCAGTACTCCTATCCTTTATTAAGCCATTTTCTGGATTCACCTCTTCCCAGAAATACCTAAAGGTTTTCTTTTGTATTTCATCCAAGAGAGCATTATCGCTAAGATCAAGTAATCTTGCAACTTCTGCTTTTATAGCTGGATCTGCCCTCTCAAGAAGTTCTTCAAGAGTAAGCTTTTTAGCAGTAACCTTCATGTAAAGGCCATCAATGTAGAAAGGTTCTTGAAGAGGAATTTTATTTCTATTTTCGTCATAAGCTGCAAAAGCAAGATAAACTATATATTTACCGCCTGGATCTAATCTTATCATCTCTCCTGCAAGATCAAAACTTATAGCATTCCAACCATCAGTAGGCTTTGTCCTTGAGAACACTCCTCCCACCCATCTCCAATCTTTTGTTACATCGGCCATTCCAAGGAAAAACATCTCTGGTTTATGCTTCATCTCAGGAGGAATATATACATTCATAGTAATCCTATTTCCTTTATTCCATGTCTCAATTTTTTCCTTTGGTACTGGCATTGCTACCTTTGTTTCATCACTCTTTCCACTGGGGATAATTTTCATAGAAGCTTCACCTTGAATTACAAATTCTTTATTAACTTCAAAAACTGCTCCTGTTTTATCATTATCGAAGGTTTTTATCTCATTTTCAGAATCCATACTCCATATATAGTTAAATTCTTCTGTAGTAAAAACATATAGACCATCAATGTAGAAAGGTTCTTGAAGAGGAATTTTATTTCTATCTTTGTCATAACCTGCGAAAGCAAGATAAACTTTGTATTTTCCATTTTCCTTGAGTTTTCTCATATTTTCAGTAAGCACAAATTCTATATCGTTCCACCCATCAGTAGCTTTAGTACTTGAAAATACCCCATCAACCCATTGCCAGTCAGAAGTTAAATCCGCCATACCCATGAAAAACATCTCAGGTTTAACTTTCATTTCTGGTGGAATGTATACTTTCATAACAACCTTATCTGACTGATTCCATACTTCAATCATATTCTTTGGTACCCAAAGGGCTACTTTAGTTTCTAAACTCTTTCCATTAGGAATAACCTTCATAGAACCTGTTCCATTAGCCACATAAACATCACTTAATTCAAAGGTTGCTCCAGTATTATCATTATCAAAGGTTTTTATTTCTGATAAGGTATCCATGCTCCATATATATAACTCTTTAGCTTCGTCTAGATTCTCAACAACTATTTTATCTACATAGAAAGGATCTCTTATAGGAATTTTCTTGCCATCTTTTTCCTGTATAAAGGCAAAGTAAAGCATATATTTACCATCTTTTTTAACTTCTCTCATCTTGGGAGAAAGTTTAAAATCAACTATATTCCATCCATCTTTAACTTTTGCTTCTGAGAATACCCCATCAACCCATTGCCAATCAGAAGTTATATCAGCCATTCCAAGGAAGAATTTGTTGGGTTTTGTTTCTACATTACTTTTTACATAAATAGATATTTTTAGTATTTCCTTTTCTGACCATTTTGAAAGAATATCCCCAGATATTTGAAACGCCATCTTTGTTTCATCAGATTTTCCTGAAGGTATAACCTTAATAGAATGTTTACCCATTGCTACATATTCTTTAGCCAATTCAAATTTTGCTCCAGTATTGTCATCACTTAATCCTACAATTTCCTCCATAGAATTTACTACTTCATAAGAGAAAGTAAGAGATAAAAGGATAAAAAGTGAAACTAAAATACCTAAAATCTTCCTCATATTAGAACCTCCCCTTTATATATTTTTTTTAAGGAGAAAATTTTTAATTTTTCTCACCCCCTTTATATATAGACCTCTACTTTTACTATATTTTTCTCACCTTGATAATTAAGAATATTCCCTTCTTTTTTTTCTCCTTCTACAAATATCTCAAACTTTCCTTTTCTCTTAATATGAATCTCATAAATCTTTCCTCTAAATAATCTTTTTATTTTCACTTCTCTCCAATCCCCAGGAATATTAGGAGAGATTTCTAAACCATCCCAAGTTGGAATAATCCCTAAAATCCCTTCCATAGCACAGATAAAATACCAGGTAGCAGAACCTGTATACCAGCTCCATCCACCTCTCCCAAAATATCTCGAATCGGGACCATCTACACTTCCACAAGTTACATAAGGTTCTACTTTATAGAGATCAGGATCCATCCCTCTATAAATAGGCATAAAACTCTTATAAATCTTATAAGCATCAGGATCTTTCATCTTACAAGAAGCCAAAATCGCCCAACATCCCGCATGGGTATAAAGTCCACCATTTTCTCTTACTCCAGGAGCATACCGAGTAAGATAACCTATTTCCGGATCTGGAGAATTATAAGCAGGATATAAAAGTAAAGGACCGTATTCCCTATAAAGATATTTCTTAGCTGATTCATAGGCTAACTTCTTTCTATCTTCAGAAGTAGAATCCTCAAGAATAGCCCAAGTTTGAGCATTCAGAAAAATCTTACCCTCTTTACAATTACTACTTCCTATAGGCTCTCCATTATCTTTAAAAGCTCTTATAAACCACTCTCCATCCCAACCATATCTATTTATTGCTTCTTTAAGTTCTTCTGCTCTTTTTAAGTAATACTTTGCCCTCTCATAGTCTTTTTCTTTTTCAGATATTTTGATAAAATCCTTCAAGATTCCATAAAGAAAATGACCAAGCCATATACTTTCACCTTTTCCTTGAGTTCCTACAGCATTCATTCCATCATTCCAGTCCCCATCTCCTATAAGAGGAAGTCCCCTCTCGCTAAATTTTGCCAAGCTTAAATCTATAGACTTACAACAATGTTCATATAAAGTACCTTCGCCTCCGTCTAAATAGGGTATTTTTTCTTTAAGAGAGTCCCAATCATCAGTATTTTTTAAATATTTAATAACCAAGAAAGGAAGCCATAATCTATTGTCAGAGATCTCATTTAGATGTCCTATTTCACTTATAGGATGCCACCAATGATATACATATCCATTAGAAAACTGGTGTTTTGCATGGAGTATAATCTGCTTTAGAGTTTCTTTTGGATCCAAGTACAAAAATATCTGGCTATCTTGGAGTTGATCTCTAAAACCATAAGCTCCTCCCAATTGATAATAAGCTGTTCTTGCCCAAAGCCTTCCAGAAATTGCTTGATATTTAAGCCAATAATTATTCATTATATTAAAAGCAGGATCAGGAGCTTCTACAAAGGATTTTGAAAGAAGTTTGTCCCACCTTCTTTTTACATCTTCTAAGGCATCTTCTACCTTTTCCTTTGAATTATATTTTTCTATTATCTTCTCTATTGATTCCTCTGAATTATTCTTTACAGCTCCTAAAATGAAAATAAGAATCTTTTCCTCATGAGGATTAAAAACAAGATCTACCTTTAAAGATGCAATATCATCTTCCCATTTATCAAAAGTATTTGTTAACTTACCTTCAATAAGAGCTTTGGGAGACTTTAAATCGCCATAATTTCCAATAAACTCTTCCTTAGAACCCTCTGCTTCACTAACAGGAATATTTACCCAATGAAAAGCTGTATATTCCCAATCTCTATTCCAATGCTGTCCTTTTTCATTGGGAATATCCCAAAGTCTCTTTTTAGAAAATATATAATTTTTATCTTTATTAAAGTAGGTCTCTATAAAAGTCTTATGAAATTCTCTATGCCAGTCAGGAGCTACACCTAAACTCCATTCTAAGTAGGTAAAGATAGAAAGATCTCTAAATTGAGATGATTCATTTTTTATTTTCAAAAACCAAACTTCAACTGGATCTTCCCAGGGGACAAATAAAGTTAATTCTGTTTTTATTCCATAATATTTTGTATTAAATATAGAATAACCAATGCCATGAATAAGTTCAAACTCCTCATAATCTTTACATACTGGTTTCCAAGGAATAGACCAAAAATCTTTCTGGTCATTATCCCTTATGTAAATATACTTTCCCCAATCATCTTTTATTAAATCCTGATTCCATCGGGTTATTCTATTCAAAGAAGCATGAGTCCTAAAACTATAAGAAGATCCTGTACTTGAAATCACCATTCCATAATCACCATTGGATATCACATTTACCCATGGTCTTGGGGTTTTGGGAGTCTTAATAACATATTCTTTTCCATCACCTCTAAAATAACCATATTCTGTTTCAAATAATCTTTCCATTCTGTTTTCTCCTTTCTTAACCGGTTAAGTTTTAAATATTACCCAAAATAAACTAAAAACTATAAAGAAAAGTCTAAACCTTCCTACAAGATTTTCTCTCAATTAATTGAGTTTTTAAGAGATACCTTTTGGTCTCTAAATTTTCCCCTGAAAGAAGCCTTAAAAGAATTTTAGCAGAAACCTCTCCCAATTGATATATAGGTTGCATTATTGTAGTAAGAGGAGGATTGCTCAATGCACTTGCCTCAATATTATCAAAACCTATAACTGAAACATCTTCTGGGACCCTTAATCCTTCTTCCTTTAACGCTTTAATAGCACCAAAAGCCATATGATCATTAGCACAAAAAATAGCAGTAAATTCTTCAGAAGTACTTAAAAGCTCTTTTAAAGCCTTATAACCACCCTCTTTTGTAAAATCCCCCCTTGAAATTAGCTTCGCATTAAAAGGAATATCATATTTTTCTAAAGCCCTTAAATATCCCCTAAATCTGAACTCACTATCCCACGCCTCTTTTGACCCATGAATAAAAGCAATTTTTCTATGTCCTAAAGATATAAGGTATTCTGTTGCTTTAAATCCTCCCTCTTCGTTATCTACCGCAACAGAGTAAACTTTATCATCGTCATAAGGATAATCTATAAAAACAAAAGGAATTTTTAAATCAATCATCTTATCTATAAATTTTTTTTCAATATGATACGCCATAACTATAGTTCCTTCTACAAAACCAGTATTCAGAAAATCAAAAACCTCTTGTTCTTTCTCAGGGTTTGCATGGGTGCTATAAAGATTTAAAAAATATCCATTCTTGCTTAGAATTCTTTCAACTCCTTTAATAATCTTCGCATAAAATACATCACTTATATCAGGTATTACGAGCGCTATAAAATTTGTTCTTTTTCCTGCTAAAGCTTGAGCTAATTTATTGGGCTTATATCCACACTCTTCTATAATCCTTAAAACTCTCTCTCTAACCTCTTTACTTACTCCTGGTTTATTATTTAATACATAGGAAACAGCCCCTTTAGAGACCCCAGCAAGCTTAGCAATATCATTAATTGTAAGTTTATCTTTAAGCTTCTTCATATTAACTTAACCGTTTAAGTTATTCTATTTCAAATTTTATATTGAAAGAACAAAACTGTCAAGAGGAGTATATCTAGTTAGTAAAAGTTAATGAAAAGTGAATAGGTAGGATAAAAGATTGGTACCTTTATATTGGCAGAATTTGCTGTATACTTTGAGAATAGACTAAGAGAATATCTCTATTATAAGATTCTGGGGAGTTTACATAAAGTTTCCTACTTTACACTAACTAAATTTTTCTGAAAGGCTATTAACCCAACTTATTACAGAATTCCAGTCTCTAAAATCTCCTTCAGGAACTCTACCTTTAAATAGGATTCTCCATACAAAGGAAAGTTTGCTATAGTCCATCTTACCAGCAAAAAGTCCTACACTTATTGGTTCTTTGATTTCTAATAGAGGTTTTATGTATTTTTGAGCTTGAGCCCTACTCTCTTCAGTATCCTTATGCATCGTTAAACAGACAATAAAATATGCTACAGACTTATTTTGAAGTTCTTCCCTAAATCTATTAGCAAATTTTATTGTCTCTGGTAGTAATTTAAACATTCTAACTGCACTACCAATAATAATAACATCGTAATAACTGATATCATTTATCTCTTTAACATTTTTTACCTCTACATCAAAACCTAAAACTTTCAGAGCCTCTCCTATCTTTTCCGCAACTTCAGCAGTTGAACCTGCCCTCGAAGCATAAGCTATTAAGACCTTTTTTGACATAAATCCTCCTTAATAAAATTATTTACTACTAATTGCGTTTTCTATAGCTTTTAAAATTGCCTTACTTGTAACAGTTGCTCCAGTGACTAATTCTACATTTAAAGATTGCTTTTCTATGATTCTGTCTATTATCTTCTTAGGGACATCTTCTAATGAAATGCTGGGTTTATTTAATATAGTAATACTAGCTATTTTATTGTTTTTAACAATTACTTCAACTTTGTAGCTAAATCTTCCTCTATTGTATGAACCTATATAGTTTCCATATGGAATCTTTGAAATATCAACATCTGTAATAACTAATTTTAAAGTTTCTTCTTTTCCATAAAAAAGAAATATGGCAAATAAAACTATAATTATAAATATTGGGACAAAAATAAAAAGTAATACTTTGTTTTTCTTTCTCACTATTACCTCCCCACTAAATTTCTAACATTATATCACACTTTACATGGTTATCATAATACACCTAATAGGGTTTAATCACCATTCTTTAATTACCAAATTTAAAGAGATCCCTCCTAAGAGTTTTACATAGTATTGGAAAAAGATCTAAAGAGTCTCACCTAATTTAACAGAATCTCGCTAAACTCAAATAAGCAATCCAGCAATTAAGGCATTTCGCATTGGAGGATGAGCATACCATTTGCCCTCAAAGCTTTCTTCTTTTTGTCTTTGCTCATTCTTGCCTTTCTTCTCTCATCTAATTCATGACTTGTGTAATGTTAGCAACGTAGTAAATTAGAGATTGTTAAGTATTTCTTTCATAAGTTTTGAAAAATCATTTCTTTTGTTGCATAAATAGCACAGAAATAGAATTAGATATAAGGATGCTCGCCATAATACCCAAAAGGGTATATAATAGGAAATAAAATAATTTAAATATGATATAATTAATTTAATAATTTTTTCTTTTAGGAGGAACAAATTTTAACATTATTTATTACAAGTTTTTTGGTGGGATTCTCTGGAGCTTCTGCTCCAGGACCTTTAATGACCTTAGTCCTAACAAAAAGTAGTATAGGGGGATGGAAGAAGGCTTTAGAGATCATTTCAGGACATGCAATTTTAGAAGGGATTCTCTTAATCTTACTTATTTTAGGTTTTCAACCAATATTGAAAACTCCTATTTTTATTAAAGCCCTTAGTTTTATAGGGAGTATATTTTTAATCTATATGGGAATAAGCCTTCTTTTAGATATTATTAAAAATAAGATTTCTATTTTAAAGGATTCTTTAGATCCTCCTACTAATATTTATACTTTTAATCCTTCTTTAATTCTTTCTGGAGCATTAACCTCTCTTGCTAATCCTTATTGGCTTCTTTGGTGGCTCACTATTGGAGTCTCCTTTATAGCTCAGGCAAAAAATTATTTTATAATTGGAATTCTAAGTTTTTATTTAGGACATATCTTATCAGATTATGTTTGGTATATATTTATAGGACTTATAGGACAAAGCCTTTCTCTTCCCTTTTGGAGAAAAATTTATAAATATATTTTATACTTTTCTTCAGTTTTTCTTTTAATTTTTGGAATCTATTTTATGACCTATATCTTTAGAGAAATTCCTATGTAACAAATTTATTAATCCAAATAAGTGATTTTAAAAATTTGATATTTTCTTTAATAAAAGATATATTCTGAAATGGTTATGAAAGGAATATTTCGTGCTTTAAGAAGCAGAAATTTTCGGTTGTTTTTTAGTGGACAAGCAATATCACTAATTGGAACTTGGATGCAGCAAACTGCTATGAGTTGGTTAGTCTATCGTATTTCAAATTCCTCGATAATTTTAGGAACAACTGCTTTCTTAAGCCAAATTCCTAATCTCATTATTTCTCCCTTTACAGGTGTATTTTTAGATAGATTTAGTAAACATAGGATTTTAATTCTTACCCAATCTTTATTATTATTTCAAGCCTTAATACTTTCAATTTTAACTCTCTCCAATAGAATAGAAATTTATCAAATTTTATTATTAAGTCTTTTCCTTGGAATGGTAAATTCTATAGATGCTCCAACTCGACAATCTTTTGTTATAGAAATGGTGGAAAGGAAAGAAGATTTAGGAAACGCTGTTGCCTTAAATTCCCTTTTATTTAATAGCGCAAGATTAATTGGTCCTATGATAAGTGGAATTTTAGTTGCCATAGTAGGAGAGGGAATATGTTTCTTAATTAATGCAATAACTTATTTTGCTGTAATTTTTGCATTACTTTTAATGAGGGTAAATAATAAAGAATCTGTAAGATATCAAAATAGTATTTTACAAGATTTTAAAGAAGGTTTTTATTATTCCTTCAATTCAATTGTAGTGAAATATGTATTAATATTTATTTTTATCTCCAGTTTGATATCTTCTTCATATAGTGTTCTTATGCCCATTTTTGCCTCGGAAATTCTTAGGGGAGGATCTGAAACCTTAGGATTTCTTATGAGTGGTACAGGATGTGGAGCTTTAATTGGAGCTTTATATCTTGCAGGAAGAAAAAGTATAAAGGGTATTGAAAATATTATTGTTTATGCACTATGTTCTGCTGGCTTTGGACTTATCCTTTTCTCCTTCTCAAGAAATATAATCTTCTCCATCTTTACTTTGGTTATAGTAGGTATGAGTTTTATGTTAAATGCAGTTTGTAGTAACACTTTAGTCCAAAGTATTATAGACGATCATGTAAGGGGAAGAGTTATGAGTTTTTATGTGACATTCTTTATGGGTGCCATGCCTATTGGTAGCTATATTGGAGGATTAGCTGGAAGATTAATGGGACCATCAAGTACTGTTTTATTGGGAGGAATAATTTGCATTATAAGTTCTTTAATATATAGTTTAAGATTACCTATTTTAAGAGAGAAGATATATTCTAAGATAAAGATTGCAAATTCTTAGCAAAAAGTGATGGTATATCCTCTCCTATACCTATTAAATGTATTTCCTCAAAAGTATGGGATTCTTTTTTTATAAAATCAATTATTGTTTCTATAATTATCTTTGTTCCCAAATCTTGAGGGAAGCCAAAAATTCCACAGCTTATTGCAGGAATACTTAAACTTTTAATATTTTTCTCAACTGCAAGTTTTAATGTGCTTTTGACTGCCTTTTTAAGCTTATTATACTCATCTCCCTCTCCCCATCTTGGACCTACAGTATGAATTACATATCTTGCCTTTAGATTTCCTGCAGAGGTAATAGTTGCTTCACCCGTAGGAAGAGGTCCATATTTTTGAATATAATCATCACTCTCCCTTTGAATAATTTCTCCTCCAACTCTTACTATAGCTCCAGCAACCCCTCCCCCATGTTTTAAATAATTATTAGCAGGATTAACTATTGCTTCTGTATCTTCCTCCGTAATATCACCTTTTATAACTTTTATTTTTACGCCCTGAATCTCCTTTTCCAATATGATCTCCATCTATTCTCACCTCCTAATAAGGAGTGTAAATATTTTTATATTATTTTACTTCATGATCTAAAGCGTATCTTATCATTTCTCTCAAAATAAGACAACTAAGATCGCTCTCCTTAGAAATTCCCTTCTTTTAAAAATCTTATTTAATTTCATTTGAAATTGATCAATAAAAAAATTTAATATATAATAGAGAAAATTGCGCAATATTTGGAGAAATTATTAGCATGTTGCAACAAAATTTTTGACAAAAAATAAATTCTTTATTGGGAGGTGATAAGATAATTTTTCTGCTTATTTTCTAAAATTTTTGTAAAGGAGGATTAATAACATGAAAAAATTTTCTATATTATTTTTATTTTTCATTTTTTTGTTTTTAGGTTCTATCCAAGGAGAAGAATCATCTTTACAGGCTAAACCAAAAGCAATAAAAAGCTTAGGCACCTTTGAGGAATTTGTTATCTATCAAGCTCCTTCTCCATGGTATATTGTAGTGCAGGGAACTGCAGAAGTAGAAGAGTATGGAACTAAAAATGGAATGTTTTATATAAAAATTACTAATCCCGGAAATGATTTTTGGCATATTCAATTTGGACAACATACACCAATAAAGAAAGAGACTTCTTATAAACTCATCTTCGATGCAAAGTCTGACAAAGAAAGAGATATCCAGGTAAGGGTTATTCAGGATCAAACTTGGAAAATTGTAGTAAAGAATATCTTTAATTTGACTCCTGAAATGAGAACCTATACTTGGGAATTTACTCCTTCCGAGGAGGCGCAAATAATAGTTTTTGATTTTGGAAAAATAAGTGATAAAAGCATTGCTACTACAATTTATCTTGATAATGTAGTTTTAGAAGAATATTAATTGGAAGGGGGAAAATCCCCCCTTCTTGTTTTTATTTTTTACAGATTGTATTATTAAGAAATGCCACAAAGTTGTGGCTATTTTTATTAATTATGATTAAAAAAATGAAAAAAGGATATCCTATCTTAGAAATTAACTTATCTAGTATTTATCAAAATGCAAGTATAATTATAGAAAAAGCAAAAAGACAAGGTATATCTATTGATGGCGTCACAAAGGTCACCTTAGGTGATCCTAAGGTTGCAGAGGTCTTAATAAAAGCAGGAGTAAGGGGGATATCCGACTCTAGGATTGAAAATATTAAAAGAATGAGAAAACTTAAGACAGAATTTACATTTATAAGACTTCCATCCTTTTCAGAAATTAAAGAGATTGTAAATTATGCAGATATAACTCTTAATTCTGAGTTAAATATTTTGAGGGAATTAGAAAATTTTGCCCAAAAAATGAGAAAAAAACATAAAGTAATAATTATGGTGGAGATGGGAGATTTAAGAGAAGGTATATGGGACAAAAAAGAATTAGAAAAAGTAATAAAGGAAGTTTTAAATATGAAAAATATCGAACTTGTGGGGATTGGTACAAATTTTACTTGCTTTGGTGGAGTTATACCAACACAGGAAAAATTAATAGAATTTTCAGAGCTTGTTGAGAATTTAGAAAGAAAATTTTCTATAAATTTTTCTCTAATTTCAGGGGGAAATTCCAGCAGTATTCCTTTACTTTTTAAAGAAGAAATACCCAAGAAAATAAACCATTTAAGAATTGGTGAGGCGATTATGTTGGGAAGGGATACAGCATATAGAGATCCTATTCCTGGAGGTAGAAGGGACACCTTTAGGATATTAGCAGAGATTATAGAGCTAAAAGAAAAGCCTTCCGTTCCTTGGGGAGTAATAAATGAGGATGCCTTTGGACATAAACCGGTTTTTAAAAATAGGGGGATAAGAAAAAGAGCTTTATTAAATATAGGAAGGCAGGATATAGATACTAAAGGATTATTTCCTGAAATTCCAGATATAGAAATTTTAGGAGCAAATTCCGATTATCTAGTAGTTGATTTAGGAGAACATACAGAAATTAAGTTGGGGGATATTATAGGATTTTATCTTAATTATTCTTCTCTTCTTCAGGCGTTCACATCACCCTTTGTAAAAAAGATATATAAGGAGGTAAATTCATGAAGAGAAGGGTTATTATAATGGGTGCTGGAGGGAGAGATTTTCATAATTTCAATATCTTGTTTAAAGATAATCCCCTTTATGAGGTAATTGCTTTTACTGCTTCCCAAATTCCTGGTATTGAAAATAGACTATATCCCCCAGAACTTGCAGGGAGCTTATATCCTAATGGGATTCCTATTCTTTCTGAAGAAAAACTCCCTGAACTTATAAGGGAATATAAAGTGGACGAGGTTGTCTTCTCATATAGCGATGTATCTTATTTATATGTGATGCAAAAATCAAGTTTAGTGCTCTCTCTTGGAGCAGACTTTAAGTTAATAGGTACAGAAACAATGTTAAGGAGTGACAAACCTGTGATAAGTGTATGTGCGGTGAGAACTGGAGCTGGAAAAAGCCAAACCACAAGATACGTTGTAAGAGTATTAAGAGAGATGGGTTTAAAAACAATCGTAGTAAGACATCCTATGCCTTATGGAAATCTTAAAAATCAAAAAATACAAAGATTTGAAAATTTCCAAAACTTAGATATCCATAATTGTACTATAGAGGAAAGAGAA
This sequence comes from uncultured bacterium, assembly GCA_938034905.1. Classification (GTDB taxonomy): domain Bacteria; phylum Dictyoglomota; class Dictyoglomia; order Dictyoglomales; family Dictyoglomaceae; genus NZ13-RE01. Next base: position 37,358 of record CALHLF010000030.1, on the reverse strand, counting down.
GAATATGAACCCCTTCTGAGGGAAGGAGCTATCGTATATGCTGGTGTAGATTACAAGGAAATCTTGAAAGAAGTATCAAAAGAGGCTGATATTATTGTATGGGATGGAGGGAATAATGATTTTCCTTTCTTTAAACCAGATTTATTTATCACCGTTGTAGATCCTTATAGAGCTGGCCATGAAATTTCTTATTTCCCAGGAGAAGTAAATATCTATTTAGCAGATATTATTGTAATAAATAAGGTAGATACTGCCCCCAAAGAAAATATTGATAAGATTATTGAAAATATAAAGAAAAGAAATAAAAAAGCAAAAATTATTTATGCAAGTTCTCCTATAAAAGCTGATATGGACGAAGATTTAAAAGGGAAAAGAGTACTTGTAATAGAAGATGGTCCAACAGTTACCCATGGGGAAATGCCCTTTGGAGCAGGATATATATATGCAAAAAATATGCAGGCAGAAGTTGTTGATCCAAGGCCCTTTGCTATAGGATCTATAAAAATTGCCTATAAAAAATATCCTCATTTAGAGAGGGTTTTACCTGCTTTAGGATATAATAAAGAGCAACTCAACGAATTAGAGGAGACAATTAAGAAAGTCCCTTGTGATTATATAATAATAGGTACACCAATAGATCTAAGATCTATTATTAAATTTCCCCAGAAAGCTTTTAGAGTATACTATGAATACAAAGATGAAAGCTCTCCTACTTTAAAAGAGTTAATAAAGGATTGGTGGAGAAAATATTCATTTTAACTTTTCCTTCAACCATATAATTGATTTATTTTTAAAAATTTCATGTCCTCCTTCAAAAAATTCCCATTGAATATTTTCAGGGAACCCTAAGAAATTATAAACCTCTTTCACCCTTTCAAGAGCAAATTTTGTAGCAAAAATAGGGAAAATATCATCAAAGATTCCATGTTCAATAAAAAGATATCTTGGTGCAATTAGAGATGCTATATCATACATTTCAGCATAATTTAAGATTCCAGGTACATAATTACACTCACAATGGTTAATTGATAATATACTATCTTTAAAAGTATTCAAATAGCCACTAATAACTGTTACTTTTATTCTATCATCTAATGCTGAAGCAAAAAGAGAAGTAGTCCCCCCTCCTGAAATTCCCATTATTCCTATAGAATCTCTTTTAATTTCTTTTCTTTCTTGCAAGTAATCAATTGTTCTCATCAAATCCCATACTCTTATTCCCAAAAGGGTTTTTCCCAGCATTAATGCCCAAAAGGCTAATTTTCTACAGGATGATTTATCCTTAGCTTTATTTATATCTTCTTCTATTCTTCTTTCTCCAAATCCCATTTGCTCTATAGCAAAAGTAATAAATCCTTCTCTAACAAGGGTTAAAGCAAAATCTTTTTGATAACCTGAGGGAATAGTTCTTTCTGTTCCATCAGGGTTTATCCCCACTATATCATCCTTTCCTAATCCATGCCCAGGAACAGCAATAACCCCAGGTCTTGGAAAATCAAGATTCTTGGGTATAAGAAGATATCCAACAACTTTTATGTTTTCACAGGAATCAAAAACAATTTTTTCTCTAATATATTCATTAAATTCTCTTTTTTCTAAAATCTTAGCATTTGTCTCTATTTTTTCAGGAAATCCTCCAAGAAGTTCTATAATTTTCTTTCTTAATTTTTCTCTCCAATCCTTCCATTCTTCTTTTGATATAGCATTAAAGCTATATATTCTTTTTCTTTCGTAAAGTTTCTCAAAATATCTAATTGGATTAAATTCTTGCATAGAAAATTCCTTATTTTCTTGCAATTTCCACAAGAAGAGGCAATAAGTCTTTTCCTTTTATTCTTCCAAGTTTTCCCTTAGCACAAGAACTTTCACCAAAATATTCGCTTCCATCCCATTGAAGTCCTGAAGTTACAATCATTAAAGGAACAGGATCCTCTGAATGAGCCTTTAAAGAACAAGGAGTTGAGTGGTCTGCAGTAACCGCAATCACTACTTTTGAAAAATCCAGGTATGGAAGCAAATTGGAAAAGAACTCTGCATCTATCTTCTCAATACTCTCTTTCTTTTTATCTACGAGTCCATCATGTCCAGGAACATCAGGCCCCTTTAAGTGGGCATAAACCCCATCAAATTCTTTTAATGCCTCAAGAACTTTATCTGCCCAAAGTTTATAATTAGTGGAATCTTCAATAGGAACTTCTTTCATTCCTGTAAGAAGTGCTATTCCTCTTTCCACTGGCATCTCTACAATACTCCCAAAGGAAAGCCCATAAAGTTCTTTTAGAGTAGGAATTTTAGGTAAAGAATCTCCTGCATCCCTAAGAAGAATAATATTTGCTGGTTTTTTGCCCTCATTCCTTCTTCTCTTGTTTATTTCTGAGTTTTTTAAAACCTCAAAAGCCTTCATTACAAACTCATTAGTTAATCTTGCTGATTCTTTTGCTTCAAAGGATTCATCTAAGGGTATACATTTTTGAACTTCCACTGGAGGGTTTGTAATAGCAATACTATATGGCCCATGTCTCTTATACCCTGGATCTATATTTTCTACATTTGCAGATAGCTTTCCATCATTTTTTCTAATAACCAATACTCCTCTATGCCCAACTGTTGCCTTAAAGATAAAATCCGCTCCTTCTAATTTAACTTTACTATTAACTTCTTCTGCAAGAGCTTTTGCCTCTTCTGTAGTTAAGTTTCTACCAGCTCTTCTATCTAAAATTCTTAAGGTATCCTCATCAACAGTAGCAAAATTTGCTCTCCAAGCAAGATCTCCATCCTTTACCTCAATATCCGAACCATGAGCTTCTAAGGGACCCCTTCCTGTATAATACTTATCTACGTCATAACCTAAAATACTCAATACTGCTGCATCGGATTCAGGAGCAATTCCTTCAGAAATGGGATCCATTAATCCCAACTGCCCCTTTTTTGCTAAACTATCCATATGGGGAGTATAAGCAGCCTCAAGAGTTGTCTTATAACCTAAACTTGCCTCTGGTCTTCCACCAAGTCCATCTAAAACAATATAAAGAATTTTCTTCATTAACATCCTCCTTTCTCATATTTTCCCTATAGGCATTAAGTATAATGGAGATTCATTTTTTTGTAAATTAAGAACTCTTTTAACCTCATCATCATAAAAGGCCCCTACCGTAACTGTCCCAAGGTTTAAGGATACACATTGGAGATAGATATTTTGAGCACAATGTCCTGCTTCCATATATACATATCTTATTCCCCTTTCTCCATACTTTATTGTAGTTCTTTCAAAAATTGCAGAAATGACAATAACTACTGGAGCATTTTTTATCCATTCTTGTCTTAAAGCAGAAATATATAAATCATTTCTCTTATCCCCCTTTGATACTAAGATTATTTCATGATTCTCTGGTCTATATTTATAAACTCCTGGCTCTAAATCTTTTACTTTCCCTATAACCAAATAAATCTCTAAAGGATAGAGGGCACCCGCAGAAGGGGCAGTTCTAAATCCTGTTCTTTTATCTGTGATTCCTTGAGCTGCCCATAAAACTTGAGATATCTCAGAAACATTTAATGGTTCATTTTTATAACTTCTAATGGATCTTCTTTTTAATAATGCTTCTTCTATAGAAACATTACTTTTATATCTTGGTTCTGGAAGTTTTATTACTTTATTCTCCCCCTCTACTATACTAAGTAATCCCAAAATAATTAAAAAAATTGTCAAGATTTTCATTTCTCCACCTCCCTTTTCTTAAATTATATCATCTAATTTTTCTGATATAATTTTGGTATGAGAGAAAAAAATAAAATATTTTTAGAAAGATTAGAAAAAGAGTTAAACCCTGAACAAGAAAAGGTAGTATTAGAGGGAGATGGACCCTGTTTAGTTTTAGCAGGTCCTGGATCTGGAAAAACAAGAACCATCGTGTATAGAGTTGCATATCTTTTAGTAAGAGGAGAAGAACCATCCCGCATTATGCTTCTTACCTTCACTAATCATGCAGCAAGGGAGATGTTAAATAGGGTTGTAAATCTTGTTCAGAGAAATCCAAATGTAATTGGAGGAACCTTTCACCACGTTGGAAATAAACTTTTAAGAAAATATATAAGAGAATTGGGAATAGATGAGAATTATAACATATTGGATAGAGATGATGGAAGGGAACTTATAAAAGATTGTGTTGAAGAAATAGAAAAAGACTTAAATAGTGAGATTCTACAGGAAATTTTTAGCTATAAGGTAAATACTGGTAAAGATTGGGAAGAGGTTATTCAGGAAAAAGCCTTTCATCTTATCGAGAATTTAGAACTTATAAAAGAGATTTACAAAATGTATGAATCTGCCAAGAGGAAATTAAATGTAATGGATTACGATGATCTCCTTTGGTTCTGGTATAGATTATTATTAGAAAAAGAAAGAATAAGAGAAATTTTAGATGAGCAATTCTTATGGATTCTTGTAGATGAATATCAAGATACAAATTGGCTTCAAGGAGAAATAGTAAGACTTCTAAGAAAAAATAATAAAAATATTTTGGTAGTAGGTGATGATGCTCAAAGTATTTATTCCTTTAGAGGAGCCACCCTTGAAAACATGCTAAAGTTTCCACAGATCTTCGAAAATACGAAAATCTTTCATTTAATTAGTAATTATAGAAGTACCCCTGAAATTGTAAATCTTGCAAATGAAATAATAAAAAACAATAAAAATCAATATCAAAAGGAACTAAAGGCCATTCCAAGGTCTGGACCAAAACCTAAATTGGTATGGGCATATGATGAGAAAGAAGAAGCAAGATTTATAGCAGAAACTATAAAGGAAATCCATAAAGAGGGAATACCTTATAAAAATATAGGAGTCCTCTTTAGATCAAATTATCAGTCTATGTCTCTCCAAATGGAACTAACAAGGAAAGGTATTCCCTTTGAAGTAAGAGGAGGATTAAGGTTTTTTGAACAGGCACATATAAAAGACATGTTATCTCTTCTCAAGGTATTATATAATCCTATGGATCAGATATCCTCCCAAAGATTTTTCAGGTTATTTTCAGGAATTGGAAGAACATACAGTAAAAGATTAGCAGAGTTTCTTTATGAGAGTAAATCTTTAGAAAGAATATTTCTAATGCCTATGAAGGGGAGAACTTTGGACGGAGTTAGAGAGATAAAAGTAATATGGGATGGGTTAAAAAATATTCCTTGGGAAAGAGATATTGCTGGAACATTATCTTTTTTCTTTAAAAATTATTATGCAGATTATCTTAAAAGACATTATTTAGATTATTATGAAAGATCCAAGGATATTGAACAACTGATTTTATTAGCAGAAAGATATGATAATTTAGAGAATTTTTTAAGTGAATTATCTTTATATACCTATACTGGAGAAAGAATTATTGAAGAGGAAGAAGATAAAGATTTCTTAGTTCTTTCTACAATTCACCAAGCAAAAGGCTTGGAGTGGGAAGTGGTTTTTGTAATGAGATTGGTACAAGGAGAATTTCCTAATCATAGAAATTTAGAAAAGGGCTTAGAAGAGGAAAGGAGACTTTTTTATGTTGCAACCACAAGAGCAAAAAGGGAACTTTTCCTAACTACAATAATTACCCGTTCCAATACAAATTTTACTTCCTTTTCTAAGCCCTCTATTTTTATAGAAGAAATTGATAGAAAAAAACTATTGGAAGAATGGGTAGTAAAAGATCTCTACCCAACTACATATTCTTAAGAAGTTCGTTCGTTTGTTCAGCATATATGAAATCAATTACTTCTACTTCCACATTCTTTACCCCTTCTATCTCTTTTAATGATTTTTTTATTGATAAAGCAAGTTGTACTCCCAAAGGACAAAAGGGAGTTGTAGGTCTAAAAACAACTTTTACATTTCCATCTTCCTTCACTTCCAAATTCTCAATTGTGTTTAATGAAACAAGATCTAATCCTACCTCTGGATCGATAATTTCTCTTAATTTGTTTTCCACTTTTTCCTTTAAATTCATACCATTCACCTCGTAATTTTTTATAGTATTTTATCACACTAACTTAAGATTTTGTAGTAAAATATATTAAAATCTTTTAAAGAGAAAAGGGGAAAATGAAGAAAATTTTAATTGTTGACGACGAACCTAACGTAAGGAATTTGGTAGTAGACACTTTGAATTATTTAGGAAATTATGAACTCTTAGAAGCAGGAACAGGGAAGGAAGCTTTAGATTTAGTGAGAAAAGAAAAACCTGATTTGGTAATTTTAGATATTATGCTCCCAGATATCGACGGATATACTATTTGTGAACAGATAAAGGAAAATCCCAATCTTAATACCTTGGTTTTAATATTATCTGCTCGATCCAGTGAATTAGATCAAAAAATTGGCTTTGGAATGGGTGCAGACGATTATTTAACAAAACCTTTCACTTTAAAAGAATTGATAGAAAAAGTCCAAAGTCTTTTGGAAAAGAATTCATGAGAAATATAGAGGAAAACATAAAAAAGGAAAAAATTATATCCCTTCTAAGGGCAATATTTTTAATGACTTCCCTTATTCTTATAAAGTTTGATTTTATTCCCACCTTCTACCCTAAACTATTTGATATTCTTCTCATAATTTATTCCATATATGTTTTGTTTACAACCTTTTTCCCAATTTATTCCTATTCCTTTGTATATAGTCATCAGATTTTTTCTGCTATTGACACCATACTTATTGCATCCCTAGTATATATTACAGGAGGAATAAAAAGCAACTTATATCTTTTTCTTCTTTTTCCAATAGTCTCAGCATCTCTAAGATATGATTTTAAAACATCAATAAATTCTGCTATTCTTGTAACTCTGATCTTTTTATATTTTGGAATTATTCAAAAGGAAGAATTTGTGTTAAATTCTGTATTATTTAGAGTAAGTGAATTGGGAGGACTTTCTATTATTTTAGCCTTATTTTTAAATTATGTAGCAAAGGAAACTTTAAAATTACAATTAAAAATAAAGGAATCAGAAACTTTTTATAAAATAATTCAGATTATAAACTCATCTTTAGATTTTGATGAAATTCTCTTTTCAATATTAGATTCTGCAATAAGGCTTTTGGATGCGGATGGGGGAACAATATTTATAAAGGATAAAGAGACAGGAGAACTAATATTTAAAAAGGTTAAAGGAGAAAAAGCAAAAGATTTATTGGAAAAGAGGCTTAAGAAAGGTGAAGGAATTGCAGGATGGGTTGTAGAGAAGGGTGAAGGAATTGTTATAGAAAATGTTTCTCAAGATAAGAGATTCTCTCCATACTTTGATGAAATTACTGGCTTTAAAACAGGCTCTATTGTTTGTGCTCCTTTAAGGATTGATGATGAGATAATTGGTGCCTTAGAGATAGTTAATAGTATTAAAAAGAAGCCTTTTACAAAATACGAATTGGAATTAACTATAAATTTTGCTAGTGAGGCATCGATTGCCTTAAATAAAGCTATTTTATATAATGCAGTAAATACTGAAAAGGAAAGAATGCAAAGAATACTGGAAAATATCGCAGATGGTCTTGTTATTTTAGACAGCAAAAAGAATCTTAAAATGATAAATCCCATCGCCCAAAATATCTTCTCCATCACTTCCCAAGACTTAGAAAAAAATTGTAAAGAAACCCTAAAATGTAAGGACTTAAAGGGAAATATTCTATGTATAGACTGTCCCCTTGATAAACTATATAATCAGCAAATTCCTTATTTGCAATATGAAATGAAAGTATATTCGCAAAATATGAGAGAGACAATATTAGGTTGTAATTTATCAGCATTGTGGGACAACTCAAAAATATTAGATTATATCTTAGCTGTAAGGGATATAAGTCTTTCTAAGGAATTAGATAAACTAAAATCTGAATTTGTTGCTAATGTGTCCCACGAATTAAAAACTCCCCTCACTGCTATAAAGGGTTATAGTGAACTTCTACTCACTCAAAAAGTAGAAGAGGAAAAAGCTAAAAATTATCTCAAAATTATAAATCAAGAGACAGAAAGATTGACAAAACTTATTAATGATCTCTTAGATTTATCAAGATTGGAATCAGGAAGATTGGAGATAAAAAGGGAGATTGTGGATATTAAGAATATAATAAAAGAAAGGGCATTCTTTTTCCAAGCCCAAACTACAAAACATAGTTTTATATTTTCTTTTCCTGCATATCCTATATTAATATCAGGAGATCAGGACAGATTAACCCAGGTATTTCATAACCTTATTGACAATGCTGTAAAATACTCCCCAAAAGGAGGAAATATTACTTTATCTATCCAAGATAAAATAAAAAGTGTGATAATTGAAGTATCGGATCAGGGTGAAGGAATCGCTCCAGAACATCTTCCTTATATCTTTGATAGATTTTATCAAGCAGATAGTTCTCTAATTAAAAGAAAAAGTGGAACAGGTTTAGGCCTTTCTATAGTTAAAAGTATTGTTGAAGCCCATAAGGGAACGATAAATGTCAGAAGTAAATTAGGGGAGGGGACGACCTTTATCCTTGAATTTCCAAGAGATTTCCCCTTAACTGATCCCCTTACAAAGAGTATATTTATTCCATATTTCTTTCCCTTAGTTTGGCAATCTATAAACAAATCAGGGGAAAAGGAAATTCCTTTTATTTTAGGAAATATAGAATATGAATTTTCAGAAAATACTTTGAGCTTAAAGGACAAAGATGTTGTAAGACAAAAATTAGCTCAACTTCTAAAAAGATTTATAAGACCAACAACAGACATCTTAGCCCATGGGGTAGGACATTTCTATTTATATGTTGTGGATCCTGATCCATTGAAATTACAAATATTTATCCAAAGACTTTCCCAGGCCCTTATTGCTTTTTCAAAGATAGAATCAAGTATAAAGCTGAAAAGCAAATTATTACAATTTCCTAACACTCCCCTTCCTGAGATAAAAGCCTTTCTATCTCAAAGTTTTTACGGATTACCCCAAGAAGAGATACTATAATTAGGAGCTTCCCTTGTAATTATCACATCATGGGGATGACTTTCTCTAAGTCCTGCATTAGTAATTTTTACAAACTTTGTTTTTGTTCTTAATTCTTCTAAATTCCTTACACCACAATATCCCATTCCTGCTTTAAGTCCTCCTACCAACTGGAATAATACCTCTGATACTGGTCCCCTATAGGGTACCCTTCCCTCTATTCCTTCAGGAACTATTTTCTCTGATCCCTCTTGAAAATATCTATCACTACTTCCTTCTTTCATTGCAGAAAGAGATCCCATACCTCTATAAACCTTAAAACTTCTTCCCTGATATATCTCTATTTCGCCGGGACTTTCTTCGGTTCCTGCAAGAAGACTTCCTATCATAACTGCATGAGCACCTGCTGCTAAAGCTTTTACAATATCTCCAGAGTATTTTATACCTCCATCAGCAATGATAGGAACATTATATTCCCTTCCTGCCCTTGCACAATCTAAAATCGCAGTAAGTTGTGGTACACCAACGCCTGCTATCACCCTTGTGGTACATATTGCTCCAGGACCAATTCCTACCTTTACTACATCGGCCCCAGCCTCAATTAAAGCCTTTGTTCCATCATAAGTTGCCACATTTCCTGCAATTATAACTACATTATCTTTACATATTTTCTTTAATTCTCTAACTGTTTCTAAAACCCTTTTTGAATGACCATGAGCAGTATCAACAACAATGACATCTACTTCTGCTTCTAACAATGCCTTTGCCCTTTCAATTGCCTCTTGTCCAACCCCTATTGCTGCTCCCACTAATAACCTTCCCCTTTCGTCCTTCGCAGAATTTGGATATTGCTTCATCTTTTGAATATCCTTTATGGTTATTAATCCCTTTAGATGGAAATTCTTATCCACAATAGGTAATTTCTCTATTTTATATTTTTGTAATATATCCTTTGCTGAGTCTATAGTAATTCCGACTTCAGCTACTATAAGATTTTCCTTTGTCATAACCTCTGAAATTTTTTTGTTCATATCAGTCTCAAACCTAAGATCACGATTTGTAACTATTCCTACAAGCTTTCCATTATTTTCTATAACAGGAAGTCCTGAAATATGATATTTAGCCATCAAAGAAAGAGCTTCTCCAACAGTTTGATGGGGATAAAGATAAATAGGATCTGTTATCATCCCATGCTCAGATCTCTTTACCTTATCTACCTCTTCTGCCTGTTTTAAAATAGATAAATTTCTATGAATTATTCCTAATCCTCCTTCTCTTGCCATTGCTATAGCCATTCTCGCCTCTGTTACAGTATCCATCGCAGCACTTAATATAGGAATATTCAAGTGAATTTTCTCAGTGAGATAAGTATCTACAGAAATTTCCCTTGGTATAACTTCGCTATAAGCTGGAACTAATAAAACATCATCGAAAGTTAGAGCTTCTCCTAAAAATCTATCTTGCATAAATTTCTACCTCCTATTTTAAGTATTTTTCTATTAGTTCATCAGAGATGCCATTATTTTCTGATATATTTTTATAAATTTTACCACTATTCCTCCATCTCCTTTCTTGAGTTTTAAAATCCACCTCAATTAGTCCAAATCTTTGAGAGAACCCTTCTGCCCATTCAAAATTATCCATAAGAGACCAGTGAAGATACCCTAAAACTTTTACTCCTTCTTGGATTGCTCTATGAAGCTCTATAAGATGGGAGAGTAAATATTTAGGTCTTTTCTCATCCTTTGCATCAGAGATTCCATTCTCTGTTATTATTATAGGTTTCTTTACCATTTCCCAAAATCTCTTTACCACTTTATAAAATCCTTCAGGATAGATCTCCCATCCAAAATCACTCTTCTCTGCATTCTCAGGAACATAAAGTTTTACAAAAAATGGAAATGTCTTAATATCAAATCCCACATGTAACCTTGTATAATAATTAATTCCTAAATAATCAATAGTATTCTTTGCATAAGGAATATTTTCTTTCTTAAAAGGAGCAGAGAATTTTCCAGTAAGAATTGTTTCTAAAAATATTAAATTATATAATCTATCTAAAAAATTTTGTATCTTTTTATCAAAGAAAGAAGAGGGATTTATTGGATCAAATATCATAACATTATAAGCAATACTAACCATTGCATCGGGTATTATTTCGTGAATAATCTCGTATGCCTTTGCATGCGCCTTTACCATATTATTAAGTACAGTTATCATTTTTAATAGACTTTTTTCTTGTGGAGGAAACATCCCCATAAGATAACTAGCAAAGGCATAGGCATTGGGCTCATTAATAGTTATCCAATATCTCACCAAATCTTTATATTCTTTCACAACCTTTTCCACATATTTTAAAAAATAATCAACAGTTTTCTCGTTTAACCACCCACCTTCTCGTGCTACCCAAATAGGATTAGTAAAATGATGTAATGTAACAAAGGGCTCTATCTCCCTATTCCTCAAAGAGGATAACATTTTTTTATAATGCTCTATAGAGGAGCCATCGAATATTCCTAAGCTTGGCTCAATTCTACTCCATTCTATAGAAAAACGAAAGGCATTATTCTTCATCTCCTTAATAATTTGGAAGTCTTCTTCGTATTTATTCCAGTGGTCACAAGCATTTCCTGAAATCTCTTTATTTTTTACTTTTCCTTGACTTTCAAATTCCCACCAGTCATTATTAGTATTATTTCCCTCAACCTGATGAGAAGATACAGCAGTTCCCCAAAAGAAACCATCAGGAAAAGCATATCTAATCATAACTTTTCCTCCTTTTATTTTTAATAATTTTCTCTATAACCACATATCCAATTAAATGTATTATATCTTTCTACTATTATATATGAGATTATTAGATACTCATCTAAGGTAATATCTCTGAAAGGCTTTCCTAAAATAGGAAAGTCTCCATCAATAGGTTTTGGAAGATATCCCTCAAAATATGCTTTCTCAGCAACAGAGCTTATAATATCTTTAAGATTTATCTTTTCAGAAACACCTTCATCCCTTTTTTCCATGTCAAAAACCTGTAATCTCCAAAACCAATATTCCGCAATATTCCTTTCTCTCTTTATCTCCTCCTCAGATCTTAATTCTACTTTTTCTAAGAAATATTCCTTTGATCTAAAGAGGGTAAGATTTTCAATAAGTCTTTCTGGGACAAAAAGATTATCGTAAGGAGGAATCTGAGGAATTAGAGATAAAGCCCAGAGAAGAGTTCCAAGGGATTCATTTTTCCATATAGATTTAATAATTTCTATGTTATCCCACTTTCCTAAAGGTTTTGAGAAAGATTCTAACTCTTCAGAAGTTAAATAACTTAATAAATCCTCTTTTTTCATCCATGAATATAATAGTTCCACTAATTCATTAGCAGATTTTAGAAAATCTTTATTTTCTTGATTCCTCACGGAAATATCTAATTCCCCTCTAACAATATAACCTCCAAGAGAAAGACATCTTAAAGCAATGGTATTTTTTTCCATTTTTTAAAAATCTCCTTAATGATATTTCCTATATATTAGCCTTCCCTAAAGTTTATTTCAAGGGTATAATATTAAATATGAGGGTCAAAGTGGTTATTATTGCCGGTGGAAGTGGAAAAAGATTGTGGCCTATTAGTACTGAAAATAAACCAAAACCCTTTTTAAATCTTTTTAAGGAGAAAAATCTTATAAAAGCTACCTACGAGCGGGCAAAATTAATCTCTACGGACATATATATGGTAGTAAATATAAAGCATAAAAACTATGTTAGGAATTTACCTTCAGAAAAAATTTATGAAACTATTGGAAAAAATACTGCACCTGCTATAGCTCTTGCCTCTCTCTTTCTTGATGATGAAGATATAATGGTAGTTTTACCTGCGGATCATGTGATTCCAGAAACTAATAAATTCGAAAGGGTTATTAAAAAGGCTATAGATTTTGCAAATAAGAATAATGCTCTTTTAACTCTTGGATTAAAACCTACATATCCCGAGACAGGATATGGATATATTGAATTGGGAGAGAAAGTCGAAGAAGGGGTTTATAAAGTAATTCGTTTCCATGAAAAACCTGACAATCAAAAGGCAATAGAATATCTTGAAAGGGGAAATTTTCTTTGGAATTCTGGAATTTTTGTATGGAAGAATAGGACAATTAAATCTGCATTTTTAAAGTTTCTTCCTGAAGATTATATGAAAATAAGTATCTTAAAGGAGCATATAGGAAAAGACTTCTTTGAAAAAAAGATTGAAGAAGTCTATAAAGACATAAAGAGCATATCAATTGATAAAGGAATACTAGAAAAAGCAGAGAATATATATGTAATCCCTTCTGATTTTCAATGGAGTGATATAGGAAGTTGGGAATCATTATATAATATATTCCCTAAGGATGAAATGGAAAATCATATTATAGGAAATGTAAAAACAATTGATGTAAAAAATTCCCTTATTTTAAATTATTCTAATAAAGAAACTATAGTTATAGATGAGGAGAATATTATAATTGTAATAACTAAGGATAAAATATTAATCTCAAGGAAGGGTTCTTCTTCAAAAGTTAAAAATATTATTTAGGAGGATGAAATGCAAAGAATTCCTATTGCATTACAACTTTATTCTGTGAGAAAAGAATGTGAAAGAGACTTTGAGGGAACTATCAAGAAAATATCTGAGATGGGATATGAAGGAGTAGAATTTGCTGGATATTATGGCAAATCTGCCAAGGAATTAAAAGAAATCTTAGACGGTTATGGTTTAAAAGTTGCAGGAACCCATATTTCTATAGATACATTAATGAATGATGAGTTTGAAAAAACTGTAGAATTTAATTCTATTTTAGAAAATAAATATTTAATTATTCCATCTCTTCCTAAGGAATATATTGAAGATAAAAAAGGATGGTTAAAGGCAATTGAGGTAATAAATGAAATTTCAGAAAAATTAAAATCTTACCATATGTTTGTAGGCTATCATAATCATTCTGTAGAATTTCAAAAAATAAATGGCGAAATCTTTTGGGATTTCTTTTTTGATAATGTTAATAAAGATGTTATTATGCAGTTGGATACAGGAAATGCTATGAATGGAGGAGCAGATCCTATAGAAATTTTAAGAAAATATTCAAAAAGAGCAAAAACTATTCATTTAAAGGAATATCCCTTTTCTTCAAGGGCAGTTGGAGAGGGAATAATAGATTGGAAGGAAATTTTTGATATATGCGAAAATACTGGGGAAACAAAATGGTATATAGTAGAATATGAAAACCCTAATTTTCCATCCTTAGAAAGCGTCAAATTATCCTTAGAAAATCTTAAAAAAATAGGGAAGTAGGGGAGAAATTCCCCTACTCCTTAATTTTTGTTTCTGGAATTAACGCTTTAAGAAGCTCAATCCTCCATTTTTTGTTTAACGCATCATAAATTCCAAAGCTCGAACAAAACTCCCAATAGGTCCATGCTATTCCTCTCTTCTCGGCAGACCTTGCTACAAAGGATGTCCATCTTATCCTTGATTCCATATCTGCCTTTGAGTATGCTCCAAATTCTCCCATATGTAATGGTGGGTTTCCATTTCTTTTAGCCCACTCTACTACCATGTCCAATTCTCTTTCCACTGCTCTCTTTTCTTGTTCTGTTCCTTGCCATTTAACTCCTACGGGAGGAGAAGGATTTACCCATTCTGCGCCTTGATGGGTAAAATTAAAAGGATTATAGTAATGAAAAGTTACTATTATATTCTTATCATCTTGAGGTATTTTTAATTCATTTAATTTAAATAGGCTATTCCAATCTGTAGGACCTACAACAATCTTTCTTGTGGGATTTGTTTTTCTTATTATTCTTATTGCCTCCACTAAGTATTCATTCCAAAGATTACTCTTTAAGTTCATACATGGTTCATTTAATAATTCAAAATACAAACTCTCAGGATAATCTTTATAATGCTCTGAGATTTGTTCCCATAACTTTAAAAATCTTTCCTTGTGTTTTTCGGGTTCCTGCATTAATTCCTCATAATGATGTATATTTATAATTATATAAAGATTATTCTTTAGAGCTTCTGAAATTACATGATCTACCCTTTCGAATATAAAGGGGGATATCCTATAAGGCGGTTTATATTCTGCATAAGCATTCCATCTTATAGGTATTCTCACATGATCAAATCCTGCATTTTTTATTAAAGAAAAATATTCATCCTTAATTACAACACCCCATTGTCCCTCAAAGGGTGCTTCCAATGCATTTCCAAGATTTACACCTCTTAGAATAGGCAATTTATTATCCATTCCCGAAGTCCTCCCAATAAAAATTACAAGAATCAAGGAAAGAATTAATAATCTTTTCATTTTACTTCCCCCTTATACTAAATGACATGAAACAAAATGTCCTGGCGAAACTTCTCTAAAGATAGGCTCTTCTCTCCTGCATATATCCATAACATATTCACAACGGGATTGGAATCTACATCCAGAAGGAAGATCTACAGACGATGGAATTTCTCCCTTAAGAGCTGGAAATTTCCTTTGACGTCCTCCATTCTTTGGCATCTTAGGAACCGATGCAAGAAGGGCTCTGGTATATGGATGTAATGGATTCCCATAAAGCTCCTCCTTTGGGGCTAATTCTACAAAAGTTCCTAAATACATAACTGCAACCTTATCCGATAAATATTTTACCACTGCTAAATCATGGGAAATAAATAAGTAAGATAACTTAAATTGTCTCTTTAATTCATAAAGAAGAGAGACAATCTGTGCTCCTATGGAAACATCAAGAGAAGATACTGGTTCATCACATACAATAAACTTAGGATTCAGTGCCAGCGCCCTTGCAATTCCAACCCTTTGTTGTTGTCCCCCTGAAAACTCATGAGGAAATGAATCTATGAACTCTCTTCCGATTCCCACAATATCAAGAAGCTCCATAACTGCCCTTCTTCTTTGCTCCTTTGTCCCTATATTATGAATAATTAATGGATCTTCTATTGCTTGACCTATGGTCATGTGGGGATTTAAAGAAGCAAGGGGATCTTGAAATATTATCTGCATAAACATTCTTATTTGTCTTAAATCATCCCCCTTTAATCTTCTTATATCAATACCATCAAATATAATCTCCCCATCATTAGGCTCAAGAAGTCGAAGGACAGTTCTTCCAAGGGTTGATTTTCCAGAACCACTTTCACCTACAAGTCCTAAGGTCTCTCCTGGATCTATGGAAAAAGAGACATTATCTACTGCTCTTAAAAGCTTTCTTCCCCTTGGGAAATATTTCCTTAGGTTTTTTACTAATAGAAGTTCAGGCATTTAAATTTCCTCCCTTCACCAGGTGACATGCAACTTTATGTTTCTCTTCTATTTCTCTTAATTCCGGCTCTTTTTCTTTACATATTTCTTGAACATAGGAACATCTTGGATGAAATCTGCAACCTTCTGGTGGATTTATAAGATTTGGTGGATTTCCAGGAATAGGTCTTAATGAACCTTCTTTTTTTTCTATATCTAAAGTAGAATTTAGAAGGCCTTGAGAATAAGGGTGTAATGGATTTTTAATAAATTTCTCTATGGAGCTATATTCTACAATTTTCCCTGCATACATAACTATTATAGTATCACAAAAGTTCATAGCAAGAGTTATATCATGGGTTATAAATATTATACTCATATTAAGCTTTTCCTTCATCTCATGCATAAGATTCAAAATTTGAGCCCTTATAGTAACATCAAGAGCAGTTGTTGGCTCATCTGCAATTACAAGTTTTGGATTACAGGCCAATGCCATAGCTATCATTACCCTTTGCCTCATACCCCCTGAAAACTGGAAAGGATAATCTAAAAATCTTGTTTTGTATTCTGGTATTCCCACAACTCTTAATAACTCTATAGCTCTATCCCTTGCATCTTTATCAGATAACAATCTATGCCAAATTAAAGGCTCCATAATCTGTATTCCTATTCTCATGATGGGATTTAAACTGGTCATAGGATCTTGAAAAATTATTGAAATATCTTTACCTCTTATTTCTCTTAATTCTTCCTTAGAAAGCTTCAATAAATCTTTTCCGTCAAAAATTGCTTCCCCTCCTTCTACTCTTCCATTTCTTCTAATAAGTCCTAAAAGAGAAAGAACAGAAACTGTTTTTCCTGAGCCACTTTCTCCTACAATTCCTAAAGTCTCTCCATAATCCAATTTATAACTTATACCATCAACAGCTTTAACAACTCCCTCATTCCTATAAAAATATGTTCTTAGATTATTTACTTTTAATAGTTCTGCCATAGTCTTATACCTCACTCCTTGGATTTAATGCATCTCTTAAACCATCACCCACATATGTAAATGCAAGAAGAGTAAGAGCAAAAGTTAAAACTGGGAATATCACCATATGGGGAAATGCCATAATATAACCTATTCCTGCTCCAATCATATTACCCCAAGAGGGCATAGGAGGTCTTACCCCCATTCCTATAAGAGCAAGTCCACTTTCTATCCATATACCATTGGGTATTCCAAAAGCTAAACTTACGATTATAGGTCCAAGCATATTAGGTAAAATATATTTCCTAATAATATAACCTTCTTTTGAACCAAGAGCCCTTGCAGCTTCAACAAAATCTGCATGTTTAAGATACATAACCATACCCCTTACAAGTCTTGCCATTCCTGCCCAACCAGTAACTCCTACAGCCACTAGTATAGTAAATAAACCTCTTCCCATTACTGTTACTAAAATAACATTGAATAAGAATGTTGGAAAGGCATACATTATATCAGTTATTCTCATTAGAATAGTATCCACCCTTCCTCCACGAAAACCTGCTATAGATCCAATAATTACACCTATTATAAGTACTACTATCTGAGAGCCAAATCCAATAAGTAGAGCATTTCTCATAGCATATAAATTTCTACTAAACATACATCTTCCTAAGTCATCTGTTCCCCACCAAAATTTTGCACTAGGTTTCTCAAAGGTATGAGCATAATGAGGTTCATCATAGGGATAGGGTGCTATCCATGGAGTAAATATAGAGACAATAATTATTATGATTATATAAATTAAACCAACTACCGCCATTTTATTTTTCTTAAATCTTCCCCATGCAGCTGACCAGTAACTTGCTCTTCTTTTTTGTTGTTTTAAAGCAACTTCCATTTATTCAAAACCTCCTTCAAAGCACTATTCATATTTAATTCTTGGATCCAAAAAGGCATAAATAATATCTACTAACAAATTCATAAGCATCACAGAAAGAGAAAGAATAAAGGTGGAGGTCACAAGTAAAGGATAATCTCTCATAGACGCGGCATTAACAAAAAGCTGTCCAAGACCTGGGACTCGGAATAAATTTTCAATCCATACAGTACCTGTAAATAAGAAAGCAAGCTGTGGACCTATAATTGTAACAATTGGGATGAGAGAATTTCTTAAAGCATGCCTAATAATTACCGCTCTATCAGTACCACCCTTCGAGTAAGCTGTTCTTATATAATCTTGATTTAAAACATCAAGTAGACTTGATCTCATAAATCTTGCAATAACAGCCATAGGACCTAATGCAACACAAATTACAGGCATAATCATCTGTTTTGGGGTTTCCCAACCAGAGGTAGGAAGAACTCTCAAATAGACACTAAATATAATAACCATTATAACACCAATAGTATAAGCAGGGATGATACTTCCAATCATAGAGAAAAACATAGAAATATAATCTATCCACGTATTTCTCTTCAAAGCAGCAATAATTCCAAGAGGAATTCCAACAATTACCGCTAAAGTCATAGACAAAATTGCTAATGTAAGAGTAACGGGAAATCTTCTCGCAATTTGCACTTCTATAGGTTCGTTAGGATTAGAAAAAGATGGACCAAATTTAAATCTAAAAGCATCTTTCAGATAATTTAGAATCTGCTTCCACAAGGGTACATTTAAACCATATTTTTCTTCAAATCCTTTTATCAAGACTTGTAATTGTTCAGGAGTTAGGGTAGCCACTTTACCAGCACTTGCTTGAAATTGTGCAATATTGAAAAATTCTCCAGGAGCAATCCACATGAGAATGTACGTGATAATTATGACTGCTATTAGGGATACAAATATTGTAAAAAGTCTACGTAATATGTACTTTACAAGCCCCATCTTATACCTCCTTTTGTTAATTAAAAAATAAAGGGGGGAAAGGAAAACCTTTCCCCCCTTTACCCAAAATTAGTCTTTAAGATTCAAATACTTAAAGTTGAAGAATCCAGGACCCCAAGAGAATTTATAGAGCATTAATCCCTCAAGCTTAGGATTTTTTACCCATTGTGCCTTTGCTAAATAGACAGGTACCATATAGTATCTATCTTGCATAGGTTGTAATGCATAGTGAGCAATCTTTACAGCATCACTGAATGGTCTATTAATGGTTTTATATCTCCATCTGTAGGCCTGTTTACTTTGAGAAGATAAATTATTATACCATAACTGGAATCCTTCTTGATCGGTCAATACCCTTCCTGCAAGCCTCCAGTAATTAGTCTTTTCTTCGTTAGTCTTTGCAGCCTTCCACTTTTCATAGAGTTCATCAAATTGCTCATACCAAAGAGGAGGTCTTGTTAGTTCTTCCCTCCATAATTTTTCTGGCTCATTATCTACAATCCTCTTAAATCCTGCATATAAAGTATTTCTCTTTTCGATAAGTGTCTTCCAATCTGCCTCAGTTAATCCACCTTCTTTTCTAAGCCATGCATCATATTCTTGATAAAGCTCATGACGTCTCTTTCTTGCAGAGGTGGGGAAATCATAGAACCAAACAGTATGATCTGAGTTCTTCATTAATGCACCAATCTCTAAGTTATTCATTGGAGCGCCTATTACAGTAAATCCTGCCTTAGCATCTGGAGAGAAGTTAGGCCACACATAGGAGTTCCAGTATAGACCTGATTCTACGTTCTCAATTATCACATTAATACCAAGATTCTTCTTCCACTGATCAACTATGAACTCTACTACAGGATCTCCACCACCAGTTATATAGAACACTAAGGTCTTTAATCCTTTTCCACCAGGATATCCAGCCTCTTCAAGAAGCTTTTGTGCTTTCTTTACATCAAAGGGTATTCCCTTCATTTTATCTCCAATGGGATTTCCGTCAGGCCAATATTTATTAAGGGGCAATGCTCTTCCACCTAAAACTTCTTTACAGAGTTTCTCTCTATCTATTGCCATAGCTAATGCTTGTCTTAGTTTTATGTTATCCATAATAGGATCAAAACCTCGTGACCATTGATATCCATTCCAGAAGCAATCCATTACATCTTCATGGAATTCCTTGGAAAGTTTTGGATCAGAAAGTACAAATCTGTATTCTGCCACATTTCCTATCATTGCTGCATCGAGCTCTCCTGCCTGATATTGTTGTAATCCCAGTCCACCGAACTTAAGCACTATCCTATCTACGTTTCCTCTTTCACCAACATAGTTAGGATTCTTAACAAGAACCATGTCCTTTCCAGGAGTCCATGACACTGGAACATATGGCCCATTAACTACTATTTTTCCAGGTCTCCACCAGTTCTGAGGATCTGCTTCCACAGATTTTCTATGAATTGGTACTCCCTGTGCTACGCAGAGCCATTCTTTCATGTCATATCTTGGAGTAGCAAGTCTTATCTCTAATGTATAATCATCAAGTGCCTTTACTCCAAGTTTATCTAGATCCATTGCTCCACTTTTTACGGCCCAGAAATTTTCAATAAATTGATGAGGTCCAGCCCAAGCAGGGAGATCTGGAATTTTAGGACTCGCATAATATTTAAAAGACCATTCAAAATCCTTTGCCGTTACAGGATCTCCATTAGACCATTTCTTATCTTTTCTTAATTTAAAAGTCCACACTTTATAATCTTTAGATACTTTATAGCTCTGTGCAATAACTGGTACAACCTTAACTCCACCTAAGCCTTTAGGATCTGGAGCATAACCAAAAAGTCCCTCAAAGATTGTTCCCTGTGCTAATATATGCTGAGCTTGCCAGTAATATGGAATTAATCCTGGTGTATCCCAATATGGCAAACTTACTACTCTTTCTTTCTGTCCATTGACAATACCAGATAATAAGAAAATAGAAACTAAAACTAACAAAACAATTAAAACCTTTTTACTGAGCATACACCTTCCTCCTTAAATAAAAATTTGAGGAAAACGATTTTAGGAGCAAAAACTAAATTAAGAATATCACCTCCTTCTTAAATAAAATTAAAATTAATTTTAAATAATAAATTTTTCCTTGTCAATATCAACTTTATTTAAGAAATTAATCTATCTTTTTATAAGCTATGCATTATATTTTTGATTTCTCTTTCTTATAGAATTTGGCAAAGAATACAGCAAAAAGTATAGTTTAAGTCTTCACCTCTCTTTACAAGAATCTCTTATAGAGAGTTCTACTGGTAATATTATTTTTACTGGAATTTCTTCCCGTCCCTGTATCTTATTTATTAACATTTCCACAGCTAAGGAGCCCATCCGTCTTTTAGGAACCCTGATAGTTGTTAAAGGTGGATCAAAATTTTTCGAAAGTTCTATATCATCAAATCCCATAACAGAGATATCTTTAGGAACTTCAAATCCCAATTCCCTTAAGGCCTTAATTGTACCGATAGCAATAAGATCATTTCCTGCAAAAATTGCAGAAGGTATCTCTCTATTCTGAGAAAAATACTCCTTTATTGCAGAATATCCTCCATCTACTCTAGGTTCTTCAGTAAAAGTAATTAGAGGAACAGTATCAGGAAATTCTCCCATAAATAATTTAAAAGCATATAATCTCTCCTGAAAACTTCTATGAGTTTGGGGTCCTGCAATATGTAATATCTTTCTATGACCCAATTTATATAAATATTCTATTCCCTGCCTCATTCCATCAAAATTATCCATTATTATGGTGGTATATTCAGGACCTATGAAATTATCCACTATTATTGTGGGAATATTATAAGAAATTAATTTTTTTGCCCAATTTCTATCTATATATCCAACTAAAAGCATTCCATCAATAATTTTTTCCTCTACCATAGAAGGAATATAAAAATCTTCTTTCCCTTCATCTATTGAAAGAATAGAATAAAGTAAATTTGATTTATACCTTTTAACAGCGGTCTCTACCCCATTGAAAACTATAGAATAGAATTCATTAAGAACTACAGTGCCCAATGAGTGATGGGGGGGACGGTAAATAACAAAACCAAGGGAGTAGCCTTTTTTAGGGATAGATCTCTTCGAAAATTGAGAAATATCATATCCTAATTCTTGTATCTTTTCTAAAACTTTTAACCTATTTTCCTGAGAAACCCCAGGCTTATTGTGTAAAGCCCTAGATACACTTGAAGGATGAAGCCTCAATTCTTCAGCAATTTTTTTAACTATACCTCGCAAAAATATCCCTCACTTTGCGCAATTTGCTATTATTATATATGTATCTTTTACTTTTTGTCAATACTTTTAATCTGAAATCCTTGAATAGGTATAGACATACTTACCATTAGGAAAAAGTTATAAAAAGAATTGCGGTTCTCTCTATTCTTTTTGATATAATTAAAGAAAAGATGTATAAAAGAGTTATATACTGGTTCAAAAGAGACCTAAGGCTTGATGATAACAGAGCTTTTATAGAAGCTTGTAAAAACTCTCTTGAAATAATCCCTATATTTATATTCATTCCTGAACTTCTTAAGAGATTTAAAGGTTACGATAGTAGAACAGCTTTTATAATTCAATCTCTAAACCATCTCTCCCAAGAATTGAGAAATACAGGAAGTAATCTCTTCTGCTATCACGAAAACCCAGAGGATGTTTTTAATCGGCTGATTGAGAAATATAAACCCGAAGCTGTATATACAAATAGATCCTTTTCATGGACAGGAGAAGAAATAGAAAAGAGAATAGCTAGTCTTTGTAAAAACAAGGGTATTAATTTTCATTCAATACCTGATAATTTGTTATCTAATGTCATTAAGATACCCTATAAAAAAGTATTCTCAAGCTTTTTCAATGAATGGAAAAAAAATCTTGATCTTAAAATTCAAGAAACCCCTTCCAGAATCAATACCCCTATTTTAGAAGAACCTACTATTTTATTATTACAAAGTGAGATTAAGCATACCCCGAATCCTTTATGGACTGTAGAAGGAGGATTGAAAAGAATTGAAAGTTTTGATTTTTTGAACTATGAATATACTCGTAATAGATTAGATATCGATGGAACCTCAAAACTTTCTCCTTACATTAGATTTGGCTTAATATCTTTAAGAAAACTTTACAACAAAGTTTCTAAAATTTTAGGTGATGACTGCCAGTTTATAAAAGAACTTGCTTGGAGAGAATTTTGGTATCATATAAAAATAAATTTTCCTGAATTTAATAACCTTGAATTCCAAGAAAAAAGGAGAAATATTTCATGGCAAAATAGAGAAGATTTTATCAATTCTTTTATCAATGCAAAAACAGGGTATCCTATAATTGATGCTGCCATAATTCAACTGAAAAAAGAAGGCTGGATACACAATCGTGCAAGAATGATTGTGGCAAATTTTTTGACCAAAGATCTCCTTACAGATTGGAGAATAGGTGAGAAATTTTTTATGGAATATCTCTTAGACTACGATGAAGTAGTAAATACTGGAAACTGGCAATGGAGTGCCTCGGTAGGACCAGATCCAAAACCCCTCAGAATCTTTAATCCTATACTTCAAGCTCAAAAATTTGATCCTGAAGGTAACTATATAAGACGATATCTACCAGAGCTCAAAAATTTACCTACTGAAATGTTACATGATCCAATAAAGTATAAACTACCTTACTACAAACCTATTGTTGAACATAATAAACAAATTGCTCTCATAAAAATATTATATTCATCAGATAGAAATTCAACATTATAGGGGATCTTTTTTCCAAAGATAACTTTTTAATTCTTAATACAATCCCCAAAATTACTAGTTATTACTAACTACTCTTCCTCATTCTAATTATTAGAAAATAAAGACTATGAGAGGGGAAAAAATGGGCAAAAAATTATAGTAATAAGTGGTGTTGGAACAAAGGCAGTCTCAAAAACTAAAAGAGAGGATCCTAACTGCTCTGTCACAATTATTACCAATAAATGAGTATATTTCTTATGCAGGTTGTGATTTTCCATACTTTATAGGAAAAGTAATTTCTTCAAGTAAGCAACTATTTGATAGAAATCCACAAGAATTCAAGCATAATCAAGGAATAAATGTTCTTACAAGACATCTTGCTTACGATATAAACGTTATTAACAAGAGAGTATATGTTAAGGATCTTAAAGAAAATGAAGAAAAGACAATAGACTATGATAAGTTAATAATAGCTACTGGGGCTTCTCCCATTAAACCTAAAATAGAGGGTATGATTTAAAAAGAATATTTGTTCTGAGATCTATCAGTGATGCCATTAGTATTAGAAAACTTTTTGGATAATAATCAAGTAACTAATCCTCTTATTGTAGGAGGATTTATTGGACTCGAGGTCTTAGAAAACTTGTTTGAAAGAGGATTTAAACCTATAATAGTGGAAGCTACAAATCAAATACTTCCCCGATATGACATTGAAATAGCTAAATTACTTGAGAAAAAAATATGTAGAATTTGCTAAAAAAGTGGGTATAGAGCTTGGTAGTACAGGAGCTATAAAAGTTGATAAGTATATGAGAACAAATATTCCTGATATTTTTGTAGCTGGTGATTGTTGTGAGACAACTCATTTAGTATGCAATAAACAGTATGGATTCCTATGGGATCTACCGCTAATAAAATGGGGGGGGTAGCAGGTCAAAATGCAGTGTTAGATAGCGAAGAGGATTATGAAAGTTTTGAAGGAGTCCTTGGAACTAACCTCCTCAAAATATTCAATTACACTGTTGCTAAGACTGGCCTTTCTGAAAAACAAGCTAAAGAAGAAGGATTTTATGTAGAATATGAAAGGCTTAAAAGGGAAAACCTAACAATATTGGATGTCAGATCAGAGGCTGAATTTATGATCCTATCCATACCAAGATCTATAAATATTCCCTTTGAGAGAGTTTTTATATTTGACAAAATCCTATTAAAATGGTATAAATTAAAAAAATAATTATTATAAATTGGAGGTATTAGAAAATGAAAAAATTTGAAATCCTCATTCTGATAATTCTATTATCTTTCTCCTTAGTATTTTCTCAACAAAAACCTATATCTCCCCCAAAGATTGATGGTAAACTTTCTCCTAATGAATATCAGAATTATGCAAATTTCTCAGGTGGAGATTTCAGAATATTTTGGAGTATAGTTCAAGATGAGGTATTTATTCTAATGATAGGAAAAACAAAGGGATGGGTTGCCTTAGGAATTGCTCCTTCTTCTAAAGCAGGCAATGCAGATTACATAATAGGTTATGTAACCGATAAAGAAGTAAAGGTTTTAGATTATTTTGCTCCTGAGGCACACTTTGGTCATACCTTAGATGAAAAATTAGGTGGAAAAAATGATATTTTAGATTTTGCAGGAACTGAAGATAAAGAGTTTACTTATATAGAATTTAAAAGAAAACTTTCTACAAAGGATAAGTACGACAAAGAATTTCCAAGTTCTGGAAAACTAAAAATTGTTTGGGCATTAGGACCATCTGACGATCCCTCTTCAAAACATATAAAGGCAGGATATGGAGTTTTAGATTATTAAAATTCTATAATAAAATCTCTCCTATTTTTCTTAGTATATCCTTAAGAGGAGGAGTTTTAAACCATTCTTTTTCCGTAAGTTCGTTGGTATAAGCTTTGTAAACTAAGGAAATGAGATTCTTTAATTCCTTAGGAAGGAAGGGGGGTTTACTTACAAACTCTTTCCAATGAAAGCGATCTTTCTTTTTTGCTTCTTCAACTTCTTTATACCACTTCGTCTTTCTATAATATATCCTCGCAATTTCTTTACTCACTGGTAGATTGTTAAAGGTAAATCTACATTCATCTAAGGTTCCTACTGCATCTACTAATATAAAGTTTCTATTAATATCAAAGGCAAATTCTAATTTTCCATCCTCATTTATAAGTCCAATTCTTTCTGCCTCTTTTGTAATTTCACCATCTATGAATAAGGTTAAGTCTATTAATTTTTGAAATTCTTCTTCATTAAATTTACTTATATCCTTAGCTTCATCATAAGAGAGATACCTATCATTTACTTCAAGTTTTGTAGAAAAATCTACTATAGGTTTTTCAAGCTTTTCTCCTGGAATTGGATCTTTTTTAAATCCTAAATCCTCAATTTTTAAAGTTCCTTCTTTTAATCTTTTAAATACAGAGGAGCCTTCAGGAAGAGAATTTCTGTAGATAATTTCTAATGGGATAAGAAAATTTCCCTTTTCTTTTTTAAATATAGAATAATCATAAATTCCATCTTTTAAATCAGGTTTCAATACTCTTACCATTTTAAATTCTATGATATTTGAAGGTGCTTCTAATTCTGAGAGAGTTTTTATCTTTTCTCCCTCTACAATTCCTATATAATGGGTTTTTATTCCCTTCTCTTCTAATTTTTCAAAGAAATACGCTGTAGCAATACAAATTGCTTTTCCCTTTTCCTCTATATAATCTGGCATTTCCCCATAATCAAAAACAGAATATCTATCAGAGAAAACAAATCTTCCTCTTCCTAAGAATTCCTCTGTAGGATTTTCTAAAATTATAAGATCTTTTACACTACCCATTTTCTTACCTCCTCATCATCCCTCTCCAATTCCTTTTTCTTTTCCTTCTGATAATTTTCTATTTTTTCAGAAAGTTCCTTGTATTTTAGGGCAAGAATTTTGCAGGCAGCAAGGGCTGCCTGTTCTGGTTCCAAAACAGTTAAGGGAGCAACCCCAGAGGGCATTCTCAAAGTAGAGAATATATCTACTCCTGCAAATTTATCGCCATAGGGAGGACATGCAATTACTGGCCTTAAAGTATTTGCATCTACGAATCCACTTAAAGCATTACTTCTTCCTGCTACTGTTATGAATACTACATCTTCTTTTTCGTATTCTTTAATTATTTCCAAAACCTTTAGAGGAACCTTGTGGGCTGAAGCTACCCTTAATACACATTCCACATTAAAATTTTTTAATGTTTCTGCAATTTTCTTAGACCATTCCAGATCCCCTTTGGATCCCATAATAATAACTACCTTCATACTATTTACCTCCATAGCTAAAAGATATCATAAGAGAAAATTAAAGTCAAAAAATTATTAGAATAAGCCTTTATTTGATAAAATTATTTTTCTCCCTTTTCCAATATCTATAGAATCTTTTATAGCTTTAGTTATATAAGCCTTTGCCTTTTTAAATGCGTTGTAATAATCATAACCGAAGGCTAAGAAAGTAGTTAGAGCAGAAGAAAAAATACAACCTGTTCCATGAACTTCTTTTTCCATCTTTATTTTTTTAGAAGTTTCTATGTAGAAATTATCATTTTCCAATAAAATATCCATAGCATTCTTATCTTTAAAATGTCCTCCTTTTATAATTACTGCCTTTACTCCAAGCTCTTTTAAAATTTTTGCTGAAAGTTTCATATCTTCTATGCCTTTTATTTTGATTCCTGTAAGAATTTCTGCTTCGGGAATATTAGGAGTAACAATATCACAAAGGGAAATTAATTTTTTTAATTCCTCTAAGGCAGAATCTTCAAGGAGTGAAATTCCAGAAGATGGCCTTATTACAGGATCAAGGACGATATTTTTAAGATTATATTTTTTAATAGCATCATAAACAATTTTAATAATTTCTTTTGAATAGAGTACACCTATTTTTACTGCCTCTACACTACAATCAGAAAGTATTACTTTAAGATTTTTCAAAACTATCTCCCCATCTATTTTATGCACTTCATAAACCTCTCTAGTATCTTGAATGGTTAAACAAGTAAGAATACACAGAGCATATCCACCAAGAGAATGTATAGTTTTTAAATCTGAAAGTAAACCTGCTCCTCCTGTGGGATCATATCCTGCTATCACAAGAATTTTTTTTACATTATCTACTGTTTTGGATAGCACAAAGTTCACCACACATAGAACAAGTATCTCCTAAATTTTCTCTATATTTCCTTGCTTTATCGGGATCTATAGAACATTCAATAATTCTTTCCCAATTTAGATTTTTTCTTGCTTCTGATATTTCAAGATCTTTATTTAATGCACTTTTAAATCCTCTCACAAGATTTGCACTATGGGCAGCAATTTTAAAGGCAATAATCCCCTCCTTCACATCTTCTATATCAGGAAGTCTCAAATGTTCCGCTGGAGTTACATAGCAAAGGAAATCTGCTCCACTTAAAGCTGAAATTAAAGCTCCCATACTTCCCGATATATGATCATAACCTGCAGCGATATCTGTAGTTAGAGGTCCAAGAACATACAAAGGTGCATCATCACATAATTTTTTAATAAGTTTCACGTTAGTTGATATCTCATTAGCTCTCATATGCCCTGGACCTTCAATTATAACTTGAATTCCAAATTCTTTAGCTCTTTTCGCAAGCTGACTTACAATTATAGTTTCTTCTATTTGCAATGGATCAGTAGAATCAAAAATACAACCTGGTCTTAAAGCATCCCCAATACTTATTACCACATCATATTTTTTCAGAATCTTTAGAACATCATCAAAATATTCATAATATGGATTTTCCTTGTTATTCTCTACCATCCATTTATAAATCATAGATCCACCACGGGAGACAATTTTTAATATTCTTTGAGAATTTTTTACTTTTTCTATAAGTTCCATATTTAATCCTGCATGAATAGTTACAAAATCTATCCCCATCTCCACATGTTCTTCCAAAACTTCAAGAAAATCTTGAGGTTTTACTTTTGTAAAATTTTTATTTCTTACTGCGAGATCATAAACAGGAACACTTCCCACAATGAAACTAAATTCTTTTAAAAGTTTTTCTTTAAAAGATTTAGCATATTTTCCACAGGAAAGATCCATAACCGATTCTACACCATATTTTTCACAGAGTTCTGCTTTTTTTAATTCTTTATCAAAAGAGGAATAATCAGCTGTTACTCCTATATTTGCATTTATTTTAACAGCACAATCCTTTCCAATAGCAAAGTATTTACTTCTTTTTCTATTTTTATTGGCAGGGATTACTGTCTTTCCTTGAGATATGTTGGAGATTAATTTTTCTATTGATATTTCCTCATTTTTTAGAGAAAGCTCCATTTCGGAGGTTATAATTTTCTCTTTTGCACTTTCAAGTATCGTTTTTCCCATAGCTATATCCCTCCAGTATTTTAAAGATTTTCTTTATTTTCTCCTTTATGTTTTCTGAGGATACAATTTCACTAACCATAGCAACACATTTCCCTCCATTTTTCAATACTAAGGGAAGATTTGATTCCTTTATTCCTCCTATAGCAACAATAGGAATTTTTATATGAGAGGTAGCCCAATTTAAAATCTCAAGTCCTATAGGAGGATGAGGATTTTCTTTTGTATAGCTTTCAAATATTGGTCCAAGTCCTAAATAATCCGCCCCCTCCTTATAAGCCTTTATAATTTGCTCTATATTATGGACTGTTACCCCAATTATATAATCTTCTCCTAGAAAACTCCTTGCTATAGGGATAGGATAATCATCTTGTCCTAAATGAACTCCATCTCCTTCTACCATCTTACATAAATCCAAATGATCGTTTATTATTAAAATAGCATCATATTCATAGGTGAGTTTCCTTAGAATAAGCGCTTCTTCATATTTTTCCCTTAAACTTTTCTTTTTCTCTCTATACTGGATAATTCTTACTCCTGCGTCAAGGATCATTTTTACTACCTCAACATTTTTCCTTCCTAAGGATATATTTTCTGCAGTAATACAATAAAGATTAGGATTTTTAAAATAAGCTAACTTTTTATCCTTCATAATAAAGCACCATCCTTAAAAGTTCATCACACTGCATACTAGAAACTGTTATTACTTTAGGAGCGTAGGGATGAAATCTTGAATTATCACTTGAAAAATCACCAATTATAGTAACGTTATTTAATCTTTTTATAGTAATATTTTCAGTATCTCCAAATCCACATACTCCTGATGCCATAACAATTTTCTTTCCCAAAGATATAGCAGTTTCTAAGAGAAGAGTCTTTACTTCTGCTCTATCTACTGCCTCAAAGATAATATCTCCTTGAGAGAGAATATCTTTTGCATTTTCTTTGGTTATTTTCTCCTGATAGGTTACAATATTACAGTCTTTATTTATAAGTAAGATATTTTCCTTTAAAGCTAATACTTTTGGCATTCCAATTTGATGAAAAAAGTAAAATTGTCTATTTAAATTGGAAATTTCTACTTTATCAAAATCTACCAGGATAAAATTAGAAAATCCTGTTCTTGTTAATGTGATAGCAGCATTAGATCCCAGTCCACCACATCCCACAATTACAACTTTAGTATTTTCTATTTTTTTAAGATTTTCCTCTGTAAAATATTTTAAAAGCATGTTACGAAAATCTGTCATACTATTAACCCCCCTATCCAGTTAGTAAATTCAGGACGATATCCTTTATTTCTTATTACTTCAACTATTTCTTCTACACTTCTTCTATCCTCATTTTCAAATTGATTTCCTGATGAATAATCCTTAGCATAACCCCCTACAGAAGTTTTTGATCCTGCAGACATCTTTGTAATTCCATAGCCAATAAGGGCATCACGGAGTTTAGGGGTTTCCCGTGTAGACAAGGTAATTCCCACATTTTTTAAGTAGATTCTTGTGGAAAAAATAAATCTCAATAGCATTTTGTCGGTAACTTTAAAGGCTTCCTTAAAATTTGTTCCAGCAGGACGAAATCTTGGGAAAGATATACTTATCTCTGCATTTGGAAATTTTTTCAAAAGATACTCCGCATGGAGAACCATTTTAAATACATCTTCAATAGGATCATTAAGTCCTAAAAGAACTCCCAAGGTTACTTCCTTTACTCCTGCCCTTAGTGCCCTCTCTTGAGTATATAATCTATAGTAATAATCTTTTTTAGGCCCATATGGATGAAGCTTTTTATAGACCTCTTTGTTATATGTTTCCTGATAAAGGGTAACTCCTGTAAGTCCATTTGTGGCCAAAATTCTATATTCCTCTTCCTCTAAAGAATAAACTTCAATTACTACTTCAGAAAACATGTCCTTCGCTATTCTTACTCCAGAAAGAATATATTCAAAGGGAGTATTTATTCTATCACAACCTGTAAGAAGAAGAATACTATCGATTCCATGAGATTTAATACTTTCAAATTCTTTTATAATTTCTTCAGTATTGAGTTTTATTCTTTTAAGATTTTTATTTTCCATAGAAAATCCACAATAGGAACATCCACAGATACAGAAATTAGAAAGATAAAGAGGAGTAAAGAGATTTATTACTTTTCCAAAATATCTTTCTGTTATCTTTTTAGATATTTCTGCCATTATAAAAAGATTATTATCATCATCATCCAGAATAAGAGATAAAAAGTCTTTTGGAGAAAGTTTTTCTTTTGTAAGAATATCCTCTATATTATTCCTTTGATCTTTATCCTTTAAAAGTTTATCTGCCTCTTCTAAGATTCTTTCTATCATTTAGTTTCACCCCTTATAAGATCTGCCAATGGGGAAGAAGGAGATGCATATTCCTGCTCCTTTGGAAGACCAATTTCGTAAGCTAATCTTCCTGCAGAGACTGCCATACTAAAAGCCTTTGCCATTAAAAAGGGATCAAAAGAAGTAGCAATAGCAGTATTTATAAGTACTGCATCTGCCCCAAGCTCCATAGCTTTTGCTGCATGAGAAGGTTTTCCTATACCTGCATCAATTATTACAGGGATGTCTATCTCATTTATAATAGCTTTAAGTAAAGTTTCACAATCAATCCCCTTATTACTCCCAATAGGTGATCCAAGAGGCATTACAGCAGAAACTCCTATGTCTTCTAATTTTTTTGCGAGTACAAGATCTGGAAAGATGTATGGAAATACCTTGAAACCTTCTTTTACAAGAATTTCTGAAGCCTTTAGAGTCTCCTCATTATCTGGAAAAAGATATTTTAACTCACCTGATATTTCAATCTTCACCCAATCAGAATTTGTAATCTCTCTTCCAATTAAGGCAATTTTTACTGCCTCTTTATGATTTCTTGCTCCTGATGTATTTACCATGATTTTAGCTTCTTTTGGTAAAAAATCGAGAATAGAATATTTTGTTCCCTTTTCTAAATTTATTCTTCTTACTGCTACTGCAAAAACTTCTATTTTAAGTTCTTCATACATTCTTTTTATAACACTGTAATCCGGAAGTTTTCCTGTTCCTACAAAAAGCCTATTTACAATTAACTTTCCACCTATCATTAAACTCATTCTTTTATCCTCCCCCTACTAATGTGACAATTTCAATATAATCTTTTTCTTTCAACTTATAGGTTTCCCAATACTCCCTTTTTAAAATTTCTCCATTAAC
This sequence comes from uncultured bacterium, assembly GCA_938034905.1. Taxonomy (GTDB): domain Bacteria; phylum Dictyoglomota; class Dictyoglomia; order Dictyoglomales; family Dictyoglomaceae; genus NZ13-RE01. Next base: position 4,890 of record CALHLF010000030.1, on the reverse strand, counting down.
TAAAACTGCTATCCCTTCAGGTTTATAATTAAAAAATTTAAGAAGTTCTTTTATATTTCCCTCAAAATTTATTTCTTTATCGTTTACGTAAATTATCATTCTTTTAATCACCCCTTTACATAAAAAGAAAGACCGCTTGGGTATTACCAGCGGTCTTTAAAAAATTTTAATATCTTTTCATACTCTTTCCCTCCGCCGGCATTACCCGGATCAGGTTCAAAGGGTCGAGGTCGGGATCTTAGACCTCCTCTCAGCCGAACTTATCCCTTCAGCTCCCCTAACCAGATATTTTAATAAATTATAATAAGGAAAAAAGAAAAGTGCAAATAAAAAATTTAGTACTTGACATATTTTAATTTTTAGATTATACATTACTAAGATTACTAAAATAGTAAATATTAGGAGGGAAAAGAGAAAAATGCTGATTTCAGCAAAATGTGATTATGCCTGTAGGGCAATTTTAGAACTTTCTCTTCATTGGCCTAATACAGAACCTTTACCTATAAATGTAATTGCAAAGAAACAAGGAATTCCAGTGAAATATCTGATACAGATTTTGATTGATTTAAAAAATATGGGTTTAGTTAAAAGTATCAGAGGAAAAGAAGGTGGGTATATTCTTGTTAAAGCTCCTAATAGTATTACTCTAAAAGAAGTAATAGAGTATTTAGAAGGCCCAGTTATAAAGATAGGAGAAGTTATGAGAAAATCTTCTCTTCTTCCTGTATGGATAGAAGTAGAAAAATCTCTTTCTGAGATGCTTAATAAATTTACCTTTGAAGATATAGTAAATAAATTAAGAGAATCATCTTTAATGTATCAAATATAATTATTATGAATAAAAAAAGGAGGTAGTGAGAAATGAATATAGAGGATAGAGGGATTAAATATCCAAAGATAGCAAATAGTGTAATAGACCTTATTGGTAACACGCCTATGGTAAGAATCAATAAAATTGTAGAGCCTGAAATGGCAGAAATCATAGCAAAACTTGAATCCTTTAATCCAGGTGGAAGTGTAAAGGACAGAATATGTTTCTCTATGATTAATGAGGCAGAAAAACAAGGATTATTAAAAAATGGCTCCACTATAATTGAACCCACCAGTGGAAATACAGGAATTGGACTTGCCATGATCTCTGCTGTAAAAGGATACAAATGTATTTTAGTGATGCCAGAAACTGTAAGTTCAGAGAGAATTTCCATATTAAAAGCATATGGAGCACAAGTAATTCTTACTCCTGGAATTGAAGGAATGGCTGGAGCAGTAAAAAAGGCAGAAGAATTACTAAAGGAGATTCCAAATAGTTTTATGCCTCAACAATTTAAAAATCCTGCAAATCCTAAAATTCATAGAGAAACAACAGCGATAGAAATATGGGAGGCGGTAGAGGGTAAAATAGATGCTTTCGTAGCGGGGGTAGGAACAGGAGGAACTATAACTGGTGTTGGGGAATTCTTAAAGGGAAAAAATTCTAATATAAAAATAATAGCTGTAGAACCATTAGCAAGTCCAGTTCTCTCAGGAGGAAAACCTGGACCTCACAAGATTCAAGGAATTGGGGCAGGTTTTATTCCTGATGTTTTAAATCTAAAAATAATAGATGAGATTATTCAGGTTAGCGATAATGATGCTTTTGGGACTTCTCAGAGATTAGCAAGAGAAGAAGGGCTATTTGTAGGCATCTCTGCAGGAGCAAACATGTACGCAGCACTAAAAATTGCAAGGGATTTAGGAAAAGATAAAAGAGTAGTTGTTGTCCTTCCTGATACTGGGGAAAGATATCTTTCTATGGCTCAATATTTTGAATTTTAAGATAAGTAGAGGGGGAGAAAAATGGAGCAAAAATTCATATTTAATATTAAATATAGAGGAAAAATATATAATTTAGCTTCAGACAAAAATAAATTAAGTCCAAAGGATATTTTAAAGTTTTTAGGGCTTTCTGAAGAATATGCCTTTGTGGTTAAAAATGGTGAGATAGTTTTGTTAAATACTTCTATCTCTCCAGAGGATGAAATAGAAGTTATAAATGCAGTTTCAGGAGGGTAACAAGTGAACTGTAAGATTTGTAAAACAAAAGGTATTAAGAAAAATGCAATAGTAAATTTACCATCATATAATCTTAGTTTATGCAAGGAACACTTTATAGAGTGGTTTGAGAGAAGGGTACAAAATACTATAAAGGATTTTCAAATGTTTACAAAGGAAGATAGAATCTTAGTAGCAGTCTCTGGAGGTAAAGATAGTTTAGGGTTATGGTTTGTATTAAATAAACTTGGATATAACGCAGATGGAATACATATTGATCTTGGAATAAATGATTACTCTAAAAAAAGTAGAGAATATGTAGAAGAGTTTGCCAAAAAAATTGAAAGGAAGTTATATATTGTGGATTTAAGCACTGAAATTGCATCAATTTCTATATTAAAAGAAAAAATACCTAATAAACCTCCATGTTCTATTTGTGGGATAATAAAAAGATATTACATGAATAAGATTTCTAAAAAAGAAGGTTATAATACTCTTGCAACAGGTCATAATCTCGATGATGAGATATCTGTACTTTTTGGAAATATTTTAAATTGGAATTTGGATTATCTTTCAAAACAATATCCTATTCTTAAAGAATATGAAAATATATTTGTAAGGAAGGTTAAACCATATTGTAGAATTACAGAAAAAGAAAGCGCTCTTTACACTTTTCTTATGGGAATAAAATATATAGAACAAGAATGCCCTCTAAGTACAGGAGCTACCTCTTTAAAATATAAAAAAATTCTTGGAGATATCGAGGAACAATTTCCAGGGACAAAGTTAAGATTCTTTAATAATTTTTTAAGGAAATTCTATCCATTACTTGCTAATAAAATAACTGAAGAGAATCTTCAAAGATGTAAGATCTGTAATGAACCTTCATCTCTTGAGATATGCGCAGTATGTAATATAAAGATGAAACTTGCAAAACTTTAGAAGAAAATCTTCTCTCCCCTTGTTGATATTCCCTTTCTTAAAGATTAAAATATAAAAAAACAGAAAGGCTGGGATGCTAAATGGATTTATTTGAAAAATGTTTAAATTTAGAGCCAGGGCATCCTCTATCTGAAGCAAGGTATGCTATTAGGCAAGGAATCTATCCCTATTTCTTACCTTTAGAAGAAACTGAGGGTACAGAAGTAGTTATTAATGGAAGAAGACTTATCATGTTAGGTTCTAATAACTATTTGGGGCTCACAACCCATCCCAAGGTAAAGGAGGCTGCTATTAATGCCATTAGAAAATATGGTACCAGCTGTACAGGTTCTCGTTTCATGAATGGAACCTTAGCGCTACATAGGGAGTTAGAAGAAAGATTAGCAGAATTTTTACATAAAGAAGCTTGCATAGTATTTTCTACGGGATATCAGACTAATGTAGGAACAATTTCTGCTCTTATAGGAAAGGATGATATTGCAATAACCGATAAAGAAGATCATGCTTCAATTATTGATGGATGTAAGATGTCCTATGGTAAGATGTTAAGATTTAAGCACAATGATATGGAAGATTTAGAGAATGTATTAAGAAGTTGCCCAGATGATGCAGGAAAACTTGTTATAGTAGATGGAATATTTTCCATGGCAGGAGATATTGCACCTCTTCCTGAAATCGTAAAACTGTGCAAAAAATATTCTGCTCGACTTATGGTAGATGATGCTCATTCTATTGGGGTTTTAGGAGAACAAGGAAGAGGAACTGCTAATTATTTTGGGGTAGAAGATGATGTGGATATTATCATGGGGACTTTTAGTAAGTCCTTCGCAAGTTTAGGTGGCTTTATAGCAGGAGATGAAGAAGTAATTTTCTATATTAAGCATAATGCAAGATCTTTTATATTTAGTGCCAGTATGTCCCCTGCAAATACTGCAGCTGCATTAGCAGCTCTAGAAATTATGCAGGAGGAGCCTGAAAGGATAGAAAGATTATGGAAGATTTCTAATAAAATGAGAGAGGGGTTAAAATCCTTAGGATTTGATATAGGAAATAGTTGTACTCCAATTATTCCTGTATACATAAGAGATAGGTGGAAGACCATATATATGTGGAAGGAACTTTTCGATTTAGGGGTTTATTGCAACCCTGTCCTTCCCCCTGGTGTTCCTCCTAATCAGTCTTTACTGAGAACAAGTTATATGGCAACTCATACTGAGGATCAGATAGATAGAGCCTTAGAAATATTTGAGAAGGCAGGTAAAAAAATTGGAATAATATAAGAAGGAGGAATTTTATGCCCATAGTTAATCATAGTATTGAGCAATTTATAATGCTTTTAGCTTCTAAGGAACCAGCACCTGGTGGTGGATCTGCTTCTGCCCTTTTAGGAGCAGTGGGTTCAGCATTATCTTCTATGGTTATTAATTTAACTATAGGTAAGGAGAAATTTAAGGAACAAGAGACAATCTTACAAGAGATGTTAAAGGAAATTGAAAGCTTACAGAATGAATTTTTATCTTTAATAGAGGAGGATACTACAGCTTTTAACAAGGTTTCCCGAGCCTATAGAATGCCTAAAGAGACTGAAGAACAAAAAGAAGCAAGAAGAGAGGCCTTGGAAAAAGCATTAAAGGATGCCTCCTTGATTCCCTTATCAATAATGGAAATGGGATTATCAGTCCTTAAATTATTAGAAAAATGTGTTGGAAATACTAATCCCAATGTTATAAGTGATATTGGGGTTTCAGTTCTTTGTCTTAAATCTGCAATTCAAGGTAGCTGGCTCAATATTCTTATAAATCTGAAATATATAAAGGATGAGAGTTTTATTAAAGAAACAAGGGGAAAAGATTTAGGGAAGAAATTTTGGAAATTAGATGGCGGGGCAAAAATATAAGTGAAATGTTAGAGCTCACG
>CALHLF010000029.1 GCA_938034905.1 uncultured bacterium | reverse complement strand
GGTATTCCATGGATACAAATCTTAAATTTCATTTTAACCCTAATTTTGAAATTTCTATATTTTTTCAAAATATATATGGAAAAATTTACTGGAAAAATATTCCTTTTATTAATCTAAAAGCTGATTCAGAAAGGGAATACTTTGATGAATATGGAAACATTGTTTTTGAGCCATTAATAAGTGGCTACGAAGGAAGTATGGATTATACCCAAAAATTACCATTAAGTATTTTAATTTCTATTAATTATATAAATTATCCTTTTTCCCTCAATTTCAACTTTAACTTTTATAACCAAGTTTTTAATTATAATCTAAATTTTTCTTATCTTTTTTCTAAAAGCAAAGAGATAAACTTATATGATGGTCCATTTACAAAAAAATTAGGCAAAGAAACGTATAGTATAAGCATTATTTTATCAGGAGATAAGTTTAATCTATACAATATAATGTTTTACTTTTCTCTTCCTAAACTATGAATAAATAATATATCAATCAAAAATTTAGAAATTGGTTACATTAATTTTAAAATCATTATTTACTATACGAAATAAAAGAAGTAAAATAAAGCAATTACATAAAGAAGGAGGGATATTTATTTTTATGAAAACTCTTATTCTTCTCTTAATATTAGCTTTTTTTATTTTTTCAATCAGCTTTTCTTTAGAAGAGATCATAATCCAAGCAGAAAATGGAATCCTAAATGGCACTTTTGTAGCGAAAAATATTCCAGGATATCAAGGTGCAGGATATGTGGATGGATTTGACAAAGATGGTGACTCCTGCACTATTACAATAGAAGTAAAAGAGGGCGGTATGTATGAACTCATAATTGGATATGCAGCTCCCTATGGTTATAAAGAGAACGCCCTCTATGTTAATGGAGTATTTCAAACAAACGTAAAATTTCCCCCCTCTCAAAGTTTTACAACTGTATCTGCAGGACTTATTCCCTTAAAAAGTGGAAGAAATAGCATAAGTATTGTAAAAAGTTGGGGCTGGTTTTTACTGGATTGGTTTAAAATTAAAAAAGCAGAACTTCCCAAACTAAATCCCACTAATAAATTAGTCACCCCTAATCCTTCTAAAGAAGCTCAAAAACTTATGGACTATCTTGTAAGTGTTTATGGAAAATATGTAATTTCCGGCCAACAAGGATATAAAGACTGTTTTTGGATCTGGACAGTAACTGACAAGTTTCCAGCACTATGTGGATTTGATATGATGGATTACTCTCCCTCAAGAGTAGAAAGAGGAGCATCATCAAGAGATGTAGAGGATGCTATAGATTGGTGGAACATGGGAGGAATAGTACAATTCCAATGGCATTGGAATGCTCCAAAAGGATTATACGACACTCCCGGAAAAGAATGGTGGAGAGGTTTTTATACTAATGCTACCAGCTTCGATATAGAATATGCTCTAAAAAATCCTGAGTCAGAGGATTACAAACTTATAATTCGAGATATAGATGCTATAGCTTCCCAATTAAAAAGACTACAACAAGCTGGTGTCCCAGTACTTTGGAGACCCCTCCATGAAGCCGAAGGTAGATGGTTCTGGTGGGGAGCAAAAGGGCCTGAAGCCTGTAAAAAACTGTGGAAACTACTTTTCGATAGGTTAGTAAATTATCATAAGCTAAATAATCTTATATGGGTATGGACAACAACAGATTCTCCTGAAGCATTGAAGTGGTACCCTGGAGATGAATATGTAGATATTGTAGGAGCAGATATTTATCTGAATGACAAAAATTATTCTCCTTCTACAGGCATGTTTTATAATATCGCAAGATTATTTGGAGGAAGAAAACTTATCGCTCTTACAGAAAATGGCATAATTCCTGATCCTGATGCTATGAGAGAGCAAAAAGCTTATTGGGTATGGTTTATGACATGGACAGGTTTTCAAAATGATCCAAATAAAAATGAGTTATCCCATATAAGAAAGGTATTTAACCATGAATATGTAATAACCTTAGACGAATTACCTAAATTTAAAGAGGAATAAAAATAGGGGGCCTAAGAAGGCCCCTTTTATTTATATCTTTTCTGATATAACAATCAATCTTCGAGAATAAAGAGTCAAAGGGCTACCATCATATCCTCCAAAAAATTTAACCACTCTTAATCCTGCATTTTCTAAAAGGATTTTTATCTCTGTAGGAGTATAAACTCTTATAAAGAATGGTTTTTCTTTTATTTTTCCATCTCTTACTACAATTCTCCGATCATATATCCGTCCAGTAGTTATATCAAAGGAATTAAAGTCTATCATATAATTTCCATCTTTTTCCATAACTATATAAGGAAGGAAATTTATGAGAATAAAATCCCTATTCCCTATATCTAAGAGAAATTTACCTCCCTTTTTTAAGGCTCTAGAAACATTCTTTAATATTTTAAAGTTATCTTCATCTTCATAATACCCAAAAGAAGTAAACATAGATATTACAGCATCAAATTCTTCCTCATAATCCATATCTCTAATATCCTTAAACACATATTCCACCTTCACCTTTAATCTTTCTGCCTCTTCCCTAGCCATGGTTAAGAATTCTTCATTTATATCCAATCCTATTACATAATGACCATAAAGAGCAAGCCTATTTGCATGCCTGCCATATCCGCAAGCAATATCAAGAATTTTTTTAGGTTCCTTTAAATCAAGTTCTCTTCTTATAAAATCTACTTCTATTTGTGTCTGTTCATCGGTTAATAAATCCTCGTAAAAATAAAAATAATCTTCAGGTTCAAA
>CALHLF010000028.1 GCA_938034905.1 uncultured bacterium | reverse complement strand
TGGATGTCCCTCTTTATTAATTGAAAATTCTGTTACTTCGGAAGGAGTAATTGATAATTATAATGGTTTTTTATCAAAAAATGATCCCCTTTTATATGCTAAAAGAATAAAGGAATTAATTTCTGATAAAGAAAAATTAAGAAGAGTTGGAGAGAAGGCAAAAGAGACTTTATATAAGCACTGGAAAGATATTATAGATGAGGTAAGAGAAAGATATAGAGATGTAATTGAGAGATACAAGTTAAAAAGCCTTTGATTTTCTATTTTTTAAATTCACTTAAAAAATTAGATTTAAACTATTAAATTAAAATTAAAAATTTTCTCCCCCAAAATATTTTTTGCCCATTGACATTTCTTTCTCTCAAGGTTTAAAATAAATTTAAAGATATTGGTTAAGAAAAAAAGAATTTAAATTTTTTAATGTAAGAAAAAATTTTAGGGAGGTGATGCCAAAGTAAAAAATCAATAAGACTCCACAAAAATTTAGAAAGGAGGATTCTATATGTTCAACAAGAAGTTTCTTATAATTTTAATCCTTCTTGGAATTTTGTTGATTAATATTGGAAGTACAGCCTCCTATCCTGAAAGACCTGTTCAGATTATTGTCCCCTGGTCTGCAGGTGGAGCTACAGATGTTCTTTTTAGGGCTATTGCTTCTGTTTTTCCTAGATATGCCAATGGTCAACCCTTAGTTGTAAATAATATTCCTGGTGGTGGAGCAGTTCCAGGTACCATGGAATTTTTAAGGGCAAAACCTGATGGATATACTCTTCTTTCCTTTGCTGCACCTATTTTAATTAAGTCCCACATGGATCCAGTACAGTTTGATGTAAATTCCTTTGAGCCAGTAATTTTAGTTGTTAATGATCCCTGTTATATTCTTGTTAGGAAAGATGCTCCTTGGAAGGATTTGAAGGAATATGTGGAATATGCAAAACAAAATCCTGGTAAAATAACTATCGGTAATGGTGGTGCAGGGGGAGGAACTCACCTTGCTGCTCTTGCCTTTGAGGCTTTTACTAAGATAAAACTTACTCATGTGCCTTTTGAAGGTGGGGGACCTGCAGTTACTGCCCTTGTGGGAGGGCATATTAATTCCTATATGGGAGCAGCCCCAGAAGGACTAACAAATGTAGATGCAGGACAATTAAGAATTCTTGGTGTATTTGGTAAAAACAGACTTGATAAATATCCTGATGTTCCTACTGCAAAGGAGCAAGGATTTAATTTCTTATTTGGAATGTGGAGAGGTGTAGCAGTACAAAAGGGTGTTCCAAAGGAAATAGTGGAGAGACTTCATGTAATATTCTATAAGTGTATGAAGGATCCAGATTTTGTAAAGAAGGCTAAGGAACTTTCATTGAGTCTTGAATATAGAGGACCAGCATCTTTTGCAAAATTTATAAAAGATTATGATAAATATTACGAGAATCTTATAAAGACTAATAAATTAGGAACTAAATATAAGTATTAAAATTTCCCCTGCCTTTTTAGGCAGGGGATTTTATAAAATTTTTAGGAGGATTAAAGATGAAGTTTAAAATAAATTGGGATGTAGGAATTGGAATTGGTGTGGTAGTTTTAGGAATATTTATATTAATACTTACCTTAGGAATGCCAAAATCACCCTTGGGACTGGGGCCAGGGGATTATCCACGGATAATTTCTTATGGTCTAATAATTACAGGAATAATATTAATTATTCAAGGATTAAAGGAAGAACCATCTAAACAAAAGATTTACTCATGGAATTCTCTAAAGAGGGTTATTTTTCTTGTTTTATTGGGACTTTTTTATGTCTATTTAGTTCATTATATTGGATTTTTATACCTGACTCCATTTCTTATGCTTTCAGTTATGTATCTTTTTGGATATAAGAAATTATTATGGGGAATAATAATAAGTATATTATTTACGTTGCTTGTAAACTTTATCTTTTACAATATTTTTAAAGTTCCATTACCTGTATTTTCTCTATTTTAATATGGGAGGCTAAAAGATGATAAATTATTGGTTAGAAGGACTTAAAATTGCAATACAACCTAATAATCTTATCTTAATGTTAATTGGGACTATTGGCGGAATTATTGTTGGAGCATTACCAGGCGTTACTTCATCAATGGGAATAATTCTTCTTCTTCCCTTTACTTACTATCTTGATCCAAAATCTGCTTTACTTATGCTTGCAGGTATGTATGCAGGATCAATGTTTAGTGGGTCAATTTCTGCAATTCTTCTTGGAGTTCCAGGAACACCATCAGCTGCTGCAACTCTTATTGATGGATATCCTTTGGGAAGACAAGGGAAGGGAGGAAAAGCAATTCAAACTGCCCTTTATGCATCAACGGCTGGAGGTATTCTAAGTGGTATGGTTTTAGTATTTTTAGCCCCTGAACTTGCAAGATTTGCCCTTAAATTTTCCCCAGTAGATTATTTTGCCCTTTCCATTTTTGGTTTAACTATAATAGCCAGTGTTTCTGGAAGATACTTAATTAAAGGAATAATTGCTGGAATTTTTGGACTTTTTATATCCACTGTAGGGGTTGAGAATATCAGGGGCTCTACAAGGTTTACCTTTGGAATACCTGCTCTTACTGCAGGATTTGAACTTCTTCCTGTTCTTATAGGTGTCTTTGCTATTGCAGAGATATTACTAGAATTGGAACAAAGGGAGAAAGAATATAAAATTCAACATACTTTAACCTCTTCCTTCTTAAGTGGAGAAGAGTTTAAATCAATTTTAATACCAATAATTGTAGGGGCAGTTATTGGAGTTTTTATAGGAGTTATACCTGGAACAGGAGGGACTATAGCTACCTATTTAGCATATAATGAGCTTAGGAGATGGTCTAAAAATAAAGAAAAGTTTGGGAAAGGTGCCTTAGAAGGGGTAGCTGTAGTGGAATGTGCAAATAATGCTGTTACTGGTGGGGCTTTAGTTCCTACCTTAGCTCTTGGGGTTCCGGGAGATGTGGTTACTGCAGTAATGCTTGGTGCAATGGTTCTTATAGGGGTAAGACCAGGACCTCTTCTTTTCCAAGCAAGACCTGACTTAATTTATTCCTTTTTTGCAGGATGGTTTATTATTCAATTTATTATGCTTGGAACTGGATTTATTTCCAGTATAACTGCTCCTTATATTCTGAAAATTCCCAAAAAGATACTTATGCCTATAATTCTTGTATTTGCAATAATTGGTTCCTTCGCAATTAGAAATAGTCTTTATGATGTTTCCGTAGCTATGATTTTTGGATTAATAGGATATTTTATGAGAAAACATAACTTCCCTCAAGCTCCTTTGGTTCTTGGAGTAATTTTAGGGCCCATGGCAGAGACAAACTTAAATAGGGCATTAATTCTTTCAGGAAATGACTGGAGCATTTTAATTAGAAGTCCTATTTCATTAATTTTGTTAATTCTTTCTGCTTTATCTATTATCTTTGCAGTAATCTCCTTTAGAAGAGAGAGTAGATAGGAGGAATTTATGGATAGAAGAGAAGAGGTGAAAATTAAACTTGATAGAGTTAGAAATTTCTTAAAAGAACATAATCTTTCAGCAATACTTTTAAAGAAACAGCCTAATTTCTCATGGATTACAGCTGGAGGAGTAAATTTTGTTGGTATGGCTACTGAAATGGGAGTGACATCGGTACTTATTACAGAGAAGGATCAATTTGTAATTGCAAATAAGATTGAGGCAAGAAGGATGAAGGATGAGGAGGTGGGAGAGATAGGTTTTGAGGTATTAGAGTACGAGTGGTATGAGGATAGAGAAATGGAAATTGTAAGAAAGGTTGTTGAGAATGGAGAGATTGGTTGTGATATTCCTCTTTCTGGAACCCAATTTGTGGATAATGATTTTAGAAAGTTAAGATTTGAACTTACAGAGGGGGAGATAGAGAGATATAAATTTTTGGGAGAAAAATTATCAAAAATTGTTGAAGAAGTATTAATGTATGAGACAAAACCTGGAAATACAGAAATAGAAGTAGCAGGAAAAATATCAGAAAGGCTCTGGAAGGAAGGTATAGAACCTACTGCCTTTATGGTATCATCTGACGATAGGATAAAAAATTATAGGCATCCCATTTCAAAGAATAAAAAGATTGAAAAACTTGTTATGGCATCGGTTAACGCAAGATATAAAGGACTCTATGCAACTATAACCCGCATGGCTTATTTTGGTAATATTCCAGAAGTTCTTAAAAAACAATATCAAGATAATGTTGAAATTGAATGTGTTATGATTTCTAAAACGAAGGTAGGAGAAGAGATGAGGATTCCTGTTCTTTCTGCTATAGAAGAGTATGAAAAAAGGGGATATAAGGAGGAATGGAAATTACATCATCAGGGTGGATCTATGGGATATTATCCTCGGGATATAAGGGTAACTCCAAATACAATGGAAAAAGTAGTTAAGAATCAAGCTTTTTGCTGGAATCCATCTATTTCGGGAACAAAATCTGAGGATGGATTTATAGTCTCAGAAAATGATTATATTATGATTACAAAACCTATTATTTTCCCAACTTTGAAAATAGAAGTCGAAGGAAGAACCTTTATTAAGCCAGATATATTAGTTCTTACTTAGGGGGAAATATTATGGAAAAGGTAAAGATAGGATTAGTTGGTGTGGGTTTTATAGCTAAGATTCACATCTCTGCCTATAAAGAGATTGAGTCCTATGCAGAAGTAATTGGGGTTTGCTCAAGAAGAAAGGAAAATGCAGAGCAATTTGCTAAGGAACATGGAATTCCAAAAGTATTTAACAATTTTGAAGAGTTATGTGCTGATCCTGATATAGATATGGTAGATGTCTGTACTCCTACTAACCTACATGATGATGTAATAATATGTTCTGCACAAAATAAAAAGCATGTGATTTGTGAGAAACCACTAACTGGGTATTTTGGGGAAGATACTGATAAAGAATTAGTGGGGACGGAAATCCCTAAGAGTTACATGTATAAAAAGGTATTGGAAAAAATTGAAAAGATTGAAAGGGCAATAAAGGAAAATAATATAAAGTTTATGTATGGGGAAAACTTAGTATATGCTCCATCCATTGAGAAGATAAAAAGGATGATTCTTTCTTCAAATTCTTCCATTCTTGAGGTAAGAGCAGAATGTAGCCATTCAGGGTCTCATGCAACTTATGCCCATCTTTGGAGGACTTCTGGAGGGGGAAGTCTAATGCGTCTTGGTTCCCATCCTGTAGCTTTAGTATTACATCTTAAGCATTTTGAAGGAATAAAAAAGTATGGAAGACCTATAAGGGCAAAATCTGTTTGGGCAGAAATTGGAAATTTAACAAAAACTGAAAATTTCTTAAAAGAGGAAAAACATTATGTAGCAACCTTTTGGAAAGATGTGGAAGATTGGTCTGTAGTTATTATTGATTTCGAGGATGGGACGAAGGGAATAATATTTTCCAACGATATAAGTCTTGGGGGACTTAAAAATTGGATACAAGTAAATCTTTCCAAGGGAATCATCTATGCTAATATTAATCCCAATAATATGATGCTTGCCTATTCTCCTGAGGAATCTGTATGGAAAGATGAATATATAGCTGAAAAAATTGAAACAAAAGCAGGATGGAATTTCCCATCTCCTGATGATTTTTGGACCAGAGGATTTCCTCAAGAATTAAAGGATTTTGTATTAGCTGTTAAGGAAAATAGAGAACCTGTTTCTAATTTTGAATTAGCAAAGGAAACTGCAAAGGTTTTATATGCAGGATATTATTCCAGTGAAGAGGGGAAAAAGATAGATTTGTTTTAGGTAAAAAGCCCGGTAGTTCTCTTCAGGATCTACCGGGCTTTAAATAAAATGTAGGAGGGATGTAGAATGAAGAGGTATTTTGTGCTTGTTTCCTTTCTCTTAATTTTAGTAATTTTATCATCTATTCAGGCTCAAGGCAATATAATAATCAAAGCTGCAACACCTTTCCCCAAGGGACATATTATAACTGAAGCCATGGAAAACTTTAAAGCGATAGTTGAGGAAAAAACTTATGGAAGAATCAAGGTAGAGCTTGAGATTCAAAAGGATACAGAAGAAGGAGTAAATGATAAATGTGCCAAAGGGGAAGTGGATATGCAATTTACTGGTGGAAGAGCCCTTGAAGTTTTTGCAGGAGAATATTTCTTTATGAATGCTCCCTTTGTATTAAAGGACTATGAGCACTTTTTCAGACTAATGAAGGGACCAATTGGAGAAAGAGCAAAGGCAGAAATATTAAAAAAAGGAAATATGTATACTTTAGGTTATCTTTATAGAGGCTATAGACAAATGACTTCTAACAAACCAATACTAAACTTAAAGGATCTTGAAGGATTAAAACTAAGACTTCCTGTAGTTCCAACTTGGGTAAGGGTTTGGGAGGCTCTCGGGACAAAGCCTGTTACTGTTCCCCTTACAGGATTATATCAGGCATTGAAGGATGGGACCGCAGAGGCATCAGAAGGAGACTTGACCCAGATTTCAGGATATAAGCTTTACGAAGTACAGAAATATCTAATAATTACTAACCATTTAGTATCCTTTGGGTGGGTACATATGTATAAACCTACTTTTGAGAAACTATCAAAGGAAGATCAAAAGCTTATCTCTGAAACTGTAGAAAAGGTATGTGATTCTGCAACTAAAAAGCTTCTTGCCAGTGAAAATGATATTCTAAGACTTCTTCTTGATAATGGAATGACAGTAATAACCCTTGATGCAAAAACAATGGCCCAAATAAGGGAAAAGGCAAAACCAGCAGTAGAGGAGCTTTTCAGAACTGTCTGGCCTGTCACCACTTGGGAGGAAGTATTAAAACAATAAGCCTCACCTTCTAAATTTTTTAAGGGTTACAAACTTTTTAGGGCTACCTTCTTGGGTAGCCCTAAAATTTATAGAGATTTTTTTCTTTTTTAGAAAGATATATTAAGAAGATTGCTAATCCTAACTCTAAAAATCCAATTAAGAGTTGGAAGATATTTAGGGAAATACCATATAAGTAGGAGGGTATATGTTGGAGGAGAAAGAGAAAGAGGATTTCAACCCCTGTTATGTAAAAAAATCTTTGAATTAGAATATTTTGAGTTATTCCCTTTTTATAATATGCTTCTGTTCCTATGATAATTCCTAAGGCAATAACTGCAAAAACTATAAACAAAAGCTTGTCTATAAAATTAATTACAAGAAGATTTCTTGTAATAAAGGGCATTATTTTCAAATAGAAGCCTCTGGAAAGAAGGAGAAGGTAAAGAGTAAATAAAGAGGTGATTAACCAAAATATATAGCAAAGAACATATTGAAAGTTAATTTTCTTCATATTTTTATTTTACCACAGAATTATATTATAATTATAATTAAGAGTAAGAGAAAGGATATTTGGGAGGATTTTTAAAAGATGGAAAGTATTTTTGAAGTTATGGTAAAATCAGTATTTATTGCAGGAGATATATTAAGAAAATATTATGAGAATGGAAACTTTAAAATACAACAAAAGAGTATATCTTATGATTTGGTGACTACTGCGGACAAAGAATCCCAAGAAGTTATAATTTCTTTACTTTCTTCAAAATTCCCCAATATTCCTATTCTTGGAGAAGAGAATTCGGAAATAAGAAAATATAATAGGGCTTTTTTTGTTGACCCATTGGATGGAACTTTAAATTTTGTCCATAAAATTCCATTTTTTGCAGTTTCCATTGGATACTGGGAAGATAATGAACCAAAGGTAGGAGTGGTCTATGATCCCATAAGAAGAGATTTATTTTATGCTAAAAAAGGAGAAGGTGCCTTTTTAAATGGGAAAAAGATGTATACATCTTCTCCCTCATCTTTAGAAAATTCTATATTTGTCACTGGTTGGCCCTATGATAAAAATAAGATGGAAAAGGCTATTATTTCTGCAAATAAGCTCTTAAAATATACAGAATATAGAGCCTTAGGAAGTGCAAGTTTGGAATTATGTTATGTAGGGATGGGAAGATTTGATGGATATTGGGAATTTGGTTTGTATCCTTGGGATTTAGCAGGAGGGGTTTTGATAGCAGAAGAGGCAGGTGCAAGAATAGCAAAACCCAATGGAGATGAGTTTGACCTTTTTGATGGTGAAATTTTGGCAATAGCTCCAAGTATATATGAAGAGTTTATAAAAGTTATTAATTCATGAGATATTCTAAGATTTTCCTTCTAATTTTTTTATTAATTTTTATCTCAGGGTGTGCCAGAACCGTGACAAGCCCTCTAAAAAAGGTGGTAGAAGTCTCCTTCGTATTGGATCCTAACTTTAATCTTGAATCTGGATATTATTTATCTATCGCCTTTAATAGTGAAGAACAGCCAAAGGATAATTTATCTACTTGGAAAAATTTTGTTGTTTTTGATGTAGATGATAAAAGATTTTACAAGGGAAAAGATGGAGATCTGGAAAATCTTTCTTCTCCATATTTTGAATGTAGCGTAGATTCAGAACTTAAGAATTTTAACCTTAAAATTCCTCTATCCCAACTTTATGAGAATGGAAAAGAACCAGAGAAATTGTATGTTAATATTCTTTATTTCCGCTATGAAGAAACTATTATTTTTGATAATTATCTTCTTAGTGAAATATTTATGAGGATTGAAAGGGGGTTTTCTCAAGATTATCTTGGAAAGTCTGGTTTTATTCTCAGTATAAATTTGAAATTTTACTAAGGTCATGGAGAAGTTAGTTTTACTTTTTTTATCAATAATATTTTATATTCTTTCCTTTCCTCCCTTTAATCTTTCCTTTCTTATCTTTTTTACATTAATCCCATTATTTATACTTATTTCCAAAATTTCTTCTAAGGAATCCTTTATTTATGGATTTTTATACGGATTTGGTTTTTATGGGATTAATTTTTATTGGCTTCCCAATCTTTTGAAACACTTTGTTCCCTACATTTTTGGAGTATTTTTATCCCTTCTTTTAGCATCTTATCTTTCTTTGTATACAGGAATATTTCTGTGGGGAGTAAAAAAGAAATTTAATTCTCTTCTTTTCCCTTCTTTTTTCTGGTGCTTCTTGGAATTCATAAAAAGTGTTGGTCCTCTATCCTTTAATTGGGGAACCTTAGGAGAACCCTTAGTAAATATTTATCCTTTATTACAATGGGGTAGTGTATTTGGGGGGTTGGGATTAAGCTTTATAGTTGTTCTGATAAACAATATCCTTTTTAAATTTAAGAATTTTCCTTTAAAAAGTAAATTTTATAGTGTAATATTTATTCTGATTTTGTTCTTTATAGGAAATATAATGGGTTTACCCTTAGAAAAGCCTTTCCTTGTTCTTAAGATTGGAGCTGTTCAAGGAAATTATGATAGTTTTTCTAAGGTATATTTAAGGGATATTGAAGATCAATTAAAAATTCATAAAGATCTTACCCTTTCCCTTCCCGATAATTTATATCTAATAATCTGGCCTGAAAGTGTCCTTTTTTGTGCTTTAAATAGTTTTCCAGAATATATTAATGAACTTAGAGATTTAGCAAGAAGAAAGGGATCTTTCTTAATCGTGGGAGCATTAAAAATGGAGGAAAAAAAGTTATACAATTCTGCATATCTTTTTTCTCCCTTTGATAAGGAATATAAAACCTATAGTAAAGTTCAATTAGTTCCCTTTGTAGAGGAGCTTCCCTTTTCTTTTCTATTCCCTTCCTTTATAAAAAATCTTGTAGGGAATTATAATAAAGGGGAAGGATTTTTCCCTTTTAAGACCCCATTAGCAAATATTGGAACATTAATATGTTTTGAATCTTTATTTTCCTTCACTGCGAGGGAACATATAAAAAATGGAGCAGATATTTTAGTAGTTATAACCAATGATGGATGGTTTCAAGGAACTCCTGCGGTTTGGCAACATAGAAATCTTTCTTTAATTAGGGCTGTGGAGAATAGAGTTCCCTTAATACAAGTAGCAAATACTGGAATAACCTTTTTTGTGAATCCCTATGGTAAAATAATAAAGGAGAGTAAAGAGGGAGAAAGAAAAGTGTATTATTGTGATATACCAATTAATAAAAATTCTTTCTCTTTATATAGATTATGGGGAGATCTATTCATGTTTGTATTTTTTATTATATACCTTATTTATAAGATAAAATGATGAGGGGAATAATCTCCTTAGGAATAATTTTTTTAATCCTACTTATCGGATGGGGTTTAAGTTCTATATTATCAAAACCTATTGAGATAAATATTCCTAAACCTCTATCCCATGAGGAGGTGGGAATTTTTGCAAAAGAAATTTTTCTAAAGGGAAGAGAGGAGGGAAATGCTTCTTGGGAAATTAAGGCAGATAATTTAAAAATTGATCTTCAGTATAAATATTTTAAATTTGAAGGAAATGTGGAGGGAAAGGTATATAGGGAGAAAAAATTATCTATTGATGTTAAAGGAGATTTAGCAGAACTTAATATAGAGGAGGGAGTATTGAAATTTCCTAAGGGGGTAGAATTTTCTACAGAAGATGGATATAGAGGGAATGCTCCTTATGCAGTATGGGATATTAATTTAAAGGAATTTATTTGTTCTAAAGGAAGGATAAAATTTGAAAAGATAGGAGAGTTTAAAGCAGAGGCAGATTTTTTTAGATTTTCTACGAAGGAAGGATTTGCTACCTTTGAAGGTAATGTAATAATAGAAACAGGAATTTAAAGGAGGAAAACTATGAAAAGAAAGATTTTGATCCTAATTTTTATTATCTTTTTATTAAATTGTATTTTCCCTCAAACTACAACCCCCACAAAGATACCTGTTCAAATTAAGGCCCAAAAGGTTTCCTACGATTGGGGAAAGAAGATGTCTAAGGCAGAAGGGAATGTAGTAGTTACTTATAAGCCGGGAAAAGAGGATGAAACAAAGATTTATGCTCCTATTGTCTATTATAATCAAGATGCAAGTTTAGTAGAGGTTCAAGGAAGAGTGACCATTACCCGGAGGGATCTAAACATCACAGGTGAAGATTTAAAGGCAGATTTGAAAAAGGAAGAGGTAGAATTAAAGAAAAATGTGGTTATTATTATTCAGAGGAAGGTTGAGGGAGGAAAAACAGAAACTACTAAATTAACCTCCCAATCATTAAAGTATTCATTAAAAACAAGTACTGGAACTCTTTCTGGTGGGGTGAATATAGATAGAGAAGATTTAAAGGCAAGATCAGATAGTGCATCATTAGATACCGATAAAGAAATCTATGTCCTTATTGATAATGTATCTATGCTTGATAGTGATAAGAATGAGATTAAGTGTAAAAAATTAAATATTTATGTTAAAGAAAAGAGAGTAGAGGCAGAAGGAGAAGTAGAATCTATTTTTTATATAACAGAATAATGAGGTTATATCTTAAATATATTCTTTCCGAAGTAATTGGTCCCTTTTTACTGGGAATATTAGGTTTTATCCTTGTAATGTTGATCCAGATTCTCTATGAATTTTCCGATTTTATTATTCTAAGGAAATTAAGTTTCCAAACAGTATTGAAACTTCTATATTATAAGACTCCTTCCCTATTAGTTTTTGTAATTCCTACCGCTCTTCTTTTTGCTATAATCTTCTCCTTCAGTCGTTTCATTAGAGATGGGGAACTCTTTGCCTTAAGAAGTAATGGAATTCCTTTTGTGAAATTAACTTTACCTATATTTGTTTTCTCAATTTTTTTATCTATTATTCTTTGGATCCTGAATTATTCTTTAATACCCAATTCAAATTATAAAGCAAATCAAATGATTCAAAGATACTTTTTTCTAAATCCCCTTCCCGTAAAGGGAGAAAATATATTTTTTCATGATGAGCAATCAAGATATTATTATGTAAAAAAAATAAAAGAAAACAATATCATGGAAAATGTTATGATTTATGATCTTTCCTTAGGGGAGGAATTTCCTATACTTCTTACTGCAAAAACTGCAATTTGGAGTGAGGAGAGTTTGTTTCTTATCGATGGAATGATCCACAAATTAGGGAAGGATCATTTTTTGATGTGGGAGGGAAGATTTAAAACCTTTAAAATAAATCTTCCAAAGGAATTTATGTATGTATTTCAGAGGGACAAAACCCCTCAAGAAATGACCACCAGTGAGCTCTGGAACAGAATTAAGGTATTTAAAAAGGCAGGAATTTCTATAAGGAGTTTGGACGTGGAGAATAATTTGAGGATTGCCCAAACTGTTGCTATACCAGTTTTTACTCTTCTTGCCTTTGCTGTTATCCTTATAACAGGTAAAGGAGGAAAGCTTTGGGGAACTGCCTTTAGTATTATAATTGCCTTCTTCTATTATGGATTTACCATTATTGTTCGATCCCTTGGTGAATATGCAATATTTCCTCCCTTTCTTTCTGCTTGGCTTCCCAATATATCCCTTGGAAGTATTAGTTTAGGGGTATTCCTATGGAAGATAAGAAAATGGTGAAGGTCTTTATAATTTTTCTTCTTTTAATATTTTCTATTAAAAATATTACCTTTGCAGAAGGTTCTCCCTGGATATTAAAGGCGGAAAAAATCGAATTTTTCTGGGAGACTCAAACCTTTAATGCCCAGGGGAAGGTAGAAATTAAGGGTAAGGATATTCTCATAATTGCTGATAAGGTTGAAGGTAATATTAAAGAGGGAATAATTAGAGCCATAGGGAATGTAAGGTTCAGAGATCGAAGGGGAGAATTTACCGCTTATGAGATAAAATACTCCTTTAAAGATGAAGTTGCAAATCTAATTCAGATTGTAGCAACATATACCACTCCAGAGATAAAGGGAAATCTTTATCTCTCAGGGGAGGAATTGGAATGGAGAAGGGAAAAAATGTTAATCAATAACGGAAAAATTACTACCTGTGAGATGGAAATTCCTCATTATTATTTTTCTGCATCAAAAATTACATATATTTCTGATGAAATGATAATTCTTGATGGAGTATCATTGAAATTTATATTCCTTCCCTTTTCCATTCCTCTATTTAGATATGTTATCTCTTTAAAGAAAGAACCTATCCCCTTTCCTCAAATAGGATTTGATGGACAAAATATATTTTTCTCTTATCCTTTATCCTATTCCCTTTTTGGTCAATTGGGACTTATAAATCTCTTAATTAAGCATAATTTATTAACAGATGAAAATCCTTATACTATTGATCTTTCTCAAAACTATACCTTTAAGAATATAAAAGGAAATATAAAATTCACTCTAAATGTTAGATC
>CALHLF010000027.1 GCA_938034905.1 uncultured bacterium | reverse complement strand
ATGGCTTCGCTAAACCTTCAGCAGCTAATACCTTCGATATCGCTGACGTTAATGTCGTCTTACCATGATCTACATGCCCTATGGTCCCTATATTCACATGTGGCTTTGTCCTTATAAATTTCTCCTTCGCCATCCTTCCTTTTTCCTCCTAACTTTATCTATTTTTTTTCTAAAGTTTTAAATTCTAAACTGGAGCCCACGACCGGGATCGAACCGGTGACCTTACCCTTACCAAGGGTACGCTCTGCCAACTGAGCTACGTGGGCTTTTTAGTGGTTGCGGGGGAGGGATTTGAACCCTCGACCTCCGGGTTATGAGCCCGGTGAGCTACCTGACTGCTCCACCCCGCGATCCCATGGTGGGGAGGGAGGGATTCGAACCCCCGAAGGCCTCCGCCAGCAGATTTACAGTCTGCCCCCTTTATCCACTTGGGTACCTCCCCATGGAGCCGAGGGAGGGACTCGAACCCACGACCCGCTGATTACAAATCAGCTGCTCTGCCAGCTGAGCTACCTCGGCTTTAACAAAAAAAGTATATCTTTAGATAAATTTAAAGTCAAGTCCTATGTTATAATAAATAAAAAAACAGAGGAGGTCAAGAAAAATGGAGGAAATAATGGAAATTAATTTAGAAGAAATCTCTTTAGAAAATTTAGAGATAGGGAATATAGTTCATGGAAACATACTAATGGTTGAAAAACAAGGAATTTGGTTAGATATAGGAGGGAAATATAATGCTTTTTTAGATTTTGAAGAGACAACTCCAAGCTTTCGTGCAAAATTAAAAAGGGGACAAATCAAAGATTCTGTTCCTCTATTAATTCAAAGTATCAATCATAGAGAGGGAATAATTTATACTTCCCAGAAAAGGGCTATAGAAAAGCAAGGTTGGGAAAATCTAATATGGGCATTTGAAAACGATGAGACCATAGAAGGAAGAGTTAAAGAGTTTAATGGGAAAGGATTTATTGTAGAAGTAGGAGAAGAGATAAATGGATTTATTCCTCTTAATCTTATTGATATTTATCGACCAAGAAATCCTAATAATTATATAAATAGAAAAGTAAATGCTAGAATCATTAAACTCAATCCAGAGAGGAAGCAAATTATTTTATCTGTTCGAAGTGTTTTAGAAGAGAAATTAGAGGAGAAAAGACAAAAGCTTTGGGAGAGAATCAAAAAATCTGAGATTGTAAGGGGTAGAATAAGAGAAGTTAGTGATGAAGGTCTAAAAGTAGACTTAGGATTAGGAATTTTAGGAACTGTTTCCTACGAAGAATTATCGTGGTTTCCTATAAAAAACATATATAGAAATTTCCAAAGGGGAGATATAATAAGAGCAAAAATTTTAAATATTGAGGAAGAGAAAAAGGAAATTCAATTAAGTATTAGATTGGCTCAACCTAATCCTTGGGAAGTCTTCTTAGAGAGATATCCAAAAGAAACAATTCAGCAAGGAGAGATTATAAAGATAACATCTGGACTTGTAGTTAAAGTAGATAATCTTATTGGTTTTGTTCCCCCCTCAGAAATATCTTGGGGAAGACTTGGAAATATAAAAGATAATTTCAACGTAGGGGATAAAGTAAAAGTTAAAATATTAGATGTAAATCCTGAAAATAGAAGGATACTTCTGAGTATAAAACAGGTGGAACCAAATCCATGGGAGATAGTAGATGAGATTCTTAAAGAAGGAGAAAAAACAACTGGAAAAATTATTAATATAACTGATTTTGGGCTCTTCTTAGAGATTAAACCTGGATTAGAGGGTTTTATACCGAAAAGGTTATTAAGCTGGGAAAAGATAGAGAATATTGAAGAAAAGTTCAAAATTGGAGATATTTTAGAGGTTCAAGTTGTAGAGATTAATAAAGAAAATAGAAGACTTTTATTAAGTAGAAAAGCATTACTAAAAGATCCATGGGAAGAGGCATTAAAAAAATATCACGAAGGGATGAATGTTGTTGGTAAAGTAATTGGGATAAATAATCAAGGAGTAGTCTTAGAAATAGAAACTGGAGTTGAAGGCTTTCTTCCCAACTCTCAAAAGGGAACAAGAGATGATAATCTTGATCTAAATTTAAATCAAGAGGTTGAAGTAAAGATAATTTCAATAGATTCTTCTTCAAGAAGAATAATTCTTTCTAGAAAGGCTTTAATAAAAGAGAAAGAAGAAAAGGAACTAGAAAAATACTTACTCCAAAATCTTCCTCCACGGATAACCCTTGGAGAAATAATGGACATAAAACTTAAAGGAAGAAAGGAGAATAAAATTGACTTCTAAAACCCATCAAAGTTTTGGTTTAATGATAGCTCAAGTTTTTTATCCTAATTTCATCAACGCTATTCCTCACAATCAAATTTATTGGACCAGTGGATTTGTTTTAGGAGTTATTTGGGGAGCTTTAATTCCTGATATTGATGCACCTCATTCTGAGTTTTCAGAAAGATTTATCTCTCAAAATTTTCTCATAAGCCTTTTAAGTCTTTTTATAACCTTACTATTTGGAATAAAATTATTTTCCTTTGTAAACAAGAATAATTTCTTTTACTTTCTAATATTTACTCTTATCGGATTTAATATTCTAAATTTCTTTATAAAGGTCTTTTTTAAAAAATATTTTATACACAGGGGTATTGTCCACAGCATTTGGGGTATAATAATACTGAACATTTTTTTACTTATTCCTCAGAATACAATTTATTCTCTTCCCTCTCTTTTTGCTTCATTATATAATGGTGCTATATGGGGTATAAATATAGGGTATACAAGCCATTTATTAGGTGATTCCCTAACATTTGCAGGAATAAGACCTTTCTTCCCTTTTAATTTAAAAATAAGTCTTAATCTTTTTAAAACTAATAGCTTTACAGAGAAAGTTCTTTTTCATTTTTTTAATATTATGAATTTCATTTTGTTAATGAGAACTATTTCTAATACAGGAGGTTAATTATGATAGACATTAAAGTATTAAGGGAAAAAGCTCAGGAAATGAAGGAAAATATATTATTAAGGAATTTAGACTTAGAAAAATACAATATAGATTTAATTTTAGAGATAGATAGAAAAAGGAGAGAAAGGCAAAAGATACTAGATGAATTAAAAAGTGAAAGAAATAAAATCTCCCAAGAAATAGGCAAAAAAACTGGAGAAGAAAAAAATGAATTAATAAAAAAAGCAAAGGAGCTAAAGGAAGAGATAGACAAACTTGAGAAAGAATTTGAGAGTTTAGAAAAGGAGATGCATAAATATTTATGGCAACTCCCCAACTTTCTACTTCCTGAGACTCCTAAAGGTAAAGATGAAAAGGATAATATTGAAATAAAAAAATGGAAGGAACCTAAGATCTTTTCTTTTCCTCCCCGAGATCATTTAGAATTAGCTTTAATGAATGATCTTATAGATTTTGAAAGAGGGAGTAAGGTTACTGGAAGTAATTTTTATTATTTAAAAAATGAGGCAGTCATATTAGAATTTGCCCTTTTTCAATTTATAATAGATCAACTTTTACCCGAGGGATTTAAAATCTTTATCACACCTGATTTAGCTAAAAATGAAATTCTGGATGGTATAGGATTTCAGCCTCGAGGGCCTGAAACTCAAATATATAGAATTGAAGAAACAAATTTGGGTTTAATAGCAACTGCAGAAATTACCTTAGGTGGATATCATAAAAATGAAATTATAGACGAAACGGAATTACCATTAAAATATTTAGGTTTTTCTCATTGCTTCAGAACAGAAGCAGGAGCATATGGAAGGTATAGTAGAGGATTATATAGAGTTCATCAATTTAGTAAGGCAGAAATTTTTATCTTTTGTAAACCAGAAGATTCTAAAAAAATGCATGAATATATTTTAAGTCTTGAGGAAAAAATCTTTCAAAAATTAGATATTCCATATAGAGTAATAGATATTTGCTCTGGAGATTTAGGAGCACCTGCAGCAAGAAAGTTTGATATTGAAGCATGGATGCCCGGAAGAGGAGAATATGGGGAAGTAACCAGCTGTTCCAATTGTACAGATTATCAAGCAAGAAGACTTAATATTAGATTTAGAAGATTAACTGGCGAAGTAGAATATGTTCATATGTTAAATGGAACTGCAATAGCAATTTCAAGAGCTCTAATAGCAATATTGGAAAATTTCCAACAGGAAGATGGATCAATTATAATTCCTGAGGTTCTACATCCATACACCTTAGGAATAAAAGAAATAAAACCAAAAAGAAAAGCCTTAAAGAATTTTACTTAAAAAAGAAATTGTTCTTTCCTCACGGGGAGAGAAGAAAATCTGAGATGGGGGTCCCTGTTCTATAATTTTTCCTTGATCCAAAAAGATAACCCAATCTGCAACTTCCCTCGCAAAGCCCATCTCATGAGTTGCTATTATCATAGTCATTCCCTCAAGAGCTAATTGTCTTATAACATCTAATACTTCCTTTGTCATCTCAGGATCAATAGAGGAAGTTGGTTCATCAAAAAGCATTACCTCAGGCTCCATAGCTAAAGCTCTTGCAATAGCAACCCTTTGTTGTTGTCCACCAGAGAGTTGGGAGGGAAAACTTTTAGCCTTATCCAATAATCCAACTCTTTTCAACAATTCATAAGCTTTTTCCTTCGCCAATTCAGGATTTATCTTTTTGACTTTAATAGGAGCTAGGGTAATATTATCTAAAACTGAAAGATGGGGAAATAAGTTAAACAACTGAAAGACCATTCCTACCTTTTGCCTTATTTTATTAATATCAACCTTTTGATCTGTAATTAATATTTCACCTATATATATTTCTCCACTGGTAGGCTCTTCTAAACGATTTATACATTTTAATAAAGTACTTTTACCTCCACCACTGGGACCAATTAAAACTAAAACTTCTCCCTTTTTTACCTCTAAACTTATACCTTTTAAGACATGCAGATTTTTAAATTTTTTATGTAAATTAACAACTTTAATCACCCTTTTTCAACCTCTTTTCCAAATAACTTGATAATCTTGTTAACGGAATAGTCATAATTAAATAGAAAAGAGTAACTCCAATAAAAGGGCTAAAAACATTAGCTTTCCAAGCTACCAATTCTCTCCCAGATCTTAAAAGTTCTGTAACTGCTAAAGTTGAAGCTAAAGAACTTTCTTTAAGCATTGAGGCAAATTCATTAGTCAAGGGAGGTAATATTCTTCTAAATGCCTGGGGAAGAATTATATATCTCATTGCTTGAAAATATGTCATTCCTAAGGAACGAGCTGCCTCCATTTGTCCCTTTTCAATAGATTGAATTCCTCCTCTAAATATTTCACCAACATAAGCAGCAGAATTTAAAGAAAGACCAACTATTGCTGCTGTTACAGCAGGAAGATTTAAACCAATAGAAGGTAAAGCATAATAAATAATCAACAATTGCATAAGGAGAGGTGTTCCCCTTATAACTTCTATATATAAACCTGTGGAA
Organism: uncultured bacterium; assembly: GCA_938034905.1. Classification (GTDB taxonomy): domain Bacteria; phylum Dictyoglomota; class Dictyoglomia; order Dictyoglomales; family Dictyoglomaceae; genus NZ13-RE01. The sequence continues at coordinate 55,104 of CALHLF010000027.1, read as the reverse complement.
TATCTAAAGACTGGATTTTTTGATATTCTTCCAAGGCTTAAAATTAAGCCAAGAATAATTCCAATACTTACAGAAATTAAAGTAAGGCGCAGGGTCATAACTGCGCCTTTTAATAAATATGGAATACCCTCAACAAAAATTTCTAAATTAAAATCCAAGCTATCACTCCTTTATCTAATAGGCAAAGATCCAAACCATTTTTTATAAATTTCATCGTATTTCCCACTTTTTTTCAATTGATCAAGTATTAAATTTATTTTTATTAAAAGATCAGTATCTTCCTTTCTTACAGCAATTCCATACCTCTCAATTGTAAAAGGCTTTCCAATACATTTGATCTTAGGATGAGTCTTAGCATAATATAATGATACAGGCATATCATTAATAACAGCATCTACTCTTCCCAATTCTAAATCCATAAATGCCTCAGGGATTGTTTCATAACTTCTAATTTCTTTAATACCTATTTTGTCCTTCAATTTTTTTGCAGCAATTTCTCCTGTAGTCCCCAATTGGACCCCTACAATTTTTCCCTTTAAATCCTTTTCGGATTTTATAGTAGTATCATCTGCTCTTATTGCAATAATCTGTCCTGAATCAAAATATGGTTTAGAAAAATTAATTTCCTTTTTTCTTTCCTCTGTAATAGTCATAGCTGAGATAATAATATCAAACTTCTTTGCTTTAAGAGCAGCAATAATTCCATCAAAGGATGTATTTATAATTTCCAACTTTACTCCTAAAGCATTCGCAATCTCATAAGCAATATCTATATCAAATCCCACTGGTTTATCTCCTTCCATAAACTCAAAGGGTGCATAAGCGACATCACTCCCAACTTTTAAAACTCCAGCTTTTTTAATTCTCTCTAAAGCACCTGCAGAAAAGAGAGGTATAGTTAAGAGAAGAAAAAATACTAATAGATAAAGTAAATTTTTCCTCATATTTATTTCTCCTCCTTATTAAACTTTTATTCATTATAAAAATATTAATTTGCAAAGTCAAACATGATAAAGAGTCCTTCTATACACTATTGAACTTTTTAAAATTCTGAGCTATTCTTTTATAGATTTTTAAAGGGGAAGATAAAAAATGGATTATTTAGTAAGAGGTATAGGAGAAAAAGGTAAAATTACAGTATATGTAGCCAGAACCACAGAGTTGGTTGAAAAAGCTCGAATAATTCACAATGCCTCACCAACAGCAATAGCAGCCTTGGGTAGGGCATTGACCTTAGTAGCAATTATGGGAAAAATGCTTAAAGGTAAAGAAACTATAAGTCTTCAAATATTAGGGAATGGACCATTAGGTGGAATCTTCGTAGATTCAGATGCTTATGGAAATGTTAGAGGTTATGTGAAGAGACCATACATAGATCTTCCCCCTACTCCTGAAGGGAAATTAGATGTTTCAAGTGCAGTAGGACAAAAGGGGATAATAAGTATAGTAAGAGACTTAGGATTAAAGGAGCCTTATAGAGGATCTACAAACTTAGTTTCCGGTAGTATAGCAAAGGACTTAGCTTATTATTTTAGTTATTCTGAACAACAACCTTCTGTGGTAGCTGCAGGAGTATATGTAGATAAATCAGGAAAGGTCTCCTCAGCAGGAGGTTATATAGTTCAAGTTCTTCCTGATACTTCTTTGGATTTAATTGAGAAACTTGAAAATAACATATCCTCTATGGACCCACCAAGTCAACTTATTTTAAAAGGTATTTCTCCAGAAGAAATAGCAGAGAAAATATTAAAGAATTTAGATAAAAAAATTTTTGATTCTGAGAAACTTAATTATTCTTGCAGATGTAGCAGAGTCAAAGCTGAGAATGTGCTTTTAGCGTTAGGTATTAAGGAATTAAGGGAATTAATTAATAAACAAGAAATAACAGAGGTAAAATGCGAATTCTGTGGAAATAAATACAAATTTACCTCCAAAGATTTAGAAGAACTAATTAATTTATTAAAAAACAAACAATAAAACTAATCTTCTAATACTTCTTCCAATGGAGTATAGGAGAGATTAAAAGCTTCGGCGACAGCCTTATAAGTAATTTTACCTTCTACTAAATTAACTCCCTTTCTTAATGACAAATTTTCCTTTACTGCCCTCTTCCAACCCTTATCTGCTAATTCTAAAACATAGGGTAGAGTATTTAAGGTTAAAGCACGGGTTGCAGTTCGAGGTACAGCTCCAGGCATGTTAGAAACAGAATAATGTATAATTCCCTCTTCTTCATAAATAGGATTTAAATGGGTTGTAGGTTTTGAAGTTTCAGAACATCCCCCTTGATCAATAGCAACATCAACAAAAACTGCGCCAGGTTTCATACTTCTTAGCATCTCCCGGGTAATAATTTTAGGAGCCTTTGCCCCAGGAATTAATACTGCTCCTATAAGAAGATCTGCATATTTTACAACCATTCTAATGTTATAATTATCAGCAATCATAGTAGTTACTCTTCCTTGGAAAAATTCATCTAAAAATCTTAATCTTCGAGGATTAATATCTAATACTGTTACTTGAGCCCCCATACCTAAGGCTATTCTCGCAGCATTAAAACCTACAGTTCCTCCACCAAGAATTACAACTGTAGCTGGAGGAACTCCCGCAACTCCAGAAAGAAGGATACCTCTTCCTCCATAAGGCTTTTCTAAATACTTTGCTCCTTCTAAGGGTGCCATCCTGCCAGCAATTTCACTCATAGGAGCAAGTAACGGCAAAAACCCATCTTCATTTTGAACTGTTTCGTATGCTATTCCAATTATTTTCTTATTTAAAAGATTCAAGGTTAGATCGTATGAAGCAGCAAGATGTAAATAAGTAAATAATACTTGTCCCTCTTTTAATAAAGAATACTCTTCAGGTAATGGCTCTTTCACTTTTAAAATTAACTCTGATTCGTAAAAAACATCCTCATGTCTTAGTATAATTTCTGCACCTGCCCATTTATATTCTTCATCAGAAAAACCACTTCCAATACCTGCCCCTTTTTCTATAATTACCCTATGTCCCCTTTGAACTAAGGTCTCTACCCCTCCAGGAACAATTGCAACTCGGTTTTCTTCAGATTTAATTTCCTTAGGAATTCCAATGATCATAATCTATGCCTCCCTGCAAGATAATAATAAATAGCTATTAAGGTTTTCGCATCTTTAATTTTATTTTCCTTTAATAATCTCTCTACATCTTCTCTCCTTAGAGAAATTATTTCCAAAAATTCATCTTCCTCAGGATTTACCTTAGTTTTTTCAAGATTCCCTGCCTCAAAAAGATATAAGACTTCATTAGTTATTCCAGGAGATGTATAAAAGGAGTGAATCAATTCTAATCTTTTCGCTCTATATCCAATCTCCTCCTCTAACTCCCTTATAGCACATTGATATGGATCTTCACCAAAATTTAATTTTCCTGCAGGAATTTCTAATAATATTTCACCAGTACACATTCTATATTGCTTTACAAAAAAAATACTACCATCATGATTTATGGGAAGTATTGCAACAGCACCTGGATGTTCTACAACTTCTCTTATTCCAATTTTGCCATTTGGTAACTCTACTTCTACTTCTTTAACATTTACAATTTTTCCTTTATATAATATTTTCTCTCTTAATATTTTTTCCTTCATTACTTCACCTTATTTAATTATTAGTAGAAAGAATTTCAGAAGAATACTTTTCTCTTAAACTTTTTTTCATTTCATTTGCTTTTAGCAACATTTCCCTTGCATGTTGTTGACTAATCTCAGAAACAATACTCCCTCCAAACATTCTTGACAACTCAATTATTCTTGATTTTTCTTCTAATAAACTTACTTTAATACGTGTCTGTTCATTTATTACCTTTTTCTCCACATAAAAATGTGCATCTGCCCATGCTGCAATCTGAGGTAAATGAGTGACACAAAATACTTGCCTTCCAAGAGAAAGATTCCAAAGCTTTTGGGCTAATAGATACGAAGTTTCTCCTCCAATTCCAACATCTATTTCATCGAAAATTAGTATAGGAGTTTGATCTATCTTATTGATAATAGTTCTTAAGGCCAACATAATTCTTGATATCTCTCCTCCTGAGGCAATATTCTTAAGAGGTTTTAAATCTTCTCCAGGATTGGTAGAAAGAAGAAATTCTATATCTTCTAAACCCTTGCTACTAATTTTTATATCATTTATCACAAGAACATGAGGTCCCATAGGTACCAAAAATCTTACAGAAAACTTTGCATTCTCAATTCCTAAATCTTTAAGTTCCTTCTCTACATTCTCTTCTAGATTCTTGGCAATTTTCCTTCTAATTTCTGATAATTTTTGAGCTTCTGAAACTATTTGTTCCTCTAATATTTGTATCTCTTTTTCAATTTCTTCTAATCTCTCTTCACTACTTAAAAGTTCCCTTAATTCCAATTCTATTTTTTTTCTATACTCAAGAATCTCATTAATTGTTCTTCCATACTTTCTTTTAAGTTGTGAAATCTTATATAATCTTTCCTCAATTTCCTCTAATCTAGAAGACTCCATATTTAGACTATCTTTAAATCGAATTAAGGAATCTACTCCTTCCTGTAAATATAATTTTGCATTAGATAATAACTCACATATGTTCTCAATATTTTTATCTAAGTTAGATAAAGAAGATAAAAGATTAAGACTTCTACTTATTTGATCTAAAGCAGAAATTTTGGGTTCTTGAGAGTCATAAAGTAAAATATAAGCTTCCTCTAAACTATTCCTTATTTTCTCAAGATTCTGAAGAAATCTTCTTTCCTCAAGTAATGTTTCCTCTTCTCCCTCTACTAATTTGGCTTTATCTATTTCCTCTATTTGAAACTTAAAAAGATCAATTCTTTGCTGTCTTTCTTTTTCCCTTTCATACATATTCTCTCTTTCAGAGTATAGCTTTTTGAGGGATTCAAATATCTCTTTAAAAATTCTTTTTTGTTTTAAACATTCCTCTCCCCCAAAAAGATCTAAAAATTCCAACTGAGTATCCCTATGAAGAATCCTTTGATGCTCATATTGTCCATGAATTTCCATTATATTAGAAAGAAGTTTTTCCAACATGCCAACTGTAACTAATTCTCCATTTACTCTACATTTACTTCTTCCTGCCCTATTAATCTCCCTATACACTAAAAGTGTTCTATCCTCTTCTTTTGGTATTCCCCATTCATCTAATATTCCTTCAACAAAGGAATTAACTGAGAAAAGGGCTTCAACTATAGCCTTATTACTTCCTGTTCTAATAATATCTGTAGATGCTTTTTCTCCTAACAAAAATGACAATGCATCTATTAAAAGAGATTTACCTGCACCAGTCTCTCCAGTAATTACATTTAAACCCTCATGAAAATCTAAAGTTATTTCATCTATTATAGCAAAATCCTTTACATGTAAGGCTAAAAGCATCTTTCCTACCTCCAATGGAGTTTTTTCTTCAATCTTTTAAAAAAATTCCAATCTTTTAGAAAAAGCAATTCTGCATTAAATGGAGCTTTCTTAATGATCACTCTTTCATTTTTTCCTATCAAATCCACCTGCTTTCCATCAATCCATATTTCCACTTGCCAGGATCTTCGAGGTAATGAAAACATAATTTCTCTATCAAAGGAAAGAAGTAATGGACGAGAAGAAAGAGAATGGGCACATATAGAAAGAACTTCTACTACATTTAATTCTGGAAAAATAACTGGTCCCCCAGCAGAAAGAGCATATGCTGTAGAACCTGAGGCAGAGGCTATAATTAAACCATCAGCAGGAGAGGTAGTTATACTTTCCTGTCCATAAAAAAGTTCAAAGGATATAAGGGGAGTGTTTTCAGCTTTTAATAAAACTGCTTCATTAAATATATAGTATGTTACATTTTTAGGAATAACTTTTAACTCTAACACAGGATGTTTCTCTACAAAAAATTCTCCCCTCTCTAATATATGAAAATTTTTTTCAAAATCTTTTGCTTCTAAGGTAGTTAAAAATCCTAATCTTCCTGTATTAATTCCTAAGACAGGGATATTATATTTTGCAACTTTTTGAAGAGCATATAATACTGTACCATCTCCCCCTATGGCAATAACTAAATCAATATCATTAATAAAAGAATTTTCTTTGTTATTTAAAAGATATATCTCCTTTAAATTATTTTCACCCCATTTTTGTAATTCTGGGATTAATTTTTTTGCCTCTCTTTTTCGAGGATTATATATAATCCCTATCTTTTGTAATAAAATTTTGAGCTCCAGAGATTCCAAGCCTCCTTTACAACTTTTTTAAAATCTAACTCTTTTTTCTCCTTTCCAAAAAGTGATGGATATTCAATATTTCCCCTTCCTTCTTTACTGAAATAATAAGTAACATTTTCCAAATAAAATCCCAAAGGTTCAACTTCCTTAGTAATTTTCTCAAATACTTCAATATGTACCTCCAAATCCTTAACAATACCTCCCTTTTTAACCTTATCAGGCCCAGCTTCAAATTGAGGTTTTATTAGTGCAATTATTTTACTATTTTCTCTTAAAAGATTAGGAAGTCTTGGAAAAATTTTCAATATCGAAATAAAAGATACATCAATGGTTATAAGATCAAATTTCTCTGGGAAATCTTCACTTTTTATATATCTTGCATTAATTCCCTCCATAACAACTACCTTAGGATTGTTTCTCAAACTTTCATGAATTATTCCCTTTCCCACATCTAAGGCATAGACCTTTTTTGCACCTTCTTTTAAAAGACAATCAGTAAAACCCCCGGTACTTGCACCAATGTCTAAAACGACAAAATCCTTTACATTAAGATTAAACACTTCTAACGCTTTTTTTAATTTAAATCCTCCCTTACTAACATAAAGGGGAGGCTCTTTAATTTCAATATTAATTTCCTCGAGAAATTTCATATCAGGTTTATCTACTAATTTTCCATTAACCAACACTAATCCTGCCATTAGTGCTCTCTTAGCCTTTTCTCTACTCTCAAAAATTCCCTTTTTCACTAAAATAATATCAATTCTTTCCTTCATAGACTTCTAACTTTGGTAATAATATCTCCTCTAAAATTTTTGATATTTTAGGTGGAGTTAAGTTATAAATTTCTTTTAAAAATTCTGCATTACCTTGTTCTAAAAACTTCTCAGGTAAAGCAAAGGGTAAAAGTTTAATAGATAAATCATTTTTATGAAGCCATTCGGAAATTGCAGTAAATAATCCTCCTGTAATAATATTTTCCTCAAAAGTTATTAATATGGAATGAGATTTAATAAGATCATCAAGTAATATATAATCTAATGGCTTTAAGAATCTCATATTTACAACTGTAGGATTTATACCTTTTTCTGAAAGAATTTCTGCGGTTTTTAAAGCAGGATAAACCATAGATCCTATGGCACAAAACAATATATCTCTACCTTCTCTTAAAATCTCTCCTTTTCCTATATTAAGTTTCTCATAGGGTTTATTTATATCAACTCCATATCCACTTCCTTTAGGAAAACGTATAGCAATTGGACCATTATAATTTACCGCTGTATAAAGCATAGATTTAAGCTCCATTTCGTCTTTTGGAGCCATAATAACCATGTTAGGAATTATTCGAAGATATGAAAAATCATATATACCTTGATGGGTGGGACCATCATCACTTACAATTCCTGCTCTATCTAAAACAAAAACTACTGGCAATTTTTGGAGACATACATCATGGATTATCTGATCAAAGGCTCTTTGTAGAAAAGTAGAATAAATAGCAACAACAGGCTTAAATCCTGAGATAGCAAGTCCTGCAGCAAAAGTTACTGCGTGCTCTTCTGCAATTCCCACATCAAAAAATCTATCTGGAAATTCCTTTGCGAAATATATTAATCCTGTCCCCTCAGGCATAGCTGCTGTTATTCCAACTATCCTATTATCTTTTTTAGCTAACTCTACTAAAGTTCTTCCAAAAACCTCAGTATAAGTAAGACGTTTACTTAATCTCTCAGATTTTGCAGAAATACTATGATATTTAGGAGGACATGCCTCAGCTTCGTTATGCCCACTTCCCTTTTTAGTCAATACATGAATTAGAACAGGAGTGTTAAAATTTCTTTTTACACTATTTAAAGCTGAGATTAAAAGAGGAATGTCATGTCCATCAAAGGGGCCAAAATATTTAAATCCTAAGTCTTCAAAGATAGGTTTTGCTATTAGAAAACTTTTTATTCCCCTTTCGACTTTTAAACTTAAGTCTAATAAAAATTTTCCAAAGGAAGAAGATTTTAGAAGATTTTGGGTTGTTTGTTTAAATAACCTAAATAAAGGATGATTTCTTAACTTTGCCAAGTATATTGCTAAAGCTCCTATATTAAGAGAGATTGAGTGTTCATTATCGTTTAAAATTACAATTAAATCTGTTTTTAAAAAACCAATTTGATTTAATGCTTCCCATGCCATCCCTGAAGTCAAAGCTCCATCGCCTATTATAGCTATTACTTTATATTTTTCTCCTTTTAAATCTCTTGCCTTTGCAATACCAAGAGCTGAAGAAAGAGAAGTCCCAGCATGTCCTACTGCAAAAGTATCATAGATACTTTCCCAAGGGGCAATAAAACCACTTATTCCTCCATATTTTCTTATAGTATTAAATTTTTCAAATCTTCCTGTGATTAATTTATGAGTGTAACACTGATGCCCAACATCCCAAACTATCTTGTCTTCTGGAGCATTAAACACGTAATGAACTGCAAGAGTAAGCTCAACAACTCCTAAATTTGATGCTAAATGTCCACCATTTTGCTCTACTGTATCAATAATAACTTTTCTTATTTCTGAAGAGAGTTCCTTTAATTGAGAAAATGATAATTTTTTAATGTCTTTAGGTTCCTTTATTTTTTTCAATAACATATCTCTTCCCGTGTTTTTAAATCCAAAACCTTATCCCAATTTCTCAAAATATTTCTCAAGACTCCATTTACAAATTTACTTGCTGAAATACCAACATATTTTTTTGTCAACTCCACTGCCTCATTCACAGAAACTCCCACTGGGATATCATCAAAACTCAAAATTTCACAGATTGCCATTCTTAGAGCATTTCTTTCTATTACTCCTAATCTCTCAATCTTCCATCCATAACTAAATTCTGAAATAATTCTATCTGCAAAATCCTTATATTTTAAACAGGCTTCCCACAGTCTATGGGCAAATATTTGAGCATTTGGGGAAAAATCTTGAAAATCTATTTCTACTTCTTGTCCCAAATCCTTCTGAAATAAATAGGTAAGTATTTGTTCTCTACATCTTGTCCTTTCTTTACTCATCTTTCCCTTCCTATATTTATAAATATTTCTTTTAATCTATCCCACAATTCAATAAGGCTTTCTTTATTATCAAAGAAAGAACCTAAAATGAATCCTAAAATAGCTAAACTAAACCAAAATAAAGTTCTCCAAAATCCTATTGTTAAAAAGGATATAGCTAAAATAATTCCAATTAATGTTCCAATTATTCTACCTTTATATTCCTTCCAATTCATCACTTACTCCTCTTAACAGGGACAATAATGTCTTCAATAATAACCTCTACCTTTTCTAAGTTAATATTTAAAACATTTTCAAAATAGACTCTTACTCTTTGTTGAAGTTCACTTACAATTCTATTTACATCGACACCAACAGGTATTTTTATTCTAAGTATTAAACTCACTTTATTTCTTATAATATTAATCTCTGGCTTAATTTCTTGAATCTCACTAAAATACTGAGCAATATCTTTAATAGAATTTTTAAGCCCCTGTAATGAAATCTTTATACTTCCCAAACCAGAAGTATCTCCAATATATAACATAGGATTTTCTTTATATATAAAAGAGGAAACAAAAGTAATAAAACTAAGAATAAAAAGAATTATGAGAACTACTAGAGAAAAGACAATACCTTCTTTAGTTATCCAATTAATAAACTTTAAAATAGGACCAAACTGAAGTATAGCCAAAATAGAAACTAATGAGAGGAGAGATAAACCCAGTCCTAATATAATAAACAAAAGTCTTTGATACCAATTAATTTTCACTTTTTTTCCTCCTTTTTACTTTTCTCTTCCAAATATATACCTTTTATCAAGATATTAACCTCTTGAACATTAAGTCCTGTCATACTTTCTACAACTTCTTTAACATGAGCCTGCACTTCTCTTGAAACCTCTGGAAAAGAATAATTAGGTAGAACATATAGAGGAATAAATATACATACATCTTTATCCTTCAATTCAACTTTTATCCCCCTTCCTATAGGTATTCCTGAAACTAACCTCTCAAATGCTGAGGGGAGACTATCCCCTATTCTTGAAACACCTTTTACTTCCTGTGCAGCAATTCCAGCTATAACTGAAATTACTTCTTTAGAAATTTTAACAGATCCGTAGGAAAGTTCTTCCTTCATATTATTCACTCCTCATTCAAAATTCTTCTTTGTAAAAAATCTGTAGAAAACTGTCCTTTAATAAAGAAACTATTTTCAAGAATTTTTAGAAGAAGAGGAATAGTAGTTTTTACCCCGACAATAATAAATTCTCTTAATGCTCTTTTCATTCTTTCTATAGCTTCCTCTCTATCTTTTCCCCAAACTATAACCTTCGCTAGTAGAGAATCATAAAAAGGAGGTACAGTATAACCTTCATATAGATGAGTATCAACTCTTACAAAGGGTCCCCCTGGAGGTATAAATTTCATTATCTTTCCTGAAGAAGGAGCAAAATCATCAAAAGGATCTTCAGCATTTATTCTGCATTCAATAGTGTGTCCTCGAATAGAAACATCCTTAAAGTTTATTTTTTCTCCAGCAGATACTAATATTTGCCATTTTACAAGATCAATTCCTGTTGCCATCTCAGAAACAGTATGCTCTACCTGAATTCTTGTATTAACTTCCATAAAATAAAAATGTCCATTTTTATCTAAAAGAAATTCAAAGGTTCCTGGTCCTACATAACCAACTTTATAAGCCCCCTTTATAGCTGCTCTACTCATAGCCTCCCTTAACCTATGATCTACTACAGGAGAAGGTGATTCTTCTATAAGTTTTTGATGTCTTCTTTGAATAGAGCAGTCCCTTTCTCCTAAGGAAATAATATTTCCATATTTATCACCCAAAATCTGAATTTCTACATGTCTTGGTTCTTCTATATATTTTTCAATATAAACTCCTGGATTACCAAAAGCTTTCTCTGCTTCCATTTTAGCTACCCTTAAGCTTTGAGTCAGGTCTTCAGGATGATAAGCAACTCTCATTCCTTTTCCTCCACCCCCTGCGGTAGCCTTGATCAATATCGGAAATCCAATTTCTTTTGCTATTTTAAGAGCTTGTTTCTCATCCTCTATTAATCCGTTTGAACCAGGAATTAGAGGAACACCAGCCTCTTTCATTATTCTTTTTGCTCCAGCCTTATCACCAAGCTTTTCTATAGTTTCTTTACTTGGTCCAATAAATACTAAACCATGCTCTTCACAGATTTCTGCAAACCTTGCTGATTCTGCTAAAAATCCATATCCTGGATGAATTGCCTCCGCATTAGTTATTAAAGCTGCACTAATTATATTAGGAATATTCAAATAACTCTGCGAAGCTAAGGGTGGGCCAACACAGACAGCCTCATCTGCCATTTGAACATGTAAAGAATCTCTATCTGCTTCTGAGTATATAGCAACAGTTTTTATTCCCAACTCCTGACATGCTCTAATAATTCTTATAGCTATTTCTCCCCTATTTGCAATTAGAATTTTCTTAAACATAGTCTATTCAGGTTCTATAAGAAATAATTTCTGTCCATATTCTACTGGTTGTCCATTTTCCACTAATATCTTTTTTATTCTGCCACGAATATCAGATTTTAGTTCATTCATTAACTTCATAGCTTCTATTATACATAAAGTTTGCCCTACCTCTACTAAATCACCTTCATTTACAAAAGGAGGAGCACCAGGAGCAGGAGCCCTGTAGAATACCCCAACTAAAGGAGCAATGATATACTTACCATTTTCAATTTCTTCTATTTTTTTCTCTTCAATACTTGAGATTGTTGGAGCAGATAATACATTTCCTCCCATATTATCAGCTCTTTTAAGAATTAATTTTATTGAGCCATCTTCTAATACTAATTCCGCAAGATTAGTTTGCGTAAAAAGATAAATTATTTCCTTTATATCCTCAAGACTCCATTCTCTCATAAATATTTCTCCTTTTTATTTTATGCTCTTTCAACATATTTCGCATTTCTAGTATCAACAACAACCTTATCTCCTATTTGAATAAATAAAGGTACTTGAATTACTAAACCTGTTTCTAATTTTGCAGGTTTCGAACCTCCAGAAACAGTATCTCCCCTTAAACCAGGATCCGTTTCTACTACTTCTAAAATCACTGTAGTAGGTAATTCTATCCCAATAGGAGCATTCTCATAGAATAGAATATTTACTATAACTCCTTCTTTTAAGTAATTTAAAGATTCTCCTATCTGATCTGAAGTTAGCATATACTGTTCATAGGTCTCTTGATCTATGAAATAATATTCATCACCTTTATTATATAAATATTCTGCTTCTTTCTTATCAATAAATGCTTGAGGGACAAAATCTTCTGATTTAAAAGTCTTTCTCAAAACACTCCCCGTTTTTATATTTTTAAGTTTTACTCGAACTGTAGCTTGTCCTTGTGCCATATGCACATGCTGGGTTTCCAATACTATATATATTTCACCATCTAATTCAATAGTAAGACCTGGATAAAAATCGTTTGTTGAAATCATCCTTTATACCTCCTTTATAGAATTATTAGTTCCTTTGGGAAATGGTTCAATATTTCCCCTTTTTCTTTTTTTACCACAACCAAATCTTCTATTCTGATACCAAATTTCTTTGGTATATAAATTCCAGGCTCAACAGTGATAACCATATTTTCCTTCAGTGTACCCTCCCCTTTAGGAGTAAGTCTTGGATCTTCATGAATGTCCAAACCTACCCCATGTCCTAATCCATGTCCAAAATATTCCCCAAAACCATTCTCTTGAATTATATCACGTGCAGATTTATCTACAAGCTCAATACTGATCCCTTCTTTTATAAGCTCCTCTGCCCTATTTTGAGCTTCTAAAACTATATTATAAATTAAAAGCTCTTCTTCCGAGGGATTACCTAAAAAAAGCGTTCTCGTTATATCGGAGTGATATCCATTGTAAAGAGCTCCAAAATCAATAACAACAAATTCTTGAGGTAAAATTTCCTTACTACTTGCTCTTCCATGGGGAAGAGCAGATCTCCACCCAGAAGCAACGATAGTATCAAAAGCAGGTTTTTCAGCACCTAATTTTACCATTTGATATTCTAATTCTATAGCAATATCTTTCTCTTTTACTCCTGGTTTGATCAGTTCTAATGTCTTTTTGAAGGCCATTTCTGCAATTTCTAATGCTTTTCTAATATTTTTTATTTCTTCCTCAGTTTTTATCACTCTTAAATTTTCTACCCATCCATTTAGCGAAACAAACTCACAATCACTAAAAACATTTTTCCATTTAAGCCAATCGTTATATGAAATATAATTTCCCTCGAAACCTAATTTTTTCCATTTTTCTTTTTCTTTCTTTTCTTTAATATAATCAAGAGAGGTTTTCCCACTATTAACCAATATAGGCTCTGCATCAATTACTTCATTCTTTGCCTGTTCCAAATATCTTGAGTCTACAAGAATATAAGATTTTTCTGGCTTTATCAAAAGAACTGCGGTAGAACCAGAAAAATTAGTAAGGTAACGAATATTCTTTAAATTTGTTATCAATATGGCATCAAACTCTTCTTTTTTTAATCTTTCCTGAATTTTATCTAAATTCATTGTTCAATTCCTTTACTCTAAAATTTTTAAGGTAATAAGTATTACTAACTCCTTATCAGTTTGCTCTATTCTCTTAGATTTAAATAATTCTCCAATAATAGGAATATCCCCTAATATAGGTACTTTATTAACACTTTGTATATCTTCAGTACGGATAAGTCCACCAATTGCTAATGTCTGTCCATCCAATAAAGTTACCGTTGTTTGGGCTTCTCTAGTACTTATTTGAGGTACTCCTTGAACAAATCCAGATAAAGTGCTCACCTGAGGTCTAATTACAGCAGTAATAGTTCTATCTGGATTTACCTTTGGTGTAACTTCTAATATTATTCCAGCATCTATATAAGTAACCTCTCTTGTTCCATCGGGTTTTGTTGTTACTAAGGGAACTCTGTCTCCAATCATTATTTTTGTCTGTTTATCACTTAAAGTGGTCATGCTGGGTTGAGCTAAAATTTTTGCATCTTGTTGTGTTTCTAAAGCCTTTAAAATTGCAGGAATAGAAACTTCGGTAGATATCATACTTACTCTTAAGCTGGACCAGTCAGCAGGAGCTGAAATTTTAACTCCCAAACCAATAGCACCAGTACTCCAATCAATTCCTAACTCTTTTGTTTTTCCTCTTGTAACTTCAAGAACGTTTACATCTACACGAACCTGAGGGGTAGGTTTATCTATTTCCTTTATAATTCTTAATACTTCATCTATTTGATCCGAAGGACCTTCCATAAATAATATACTTGTCCTCGAATCATATCTAAATGAAACATCCTTTGCTTTCTCAGAAACCAAAGGTTTTAAAACATCAAAGGTAATATAATTAAGCTCCTTCTTCTCTGTTTTTATCTGGGGTTTCATTTCTAGAATAGTCACGACCTTATCTTCTATTGGAGAAACAATATAATATGCTTGATTATTTACTCTTTCAATATTTATTCTTCCTGCCTTACTTATCAACTCTAAAGCTCTCTCCCACTCAACTTTGCTTAAGTATAAGTCTATTGTTCCATTAACCTTAGCATCTATTATGAAACTTATATCTCCAATTCTTGCTAATTCTCTTATCACCTCTCTAATATCTGCTTTTCTTAGATCTCCTGATATCAATATTTTCCCATTTTCTTTATCAGCTTTTAACAAAGGTTTACTAACTTCCACAACTTCTCCAGCCTTTATTTTTATAACATCCTCTCTATCTATCTTTGATATTAATTCTTCAAGACTTCTTAAATCTGAATCGCTACCCCGTGCTAAAAGAAGCTTAGTATTTTCATCATAACTTAATTTTAATCTTTCTGACAAATCACTCCATACTCTTTTTATATCTTCAACAGTAACATATTTTAAGACAAACAGTCGAATACTTTCAGAGATAACAGTTACTTCTTCTTTTCTTGGAATATCTATTTTACCTATTAATTCCTCTAATACTTTTAGATCTTCTTCTTTCCCTTGGGCTATTAGTAAACCTGTCCTCTCATCATAGGATAAGCTTAGGTTCTTTATTAGGGCTCCTCCTACCCTCTGTATATCCCCTATCCCTATGTACCTTAATGCATATATCTTCGTCTTTGCTACCTCTACTGGTAATACTACCTTCTCCTCCTTCGGCTTTACATATGTTATCTTTTCCCTCTCCTCTATGCTTACATTACCTATACTGCTTAGTATCTTTAGTACTTCGCTTAACTCTACCCTGTTTAAGTATAGCTCTAATTCCCCTCCTACCTTCGGATCTATTACAAAGTTTATACCTGTCTTCTTCCCTATCTCCCTTATCACTTCTTTTATGTCTACCCTCTTTATCTCTCCACTTATTAGATATTTATCCCCTTCCTTCTCTACCTTTATTAGCTCCCTCTCTACTTGTACTACTTCCTCCTTCTTCGGTATATCTATCCTTGATATTAATTCCTCTAATACCTTTAGATCTTCTTCTTTCCCTTGGGCTATTAGTAAACCTGTCCTCTCATCATAGGATAAGCTTAGGTTCTTTATTAGGGCTCCTCCTACCCTCTGTATATCCCCTATCCCTATATACCTTAATGCATATATCTTCGTCTTTGCTACCTCTACTGGTAATACTACCTTCTCCTCAAAAGATTTAACATAGTTTATTTCTCCTACTTTCTCAATACTAAATCCTACTATTCTACCTAAAAGGGGAAGAAATTCTTCGACAGGTACTTTATTTATGTAAAATTCAACCTCTCCTGAAACCTTAGGATCTATAACAAAATTTATATTTGCCTTCTTCCCTAACTCCTTTAAGATTTCTCTTATGTCAACTTTCCCAAGCTCTGCAGTAACATATACTTTCTCACCAATCTTATCTATTTTCAAAAATTCTGTTAAAGCTAAAGGTGGTGTTTCTACTTTTTCTTGTAGTTTTTTCTTAACTAATAATTCTCCTCCCTCTTTAATCTCATAAGATAAGCCACTCCCTCTAATTATCAAATCTAAAGCGCGATCTACTGAAATCCTATTAAGAGTAACAAATACGTTACTACTTATATCACCTTCAATAAATATACTTTTACCTGTCTTTTTTGCAATTTCCTGTAAAATGGTTTTAATATCCTCTCCCTGCAAACTTGTAGATATATAAATATTACCGTCGACTTTTTCTATAAGAATTTTTTCAGGAGGAACAGGCAATTCGGTAATAATCTTTTCGGCGGGAATATCTAAGGATTTTACAAAATTTTCAATCTTAACAAGATCAGAAGAGGGTCCAGAGATAATTAACCAATTTCTATCTTCTTCGGTAGCCACAATAAGATTTTTATTTATATTACTTATAAGATCTTTAGCTTTCTTTGAATCAAAATATTTTAAAGGAAATATTTTAGTTGTTATATCTCTGCTCTCTAATTTTTGCATCTTGTCTAAGGTACTTACTATTAGAACTTCTCCCTGCTGAATATATCCAAGATCACTTGCAGCAAGTAGAGAATAGAAAGCATCTTTAAAGGTCACATCTTTTAGGTAAACACTTATTCTTCCTTGCACACTAACATCAGTTATAATATTTATCCCTATAAGTTGTCCCATTGCCTTTAATACATCTCTTATTTCTGCCCTATCAAAGGTTAAAGAAACTTTTTGTAAAAATTTATCTGTTGTAGTTTTAGGTTGAGTAATTACTTGAGTTTCGGGGGAGGGAGTTTTAGAGGTCTCAGAAATTGTAGGAAGAGATGGTATTGTGACTTCTTTAGGTTTTTCCTCTAAAACTATCTCTTTGGGTTTTACCTCAATTTTTACTGTTCTTCCAGGAAGTTTAGCAAGAATTTCCTCCGTTCCCACAACTAACCCTTGATCTGTCTCTTTAATATTTACTTTTGGATAAGAAACTTTTAAATCAAAGACTAATCGAGTTATTAATGGTTCCTTTGAAAATTGAGAAATTCTTAAGACTAAAAAGGGACTGATATTTATATTGTAATTCTTTATAGAAGTTTTATCTAAGGTATTTTCTAAATCTACAACAAATCTTAAAGGATTTTTTAATAACAAAGTTTTATAGGGAGGTATTAATTTGTTTTCCGTATTTATTATAATTAAAGGGGGTTTAAGGTTTTTATCTATTGTAATCCCTAATAATTTATATTCTTCCCTTTTAGTGGGAATAGGAGTTTTCACTTCAGCTTCAGTTATAATCTGTGGATTAATAGACAATGTTATATTTCCCAATTTTGTAGATATATTATATTTAGGAATTGTACCAATAAAGTTAAAAATTAAAGTAAGAGTTTCTTTTTTAGCATCCTCCTGAAAGTCAATCTTACTTAAAAACCCTTTATTTATATCTAAGGACTTTCCTTTAATCTTGTTTTCAACTTTTTCTAATACTAAAAATAGTTGAGATCCTTTTTGAGACACATTATATTTAGGAATTGTAGGTGAAGAGAAAAACAATATAATATCCATAGATCCCGGACTTGGTTCCTTAATTTGAATACTTACCAAGGAAGTTATCGATGCAAAATTTATTACTATTAGAACAAGCAATAAAAATATAAAACTTTTAATAAATTTCAAATCATTCACCTCCTAATTTTAATATGGCAACCTCATTTCCCTTCTTTAAAGTTAAACTTTTATCATCTATTTTTGAAACAAATATATCATTTTTCAAAAATTGTCCCGTTTTAACAAAGTATCCTCTATCTCCTTCTTCAAGAATAGCGTAATACATATTCCCAACTTTAATTATTCCCGTTAATCTAAAATCCTTTGCAAAGGTCTTAACTTGTGAAATTATTTTAATGGGTGTAGACACTTTTTCCTCTTTTTGGGTAATTTCTACAACTTGTTTTGTAGTAGAAACAGCTGTTCCCTCCTTAGGAAGAGTAATCACAGGAGCAAATGGGTTACTTCTTCCCAAACTGATATTTATATATGTATAAACTACCTCTTTATAAGTCAAAGTACTTAAAATTTGGGTTAAAGTGTTAGTAACAGGAATAGTAGAAGTAATCTTAGGCTTTACCTCAGGTTCAGGCGGAAAAACTAAAAAATTAGCATAGTAATAATAGCCCACTCCTCCTATTAATAACAAACTTCCAATTATTAACATTACTAATCTAAATTTTGGTTCTTTAAATAAAGAACTCAAATTCATCATCTTCTCCCTCAACGAGTTATAAATGTAGATAAAATAAAATTATATTTCAATGAAGAAGCCTCAACATTAACAGGATTTATCTTTAAATTTTTAATTAATATTAATCGAGGTGCTGTTTTAATCTTAGAAAGAAAGAGTAAAAAACCACCATAACTTCCTTCCATATCTATACTATAATTATACTCTTCATAAGGGGGAGGAGTTTTATCATCAGATTTGGGTGTTGTAGACGGAAGGGGCTTAAAAGAGTTTATCTTTAATTTTGAATCTCGAGATATCTTTTCTACATAAATTAGAAGCTTTGGTAGATCCTCCCTTAGAGGAAGTTTCTCTTGTAATTCTGAATATCTCTGGAGAGCTTCTCTAAACTTATCCCATTCTTCCAATAATTTCTTATAACTTGCTTGATACCTCAATAGAGTCTGCCTATTAGTTTCAATATTTTCTAAAAGGAGTGTTTTCTCCTGATCAAGGGGGCGGTATATGAGAAAATAAAAACCAACTATTATTAATAATAAAAATATCGAAAGGATGATCCAAATATTTATCTTCATTCTATTACCCTCTTATACTGAGCAGACAACTGAAAATTGATAGATTCATAGGGTGGATTCCCTACTCTCGAAGCAAAGACTAATTTTATATTCTCCCACATACCTAAATTTTCCATTTGAGCAAGAAAAACTGCTATATCATTATAAGATAATGCAAAACCCTCTATGCTTAAATTCAAATCTTCCATGGAAAAATTTTTAAACCATAAGTTTCTTGGAGTGTTTTTATTCAAATTTTCAAACAAGGATAACCAGGAAATTTCCCTTTGGGAAATTTCATCCAAAAGTTTCAATTTCTCACTGTATTGCTTCTTTAATTCATCTATCTTTTGAAGTTCTCTCAATCTATCCTTCATAGAAGTTATCTGTTGCTCTAAAGAGATATTCTCATTTCTCAAACTTCTAACTTCTATTAATAGGTTTCTATAAAGGGTTAATCCCCCTAAAAGGAGGATAAATAAAACAATAAAGAATAATATACCCAAAAAGGGAATTCTTATTACTTCCTTCTTTTTCGCTACCTTAGGTAATAAATTTATTCTAAACATAATTTACACTCTTCCCCACAGAAGAAGTCCCAATGGAACACACCACTTTGGAAGATCCTTTTGAAAAGTAGATAATACATCTTTGCTTTTAATTTGCATATTCATCTCATTCAAGGACATAGGAAACACTTCTATTGTTAATCCCATCATTGATTCTAACATTTCTATAAAATCTTGATTTAATACATTATCCCCTAAGAGAATTAATCTTTCAATACGTTCCTCAGGATATTGCATATAGAAGAGGTTAATATTTTGAGAAATCTCTTTTAAATACTCTTCTAAAGCATATGACCTACTTAGATCATCCAATTCTTTATCTTCAAACCAATGCTTGGTAATCAGAGTTCTAAAAAAGAAGGGCTTTTTATTTTTCGAAATTACTAAATCAACAAATCTGTTTCGAGCATAGATAAATAAAGTTGATTCATCAGGAATATCCTTTCTCTCTTTAATTGCAGTTCTTATAGCACAAAAGGAGCTTATATCTATAAGTTCTGGTTCTAAATTTAAATCTTTTATAATTTCTAAATAAGAATTTAGAATCTCCGAAGGAGAAGCAACTAATAACAACTGATATTCCTTTGCATTTTCCCTTTCTGTTATACCTAATATTTGATAATCAAAATACACATCTTCCACTGGAAAGGGGATATATCTTTCCAACTCCCATCTTAAAGCTTCTCTAATCTCCTCTTCAGGCATATAGGTAAAGTTTATAAATCTTACCACTGTATTTTGAGCAGGGATTGAAAAAAGAGCTTTTCCTTTTTTGATTTTAAAAGCCTTCAAAATCTTTCTTAATGTCTCTTTTATAACTTCTGGTTTAGAAATTTGTCCCCCTTGAAATATATCATCAGAAAAATTCTCTTCATAAATATTTTTTATAGTAATCTTATTCTTTCTTCTTCCTGCATGAATTACTCTTATAGGGTTATTAAAATCTATTCCTATTATCTGTTCTTCTGAGGAAAATAAATCTTTAATATCCATATTTAATTAATACTCCCTCCAAGAAAGAGCTCTTAGCTTTCCCCTTGTCTTCTGAACTATATTTTCTATCCCATGGGTAATAAATACGTTATTTAAAAAGTCTTTATTATGTCTTACAGTACTATTACCTCCTATATCCACAATCTCTCCAAGGGAACAACCATCAATAACAGGATCTCCGTATATACTTAAATCTTTAGGGACAGTATCCATATTTGAAGCAAAAACAATACCTCTCACCTTATTTCCCCTTCCACTAATTCTTAAATCTCCATTGACAACAACAATTCCTTGAAATTCAACATTTCCATCCATTTTGGCAGAGCCATCTATGAAAATAACTAAGGACCAGGTATTATAAGTTTTAGTTGCAGAATTATACCATGAAGGATTACTCTGAGCTATATCCACAATTTGTTTTAAATCAACATTTCTTCCACTTCTATATAATCCTTGCATTATAGAGATAGCCCTTAAATAGGCCATATTTAATTGAGGTAGCTGTAATGAAGTATCATTGGCTATATAATCAACCCCTGGAATAGGTGAATTTGTTCCATTAACATCAAAGGCATTACCTATTAATCTAACATCTCCCCGAGAATATATAGCAGTATCAAATCCTCCTTCCTCTAAGGATTCACCACGAATAACAGCATTTCCTTTAATGCTCACACTAGTTCCAGCAAAAACTGCATATTTAAAGGGATCTAATGAAATTTGATCTACTCTCCCAAATATTTCAATATTTCTTTTTGCAGTATAATTTGAAACTGATGGAATATAACCTGTACTTTTTATTACAAAGAAATCACCCTGAGCCAATAATCCACCTTCGTTAATCAAGGCATTTGTATAATTAGCAGATACCACGTATTCTCCTAATTGAATAGGAAAAATAAAAGACCCTGTTAATTTTGTTCCTGATGTTTGAGTAATAGTATAATTGACATTTAAGCCATAGGATCCTTTATTGGATGAGATCACTAAATCTTTTAAATTTCTATCATTATTGATTAGATAAATTGCATTTTCTAATCCAGCTTGACTAAGATAAAAAGCCTGATTACTCTCTATTTGTCTTCTCGCCATTAAATTCTCAGGAGGAATTAAAGATAAAATTATTCCTCCAAGAATAAATAAGAAAAGAACTATGGAAATAACCAAGATTAATTGTCCCTTTTCTTTCATTTTACCACCTCATTTATATTTTACCTCAAGAAATAATTTTCTTTAAGAGGTAAATAAATGGAAAAAGATAATGTATAATCTGCCTGATTATCTTTATTAGCATCCAATTTAAGATTCACAAGAATTATTTTAGCCAAGTTTGGAGGGGTAGGATTAAAGGATTTATCTAAATAGTAAAAAACAGGTGTTAAAACCTTTATATTATCTTCTGTTAAAGGATTATCTCCAACCCATAAAAACCCCTGTTTTACCTGTCTTTTTAAGATACCAGAAGTATTTACATAATATCTAATAGTAGATAAAGAGGAAGAAACAATATTAGATTGAAGAGTATATATATAGTAGTTAAATATAAGATTATTACCATCGGAGGAGGGATCAATAGAATAAGCCCTTTTTACTTCTCTAATCAGTCTATCGGATACTAATCTTGCATTCCTTTGTAAATCTATTTTTTGATTTATTTTTTGATAACTTTGAGAACCTATAATAAGAAAGTTGACAATAGCAGTAATTACTATAAAAGATACTGCAATACTAATCAAAAGTTCCGTTAATGTAAATCCCTTCTTCATCATGGTATGGACCTCAGTATTTCTAATGACAAACTTCTAGTATAAGTTCCATCTTTCCAGGATACAATAAGGGTAATTACCTTACACCATGAATAGGGAGTATTTAAAGTATAGGATAGACTAAAACTTAAATCTCCAATATTGATCACCTTAGGATAGTTATTAGAAAGAAAATTTTCTAATTGATTAAATTTTTGTGAATTTATATTTTCCGCCTCTCTAACTAAAAGATGATTAGCTTGAACAAGATTGCTTATTTTAGGATATTGAAATAGTCCATAGGAATACATCTGGAATACAGCAAACATTGCAATAGAAATTATTAAACCTACAATTAACACTTCTATTAAATTAAAACCCTCATTACCAACTTTCTGGTGGAGAATCACTTATCCTTATCCTCCCTGTTGCCGGTGTGATAATTATATATTTTCTTAAACTTCCTTTTCCTAAAATTATTGTACCTCCCGAAGAAGGTATTCCTAAATTAGTAAAGTGTAAGGAATTTAAGGTCCCAAAATTAGCAGATATTAGATCAACTTTATATTTTTTTAAATCAATTATACGATAATTCTTATAGCTATTACTACTTGGATTATATACTTTCCAAATACATAATTCAATAGTTGGATAAAATTCGAAAAGATCATAATAATCCTTCTGGGAACAGGCACTTTCTTGAAAAAGTTTTAATGTTGTAAATAAATAAACTGTTGCTTCTTCTAAACTTAACCTCTCAAAAAAATTTATAAAATTATAACTCAAAACAATAACAATGATTGAAAAAATTGAGAAAGCAATTAACAATTCTAAAAGTGTAAAACCAAGGTTTCTATAATTCATAAATTAAAATAAAGTAAAATAAAATCTAATTAATTCTTCACCCCAAAAATAGCTAAAAATTCCCGAGATTATAAGAAAAGGACCAAAGGGAATATATTCCTTTAATCTTTTAGTTTTTAGAATAACAAGGACTATTGAAACTAATCCTCCTAAAATAAATCCTAAGAATAAGGCCAAAATACCCATTTTAATCCCTAAAAAACTTCCTAATAAAAACCCCAATTTAATATCACCTTGTCCCATGCCTTCCTGTTTATAAAAAATCAGCGCTAAAAAATAGATTAATAAAAGTATTATCCCAACAACTATACCCCCTTTTAGGCTTTCTATTAATCTACCTTCAAAAAGGGATAATATAATTCCTGATAGAGCACCAGGAATAGAGAGAATATCAGGTATTAACATATGTTCTAAATCTATAAAAAAAATAGGTAGTAAAAAGGAAATGAATATTAGGGATTTTAAAGTAAAGAAGGTAAAATCAAAATTTAAAAATAAAATTGAAAAACACAAACCCAAAAAAGTTTCCACTAATAGATATCTTATAGAAATTCTTTCTCCACAATACCTACATCTTCCCCTTAAAAAAACATAACTAAAAACTGGAATTAAATCCCATAGAACTAATCTATGATTACATTTAGGGCAATGAGAAGGGGGAGTAATTATAGACTCCCCCTTAGGTAATCTATATATTACTACATTTAAGAAACTTCCTATGCTTGCTCCTAAGAAAAACATCCATATGGTTAATATAACCTTGATCATGCTAAGCGTTTCTCCACCTCTTCCTTGAGTGCTTTTAATATTTCTTCTACAGAAAATACTCCTAAATCTCTATCATGTTTTCTAACACTTATCTTCCTCTCCTTCATCTCTCTATCTCCAGCAATAAATAAATAAGGAATTTTTTGAGAAATAGCCTTCTTTATCTTATAATTTAAACTTGCTTGATCTAAATCTACATCAACCCTGAAGTTTTCTCCTCTAAATATATTTGCTATCTCTAAAGCATAACTTTTATGTCTATCTGCAATAGGTAAAATAATAATTTGAGTAGGAGAAAGCCAAAGAGGAAACCTTCCAGCATAATGTTCTATTAATACCCCCATAAATCTTTCCAAAGAACCTAAAAGAGTTCTATGAATCATAACAGGTCTTCTTCTTGTTCCATCAGGAGCATCATAAGTCAAATCAAACCTTTCAGGAAGATTAAAATCCACTTGAATTGTGGGGCCCTGCCAGGATTTTCCATATAGGCTCTTTAATCCAATATCTATTTTAGGACCATAAAAAGCTCCTTCTCCTTCTGCAATTTTATATTCCACCCCTAATGAATCTAAAGCATTCCTTAGGGAATTTGTTGCCTTCTCCCAAATTTCATCGCTCCCAATATATTTTTCCGGTCGAGTTGATAGGGTTATCTCAAAATCCTTTAAACCAAAGGAATTAAGCATAAAGAAAGCAAAATTCAAAATTTCTTTTATCTCATCTTCCAACTGTTCAGGGGTACAAAAGATGTGAGCATCATCCTGAGTAAATCCTCTTACCCTTTGAAGTCCGTAAAGAACTCCAGACCTTTCATATCTATAGACTGTTCCCATTTCAAAAAATCTCAAGGGTAGATCCCTATAACTGTGAATAAAGGATTTATATATAAGTATATGTCCAGGACAATTCATAGGCTTTATCGCATATTTTTGCTCTTCTATTTCTAAAAAGAACATATTCTCTCTAAAATTATCCCAATGTCCAGATTTTTCCCAAAGATCTATTTTCATAATATGTGGGGTAATGACTGGAAGATACCCCCTCTTCATATGTTCCTTCCTCTCGAATTCTTCAATAATATATCTTACAATTGCTCCCTTTGGGGGATAAAATATTAAACCTGGACCAGCGTCTTCAAAAATAAAAAACAAGTTTAGCTCCTTTCCTAATCTTCTATGATCTCTTTTTATTACTTCCTCCCTTATTTTTAAATATTCTTCAAGATCCTCCTTAGTTAGAAATGAGGTTCCATATATTCTTTGAAACATTGGATTTTTCTCATTCCCCCTCCAATATGCCGCCGAAGTACTAAGAAGTTTAAAATATTTCACCCTTCCTGTAGATGGAAGATGGGGACCTCTACATAAATCTATAAAATTTCCCTGCTTATAAAAAGTTATCGGCTCATCTTCAGGAATCTCCTCTAAGAGTTCAAGTTTAAAGTCCTCATCTAAACTTTGCAAAAGTTTTCTTGCCTCATCCTTTGACAATTCAAATCTTTCCAAGGGTAAATCTCTTTCTATTATTTCTTGCATCTTTTTTTCAATTTTTTCTAAATCTTCTTTAGTGAAAGGATCTTTTTTATAGAAATCATAATAAAACCCATCTTCTATAGCAGGACCAATTCCTAATTTTATCTCTGGGAATAGCTCTTTTACAGCATTTGCCATGATATGAGAAGTGGTATGTCTATATATTTCTCTTCCTTCAGGCGAATCCCAGTCTAATATTATCACCTCAGAATCATCCTCAGGAATATGAGAGAGATCATATAGTTTATTGTTAATTTTAGCCCCTAAAGCAATACTATTTAAACCTTTCTCCTCAATTGCCGATAAAATACTTCCTTTACATTTCCAAACATTGTCTTTCCACTTCATAGTCCATGCCATATATTCCATCTCCTCTCCTTAACTTTTAAAAATAAAGCTCCCGCCTTAAAGGACGGGAGCTCCGTGGTTCCACCTTAATTGGTTATCTTCACCCACTTTTAATCTTTAACGGAATTACCCGTTTTTACCTACTCTCTTTATAATAGATTTCAGTAAAAAAGCTCTGAGGTGGTCTTCCCCTTATGAAGCTTAGAAGGATTTCACCACTCCCCTTCCTCTCTGGAAGCCTCTGTAAGGGTACTCTCCTCTTCTTTGCCTTTCCTATATGGTGGGCGCGGGTGGGATTGAACCACCGACCCCTACCGCGTCAAGATAGTGCTCTCCCACTGAGCTACGCGCCCTTTTGAACCAAATTATAATTTTTGTTACTATCATAGTCAAGAAGAAAATTGTGAGAGAAACTTAGCAAGAATTATTATAGCAGATTGTTGATTTCTAATAATTTTCCTTTTACCTCTTTTCACATCTCCCTGAATCAAAATTCTTTCTGCTTCAATTGTAGAAAATCTTTCATCAACAAAATACACTGGTAATGAAAAAATTTTTTCCAAAATTATACCAATTTTTTTTACCTCTGTGCTTCTTTGTGTTTCTTCACCTTTTAAAGAAATGGGTAATCCAATTACAAATCCTTTAATTGAATAATCCTTTATTATTTTTTCAATAAGTTCTAAAAATTCCTTTTTTCCCTTATTCGCAAATACTCCTAATCCCTGGGGAATTACCCCGAGGGGATCAGAAATAGCCAATCCAATATATTTTTCTCCCCAATCAATTGCTAGCCATCTTCCCATAATTATATTTTTATCCATTCTATTAATATATCTTTAATAATTTTTAGATCTTCAATCTTATTTATATTTATTTGAGCAAAGGTATCTTTTCCTCCTCCTTTTCCATTTAATCTCTCAGTTAATAATCTTGCAATATCCTTAGCAAGTATTCCTTTTTTAACTAAGCTCGGAGATAACATTATATTTAAAGAGGTATTATTCTCTTGATCTATACCAAGAATAATTAAACTATTAGATTTTCTACTTTTTAAATAATCTCCTAATTTCCTTACCATCTCTAAAGATGGAACATTTATCTTCTCAATAAAAATATTTATGTTATCTCTTACAATAGCCTTATCTAATATTCTCTTAGCCTCATGTTCCAATATTACATTTTCAAGCTCTCTAATCCTTTTATCCTTTTCTTCCAAAAGAGTTAATATTTTTGATAATCGTTGATCTAATTCCTCCAAATTATTAACATTCATTTCTCTATAAATATTGCTTAATACCTTTCTCTGAGAATTAATATATTCCCATGCTTTTAGACCACATAATGCAAAGATTCTTCTTATTCCACTTCCAATTCCCTCTTCCTTTGTTATTAGGAACAGTCCAATTTCCCCTGTAGAGTCAACATGAGTTCCACCACAAAGTTCTATACTTATATCATCTATTCTAATAACCCTCACATCCTTTTGATATTTTTCAGTAAATAAAGCTAAAGCTCCCATATCCCTTGCTTTATCCAAAGTAGTATATATTTTTTCTACCCTATGATTAGAAATTATGTAATTATTTACTATTCTTTCTATCTCCTCAATCTCTGATGATGTCAAAGGTTGATAGTGAGTAAAATCAAACCTTAAAAAATCAGGTGAAACAAGAGATCCCGATTGTATAACATGATTTCCTAAAATTCTTCTTAAAGCAGCATGTAATAAATGAGTAGCAGTATGATGTCTCTGAACAGCTTCTCTTAAATCCTTATCAACCCTTGCTATAACTTCTATTCCCTCTCTAAATTCTCCTTTCACTACTTTTCCTTTATGAGCATAAAATTTTTCTCCTAATTTTTGAACATCTTCTACTACAATCTCTATTTCTTCTCCAATTATTATTCCTTTATCGGATACTTGTCCTCCACTTTCTGCATAAAAAGGTGTTTTATCTAATATAAAATAGACTTCCTCAAAGGGCTTAATTACTTTTTCATGTCTTCCCTGCAGGAAAAATAAAACCTTAGACTTTGCTTCTAAAACTTCATATCCTAAAAACTCAGTAGGAGGAATTTCCCTTAACCTATATATTTCTTCATCAGAGAGATTTATCCAGACACTTTCTAGTTTTTCTTCTAGTGAAATTCTTGCCCTTCTTTTTTGCTCCTCCATTAGTCTATTAAAACCTTCTAAATCTATCTTCCATCCTCTCTCCTGAGCAATTTCAAGAGTCAACTCAAAAGGAAAACCATAAGTATCATAAAGTTTAAATACAAATTCTCCTGATAATTCAGTTTTTCCTTCTCTTGATAAAGAATCTAAAAGATAAAGTCCTTGCTCTAAGGTTCTTAAAAATTGTTCTTCTTCCCGTTTTAATATTTTCATTATAAAATCCCTTTTAGAAACGAGCTCAGGATAGAAAGATTTCATGATTTCAATAACCTTAGGAACCAAATTATACAAGAAAGGCTCTTTTATTCCCTTCTCAAAAGCTTTTCTTTCAGCTCTCCTAATTAATCTCCTCAAAACATAACCTCGTCCATCATTGGTAGGAACAACACCATCTCCCATCAGAAAGGTTATTCCCCTTATATGATCAGATATTATTCTTTCTACTACTTTATCTTCTTGATTTATCAATCTTCTTGTTTCTTCTATTAATGGCTTAAAAAGATCTGTCTCAAAGACATTACTTACTTCCTCCACCACAGCAGTAATTCTTTCCAAACCCATACCTGTATCAATATTTTTTTGAGGAAGAGGAGTCATTTTTCCTTGTTCATCCATATAGTAGGTCATAAATACAAGATTCCATATTTCCATAAATCTATCACCAGGGTCTCCAGGCTTCAAAGCTTCTTCCTGTTTATTTTTAGGACCAAAATCATAATAAATTTCAGAACATGGACCACAAGGTCCTGTAGGTCCTGGTGGTCCCCAAAAATTATCCTCTTTTCCCAATCTCACTATTTTCTCCTTAGGTATACCAATGTGTTTATTCCAAATCTCAAAGGCTTCATCATCTTCTTCATATATGGAAATCCATAAAGAAGATAAAGGTAAGTGAAGTTCTTTAACAAGAAACTCATATGCAAATTCTATAGCCTCTTTTTTAAAATAATCCCCTAAGGAGAAATTTCCGAGCATTTCTAAGAAGGTGAGATGACGTGGAGTAATTCCAATTTTCTCTATATCTGTAGTTCTAAAGCATTTTTGGATTGTTGTTATTCTTTTTGCTGGAGGAACCCCTTGACCTAAGAAATAGGGTTTAAAAGGCACCATTCCTGCAGTAGTAAAAAGCAAAGTGGGATCATCACTGGGGACTAAAGAAGAACTTGGAAGATGCAAGTGTCCCTTCCCTACAAAATACTTAATGAACTTTTCTCTTATATTTTGACTTACTCTCATTTTTTCATCAGGTTTCTATTTATTATTAAAAATCCCCGCTGTGCCGTGATGCTACATGCCTTTGCGCCCTCTTCCCAAAACTTTTAAGCCTCACTTATTTTGGTTATGTAGCTCGTTAGAGCCGCAATCCCAAAATAAGATATTGGCTTCCCAAGAAAAGGTGTTGAGCCAAGGACACGTTCACATCACGCACACAGCAGGGCTCTTTGTTTTCAATATAGCACTTTTAAATTCTTTTTTCAAGTGCCATTTTTGAAAGGACAAAATTGACTAGTTTTCTCTTTTTCATGAGAGAGCTTTCCATCTAGATCTCCAATCCCACCCTTTTTATCAGCTTCAAGCTTCGACCTATTTTAAAGGAAGAGTAGATGGAATTTTTTGCATGATTAAACCTAATCTGACCTTTGTCATTGCCATAAGTTGTGGATCAACTTTATCTCCTAAGGATTCTATTTTTTTATATACTTTCAATGCCTCAAATATCTCTCCTTTCTCTTCATATATAGATCCCAATATATATAAAGCCCTGGGATTTTCACTATCCTTCTTTAAAATTTTATCTATATCCCTTTCTGCTCTTTCAAATTCCTTTATCCTAAAATATTCCATCGCTCTACTCATATAAAATTCTTCTTCATTTTTACATAAACTTTTAGCTCTATTATAGGTGGAAGTAAAATCAGGATGACCCTTCATTTCTTGAATAATTCCTAATTTTATCCAAATTTCTATTCTATTGGGATATTTTTCTAAAATTTTTCTTGCTTCCACCTCTGCTATCTCATATTTCTTTTCTTCTATTAACTTATCCACATAAGATAAAGCAGTTAGAAATTCCTCTTCTGGAGTCTTATAAAATGTAAATATTAATATTATCCCTATTATAATAATCCCCAATATTCCTGTAGAGAGTATAATTTTTTTTAATTTCTTCTTTTTTTCTATTTTTACAATTTCCGATATATGCCACCACCAAAACTCCTTAGGATAACAAGAAGCTTTTGAAAATATAGAAGAATTTCTAAGCCCTCTATTAAATATCCTTAGATTTGATCTTACCAATGAGTCAATCTCTCTTAATCGAACTAATTCCGGCTCTATAGGAACCTTTAATTTATCTAATTCATCAATTAAGTCTTGTATCTCTTGCCTAAGAGTAATAAATTTTTCACAATTTTCTTGAAGTTTCTTAGGATTGGGAACAATTATGTCCCCTAAAATCTTCTTCATCTCTTCTAGTTTTTTTCTTAAATTTTCCAATGGGCTTTCCTTCATAGGAATATTTCTCCCCCCTTATCCTAGTATTATAACCACTGCTACTGCATATTTGTTAGAATGAGAAAGACTAATCTTTATTTCTTTAATTCCTCTTTTTACAGCTTCCTCTAAAGCTTTATTTTTTAATCTTATTTCTGGAGCCCCATTTATTCCTGTTAAAACCTCCACATCTTGCCAACGCCATCCCTCAAATCTTCCACCTAAGGCTTTAATAAATGCTTCCTTTGCAGAAAATCTTACAGCAATAGATGGAAACTTATCCTTCTTATTAATTATTTGTCTTCTTTCCTCTATAGACAATATTCTCTCTAAAAAATTTCTGTATTTTAGAGCTATTTCTCTTATTCTATCAATTTCTATAATATCCAAACCTACTCCAAGTATTCTTAAATTCTCAGTCATAAACTATTCTACCGTTACAGACTTAGCTAAATTTCTTGGCTGGTCAATTTCTCTTTCTAATTTCTCAGCCACGTAATAGGCAAAAAGTTGTAAGGGAATTGTTACGAAGAAGTAGTAATACTTCGAATTGTGTTTAGGAACATATATAAGATCATCAGCAACATCCATAATTTTTTGATCATTCTCAGTAGCAATAGCAATGATAGGTGCTTTTCTTGCTTTTACTTCTTCTAAATTTGAGAAAATCTTGTTATAAGTCTCATCCTGAACTGCTATTGTCATTACAGGAGTATTTTCATCCAATAATGCAATAGGACCATGTTTCATTTCTCCCGCAGAAACACCTTCAGCATGAATATAGGATATCTCCTTTAACTTTAAAGCCCCTTCCAAAATTAATGGAAAATTCTTTCCCCGTGCAATATAAAGAAAATTCTTATTTTTTGAATATTTATAAGCTATTTCTTTTATTAAATTAGATTCAGATAAAATCTTTTCTAAATAAACAGGTATTTTTCTTAAATCATCCCAATTTATACTGTTTTCCCCATATAATTCTTGTTTTATATATTCTTTTAGAAGAAAAATAAAGGCTAATTCTGCCATAAATGTCTTTGTAGCCGCTACACCTATTTCTATTCCTGATCTTAAATATAGGTTAAGATCACTTTCTCTCGCTATAGTACTTCTAAGATTATTCGTCAAGGAAAGAATTTTAGCTCCTTTCTCTCTTGCTAATCTTAAGGCTGCAATAGTATCTGCAGTTTCTCCTGATTGACTTATGGCGATAAAAAGAGTATTTTTATCTATTTTAGGCTTTCTATATCTAAATTCCGAGGAGTAATCAACTTCTACATTATAAGGTAATTCTTCCTCCCAGAGGTATTTTGCAAAATATCCCGCATGATAAGAAGTTCCACAAGCAACTATGGATATTTTGTTTATATTTTTCCATAGGTTATCATCTTCTTTAAAATCTTTAAAAAAGAAGAAATTCCCTTTTTTCTCTATCCCTTCAGTAAATATCTCCCTTAGTATTGTAGGTTGTTCATGTATTTCCTTTAGCATGTAATGGGGATAACCACCTTTATCAATAGAAATCTTTTCCTTTGAAATTTTAACAGGTTTTATATTTAACTTTTCCAATTTATCTTTAAGATTATAAATCTCTAATTTTTTGGGATTGAGAATAGCCAATTGATCATCTTCTGGGAAAATATAATCTTCAACCCAAAGAGAAAGTGCAGGTATATCAGAAGCAACAAATACCTCTCCATCTCCTAAACCAATTATTAAGGGGCTCTGTCTTTTTATTCCATAAAGACTCTGAGGATTATTTTTATCTAATATTACTAATGCAAAAGAACCTTCTAATTTTTCAACAACTCTTTTAAATGAATATACAATATTTTCTTCAAAAAATTCTTCCAAAAGATGTACTATAACTTCCGTATCTGTTTGACTTCTGAATATGTGTCCTCTTCCTAATAGATAGTCCTTTAGTTCTTTGTAGTTTTCTATAATACCGTTATGAACTACAACAAAACGACCGTTACAATCTATATGGGGATGTGCATTGTTTAAGGTAGGCTCTCCATGGGTCGCCCACCGAGTGTGTCCAATTCCTATATAACCCTCCTCATTATTTACCACAATTTTTTCCAACTGATTTACCTTACCAACGACCTTTTTAATTTTTATTTCTCCATCCACCAAAGTAGCTAATCCTGCAGAATCGTATCCTCTATATTCCAACATTTTTAATCCCTTTATAATATAAGGTACACACGGATTTTTTCCAACATAGCCAATAATACCGCACATTTTCTCTCCTCCTCATAGTAAAAATTTTATGAGAAGGAGACTTCCTTACTTGCCTTGCTACTGGAAACCTTTTGTCCTGGCGGTCACCCACCAGTTTTGTAAGTTTCCTTAAGGCAAGTAGCAATTGCCTGGAGGCATCCGCCGAAAACTTCGATAAA
Organism: uncultured bacterium; assembly: GCA_938034905.1. GTDB lineage: Bacteria > Dictyoglomota > Dictyoglomia > Dictyoglomales > Dictyoglomaceae > NZ13-RE01. The sequence goes on along the minus strand of CALHLF010000027.1, from coordinate 22,200 downwards.
CCTCCACCTCGTCAACTTACTCTATATAGAGTAAGTTCAGGCGCTTAACTTAGAAGGAAATTTATCTTCTCTTTAATTTCCTTCATATATTCTTCTAAAAGGCTTTCAGGAACATCTCCCTCTAAAGTAATTCTCAAAACTGAAGATTCCGTCCCTGAGAATCTTACTATATATCTAATATTTTTTTCCTTTATCACCTCCCTAACATATTCTTCAAGATCTTTTAGGATTTCCTTTGGATATTTTTTGTTTAAAGATAAATTTTCAGTTATTTGTGGAAACTGGGGTATAGAATGTGCCAATTCTTCTAAGGAGACGTTTTCTTCTTTCAAAACTTTTAAAAGAAAAAGAGAAGTTAAGAGGCCATCCCCTGTAGGTAAATAATCAAAAATAATAATATGTCCTGAAGGTTCTCCTCCAAGATTTAATTTATTGTTCAATATTTCTTCTAAAATATATCTATCCCCAACTTTAGTCCTAATAAGGGAAATATCTTCTTTTTTAAGAAATTCTTCAAGCCCACAGTTGGTCATTATTGTTCCAACTACTACATTTTTATTAAGCTTATTTCTTTTCTTTAAATATAATGCAATAATTCCCAGGATCTTGTCTCCATTAACAATAGTAAAATCCTTAGAAAAAGCTAAAACTCTATCCCCATCTCCATCAAAGGTAAAACCAATTGTTGCATCAGATTTCCTAAAATTATCAAGACCAACTTCAGGATAAACTGCTCCACAATTCTTATTTATATTTGTTCCATCATAATTATAGTTTATAGCAATAACTTCTGCACCTAAATCTCTATATAACTTAGGGGCAATATCAGAAACAGAACCATAAGCACAATCTAAAAAGATTTTCCAACCTTCTAACTCAATATTTACAATATTCTTAAGAAATTCTACATAAAGTTCTCTTCCCTCTGAAAAATCAATTCTCTTTCCTATTTTCTCCCCAAAATAAAGAGGTCTTGGAGACTCAAGTAACCTCTCTATCTCGTCTTCGACGTCATCAGGAAGTTTAAAACCATCTTTTCCAAATATTTTAATACCATTATACTCTACAGGATTATGGGATGCTGAAATCATAATACCTGCAGAAATAGAATCCAAATTTTTGACAAGATAGGCAATTCCTGGTGTAGGAATAATTCCTACATCCAAAGTATCTATTCCTGCAGAAAGTATCCCCGATTGTAAAGCAAAATTTAACATATCCTTAGATATTCTTGTATCATATCCAATAATTATTTTCCCATTTTCATTTTTTAAATAACTTGCTAATATTTTTCCTAATTTTAAAGTAAACTCGGGAGTTAAATCTTCATTAACTTTCCCCCTTATTCCGTCTGTCCCAAAAAACTTTCTCATTGTGCCTCTCTCCTTTCCTCTTCTATAATTACCCAAGGGAAAGTCTTGATAATCTTTCTATTTCCAAAATGAGTTTCCACTTTAAAATCCCTTTTAATTTTACCCTTAACAATTATCTTAGATTTCTCTTCAGGAATTCCTGTATAACTTACTACATCATATCTATAGTTCTCAAACTCCAAAACATATACTGATATAGTTGTTCCTACAATAGTATAAGGATTTATAACTTCTCCTTTAAGTTCTATCTCTTTCGAATAAAAAAGTTCTGGGTTTTCTTTAAGTTTCTTCCATCTTTCCCTCCATGGAATATCTAACCACCACTGATAATAGCTATAACCCCAAAATCCCAAAAATAATATCCCCAAAATTATATAAAAGAATTTACGAATTTTCATAATTTCTTTATATTATAATAGAAATTTCCTCACCACAAAAGGGACATAAGTTACTACTTACTAAAAGATTTTTTTTAATAGAATAACCATCCCTAACAATAAGTGGACTTTTACATTTAGGACAAAAGGTTGTAGAAGTTTCCAAATCCCATATATTGCCTAAATAAACATAATTTAACTTTTTTTTACCAATAGAATAAGCTTTTAATAAAGTGTCAAAAGAGGTAGGAGATAAGTTAAACTTGTAAGCTGGGAAGTATCGAGAGAAGTGGAGGGGAATATTTTTATCTATACTTGCTATCCAGTCAACTAAATTTTCAATTTCTTCTTCTCCATCATTCCATGTAGGAATAATAAGAGTAGTTATTTCTACATGAATGTTCTTTTTGTGGGCTAAATATATAGTGTTTAATACTGCATCTAATTTACCTTTACATAATTTTAAATAAAATTCTTGAGTAAAAGCTTTTAGATCAATATTCATAGCAGAAATATATGGGGCTAATTCCAAAAAGGGCTTTTCTTCTATATAGCCATTGGTTACAAGAACATTATCTAATCCTTCTTCTTTAGCAATCTTAGAAGTTTCTAAGACAAATTCATACCATATAAAGGGCTCATTGTAGGTATAGGCAATCCCAAAGGATTTATAAGACTTTGCAAGAGAAATTAATTTATAGCTATCAATTTTTTCAAGTTTTAATTCTTCGGGAGAAACTTGAGAAATACTCCAATTTTGGCAAAAAGGACATTTAAAGTTACATCCTACTGTGCCTACTGATAAAATAAGTTTTCCTGGATGAAAGTGGTATAACGGTTTTTTTTCGATAGGATCTAAGGCTATGGAACTTATAAGATTATAATTGAGGGAATATAAAATACCATTCTTATTTTCTCTGACCCCACAAGCTCCTCTCTTCCCAGAGATTATCAAACAATGATTTGGACAGAGAAAACACTGAACCTTTTCATCTTCTAATTTTTCATAGTATAAAGCTTCTTTCATTCATTCCTTATATCTAATAACTGTAAACTTGTAAATTTTAAAATCTTCCGAAGGATCGATGCCTGCTTTTGCTAATGCAATTTCCAATTGTTTCTTAACGGTATCTACTCCTTCAAGATCAGGCAAAAGCACTCCCCTTCTCCAGTCTTTTTCCACTACTATTCCAAATTTTTTAGGGTCTAATTCCTCTAAGTTTTTTACTTCCTCTAAGGGAGAAAGAATATCCACAGAAAACTCCAAATCATCTAATTCTTCCAAACTAATAGGTGGAAATCTTGGGTCTCTAAAAGCAGAACTTATAGCATTCTGTATAATTTCTTGAGCTAAATTCTCATATAATGGCTGTATAGTTCCTATACAACCCCGAAGCCTACCTGTTTTTGTATGAATAGAAACAAAAGCACCGCCTCTTCGTTTTAATTCCAGAGGGACATCTTTTGGAGGTTCTATAACCTTCTTCTCTCTTAAATATGTCTCAATAGCCCTTTTAGCTAAAGAAATAATATAATCCTTCAATTCCATAATTTAACGCTTTGAATATTGAGGAGCTCTTCTTGCTCTCTTTAAACCATATTTCTTTCTTTCTTTTTCTCTGGGATCTCTTTTTAATAATCCTTCTTTCTTCAATATACCTCTAAATTCTGGGTTAAGAGAAGTAAGAGCTTTAGCAATACCATGAGCTAAAGCTTGAGCCTGAGCCGATGGGCCTCCACCCATAGCATCTGCAATAACATCTACTTGATCTTTCATTCCTGTGAGCTCTAATGGTTTTTTAACTAAAACATGAAAAAATAATCTTCCACCAAAGTATTCTTCTATATTCTTATCATTCACAATTATTTTCCCTTCTCCTGGGTAATGGAGCCAAACTTTAACTCTTGCAGTTTTTCTACTTCCTACTTCATGTATTACTTTCCTCTCTTTAATACTTAATTCCAACATTGATCCCTCCTAAATATTTAATATCTTTGGTTGTTGAGCTTGATGAGGATGATTCGGTCCAGAATAAATTTTAAGTTTTTTAATCATCTTTCTACCTAAGGAATTCTTTGGAAGCATTCCTTTAACTGCAAAATAAATGACTCTTTCTGGAAATTTCATTTTCATTTCTTTAGCAGTGAGAACCTTTGCACCCCCCGGATATCCTGAATGCCTAAAATAGATCTTAGTACTTTCCTTTTTCCCTGTTAATATCACATCCTTTGCATTAATTACTATTACAAAATCTCCTGTATCTACATGGGGTGTGTATATAGGCTTATGTTTGCCCCTCAAAATTTTTGCAATCTCAGAAGCTAATCTTCCCAAAACTTTACCCTTCGCATCTACTAAAAACCATTCTCTTTTAATCTCTTCCTTTTTTGCCATATAAGTTGACATTTCCTTTCCTCCTTTCTTTAAGATTAAATAATATAATACAATTTTTTAATTTCTGTCAATATTTCACATCAAAAAGATATAAACCCTGAGGTGGAGCACAGGGAGCAAACCTCTTATCAAGTTTCTTCTCAAAATAAGTAATCCAATCATTAAGGTTCTTTTTTCCACATCCCAATTCTACCATGCCTCCTATTAGAAATCTTATCATTTTTCTTAAAAAATGAGAAGCAGAAATATAAAAAATCAAGAATTTATCATAAAATTTCCAGTAAGAATTTTCAATTTCAATTATTGTATTTTTATTCTCCTCATTTATACAAAAATTTATAAAATCATGCTTTCCTATAAGTAAGTTTGCAGAAATTGATAGAATTTCTCTATCTAAAGGATATTTTATCCACCAAACAAAATCCTTTAAGAATAACGATGGACATTTAGAATTATAAATAATATAAATATATGTTTTGCTTTTTGCACTATATCTTGCATGAAACATCTCATCAACCCTTTCAATATTTCTTAAAACTATATCGTCAGGCAGAAGCGCATCTATTGCCCCCTTTAATTTATATAAATCCCAATTTTTGGAGGATTTAAAACTTACTACTTGTTTTATTGCATGAACCCCTGTATCAGTTCTACCTGCTCCGAAAATCTTTATATCCTCCTGAAAAATCTCTCTTAATATTTTTTCTAAAACCCCCTGGACTGTTCTTTTGTTTGGTTGCTTCTGAAAACCGTAAAAATTTTTACCTATGTAGGAGATGGTCAATTTCCAATTATACATTTTATAAGCTTAATAAAACTAGAGAAAGCAAGATTATAAAAGAAATATATAGGTTTTCCTTTTTTCCCCAGGAAACTTTTTTATAACGAGTTCTACCTCTTCCTCCCCTGTACCCCCTTGCTTCCATAGCTTCCGCTAACTCTCCAGCCCTTCTAAAGGCACTAAGAAAAAGAGGGATGATAATAGGTAAAAGCTTTTTAGCTTGTTCCAAAAGATTACCCTTCCCAAATTCTGCACCTCGAGATTTTTGAGCTTTAATTATTTTATCTGTCTCTTCTAAGAGGGTTGGGACGAATCTTAAAGCAATAGTCATCATCATTGAAAATTCATGAACAGGAAAATTAATATAATTTAGAGGTTTTAATATATCCTCTAAACCATGTGCCAAATCCAAGACTGAAGTAGTCAAAGTCAAAAGAGACGTAATCATAACAAGAAAAATAAGTCTTGTGGACATAAATACAGCCATTTTGATTCCTTTTTCAGTTATATGTAAAATTCCATATTTAAAAAATACTCTTCCCCCTTCTTCTCCAAAAAAGAAATGCACTATAAAAGTAAATATTACTAAAAAATATATAGGTTTTAAGCTTCTTATAAAATATTTTAAAGAAATCCGAGAAATAAAAATTTCTAAGATTATGAATAAAAAGAAAATCAGATAAGAGAGATTTAATTTTAAGAGAAACAATAATATTATTAACCAAAAGGAGGATACTAATTTAGATCGAGCATCTAAATTATGTAAAAAAGAATTTGCTGGGATGTATTGCCCCAAGGGAAAGGCTTTTAATGCTTCCATGATGCTAAATAACCTTTATATGCAAGAACTACTTCTGCTATCTCATTTAATGTCATATATCCTTCAATAGGATATCCTTTCTCCACTAGAACTTTTACAATTTGAAGGATTTGAGGAAGTTCTAAACCAAACTCAATCAGTTTCTGCTTTTCTCTAAATAGAAAATCAATAGAATCATCAAATATAATTCTCCCTTTATGTAGTATTATCACTCTTCTTATTAAAGGAATAATTTCATCTAAATCATGAGAAACTATTATTAAAGTTTTATTTCCCCTTCCCCATTTATTCAAATATTCCATCAATTCGCGTTTTCCTCGAGGATCCAGATTTGCAGTAGGTTCATCCAAAACTAAAACCTCAGGATCCATAGCTAAAATACTTGCAATAGCCAATCTTCTTTTTTCTCCTCCTGATAAAGAAAAGGGAGTTCTCTCCTTAATTTCCTCATATTTTAGTCCCACAGTGTCTAAAGCCCTTTTAACAATTTTTTCCATCTCTTCTTCCTTAAAACCTAAATTTCTTGGCCCAAAAGCTACTTCTTCAAAAACAGTTTCTCCAAAAAACTGATGTTCAGGATATTGAAAAACTAATCCTATGGTCTTGCATATTTCTTTAATAGACCATTCTTTTATATCTTTATCCTTCAAGTATACTTTTCCTTTAGTAGGTTGTAAAAGTCCATTAAATAATTGAATTAATGTAGATTTTCCAGATCCCGTTTCACCAATAATACCTATTCTTTCTCCTTCATTAATAGAAAGATTAATTTCTTCTAAAGCCATTCTTTCTAAGGGGGTATTCTTTAGATAATAAAAACTTACATTTTCAAGGAAAATTAAAGACATTTCCTTAACTCCTCAATTGTCAAGATGGGATAATAAATATCAAATCCTCTCTCTTGAAGAATTTTTGACAACTTTGTAACCAATGGTAGATCTAATCCCCATTTAAAAATTTCTGATTCAAGATTAAAAACCTCTCTTGGAGTTCCTATAAACTTAATCTCACCATTATCCAATATTATAACTCTTTCAGCTAAGACAGCTTCTTCCATATTATGGGTAATTAATATTATAGAAATTTTTTCTTTTTCATAGAGTTCTCTTACAATATTCAATATCTCTTTCCTTCCTCGGAGATCTAACATCGTAGTTGGCTCATCTAGAATAATATATTTAGGAAGCATTGCTAAAACACCTGCTATAGCAACTCGTTGTTTTTGACCGCCAGACAATAAATGAGGAGGATAATTTCTATATTCATCCATACCTACAGAGGAAAGGGCAAAATTTATTCTTTCCTCAATTTCCTTTGGAGATAAGCCCAAGTTTTCACATCCAAAAGCCACATCTTCTTCAACTGTCATACCTATAATCTGATTTTCTGGATTCTGAAAAACTAATCCAACTTTTTGTCTTATCTCCCAAATTCTCTCTTCCTCTTTTGTATTTATTCCATCCACTATTACATCACCGTATGTAGGAATTAAAAGCCCATTCATAAGACGTGCTAAAGTGGATTTCCCTGAGCCATTCGCTCCTACTATGGCCCAAAAAGAAGGAGAAGGTATGTTTAAATTAAGATTCTTAATGGCCACCTTCTCCTTTTTATTTTCTTCTTTATAAATAAAAGTTACTTTTTTTACTTCTATCATCTATATCAATTCAACCACTGCCTCTTGAGCTCCATCACCTCTACGAGTACTTGCCTTAAGTACTCTCGTGTATCCACCATCTCTCTGTCGATATTTAGGTGCAATCTCAGCAAATATCTTTTTTACAATTTCTCGATCTTGAATCCAACTATAAACTAATCTGCGATTATATATAGAATCTTCCTTTGCCAAGGTTATAATTTTTTCTGCCAAACGTGTAAGCTCCTTTGCCCTTGGATAAGTAGTCATAATTTTTTCGTGCTTAAAAAAAGAAAGCAGCAAAGATTTTAATAACGCTTTTCTTTGAGGGGTAGGCTTACTTAATTTTCTATATGCTTTACGATGCCTCATCAGATTCCTCTCCTTTCGTAGTAGCTAAAAAATAGCCCTTTTCTTTAAGTTTCTCCTTAAGTTCTTGAAGAGATTTTTGTCCAAAATTCTTTATATTAATTAATTCTTGCTCTGTTTTAGTGAGTAATTCATCAAGAGTATGAATTCCTGCCATTCTTAAAGCATTATAGGCTCTTGTGGATAATCCTAAATCTTCTAATGTTAAAACTTTCTTCTCTTCTTCCTTGATTAAAGGAACTTCTTCCTTCTTTATTTCCGAAATAGAGTATTCCTGCTCTAAGATAAATCTTGCATGATCCATTAAAATTTTAGCAGCTTCCCTCAAGGCAAGTTCTGGAGAAAGAGCCCCATTAGTCCATATATTTATCACTAATCGGTCGAGATCTGTTCTTCTTCCAACCCTTGTTTTTTCAACCTCATAACTTACTTTTTTAACAGGGGAGAATATAGAATCTAAATTTATTACCCCAATAGGTTGACCTGGGATTTTATTTTCTTCTGCAGATACATAACCCTTTCCTTTTCTTACTTCTACCTCCATATATAAAGGAACTTCTTCAACTAAAGTGGCAATTGTTAAATCAGGATTTATTATTTTTACATTAGCAGGAACTTTAAAATCCTCTGCTTTAACTACTTTAGGTCCTACAACATCTAATTGAAGGGTATGGGCTTCGTTATCCTCAATTTTTACAACTAATTTTTTAAGATTTAATAAAACTTCTAAAATGTCCTCCTTCATTCCCTTATAAACATCCAACTCATGCCTTATTCCTTCTATTCTTACTGCAGTTACTGCTGCTCCCTCAATAGAAGATAGTAAAATTCTTCTTAAAGAATTGCCAATAGTCCATCCAAATCCCCTTTCTAAAGGCTCTATCACGAATTTTCCATAAGTATCATTTATTTCTTCAATATAAACTCTTCTCGTTTCTTCAATCAATTTATCAACCTCCTTAACGAGAATAGAACTCAACAACTAGTTGTTCTTGTACAGGAACATCTATCTCTTCTCTTGTAGGTAATCTCAAAACTTTACCTCTAAGATTTACATTATCTACTTCCAACCAAGAAGGAACATATCTATTAGAGAAAGTCTCAAGAGCTTCTTGAATGGGAACAAGATCCTTTTCTGCAATTTCAATTATATCTCCAACTTTGACATTGTAAGAAGGAATATTTACTCTTTTCCCATTAACGAGAATTTTTTTATGAGAGACCAGTTGTCTTGCCTGATCCCTACTTAAAGCCCATCCCAAACGATAAACTACATTATCTAATCGAGTTTCTAAAATTTGAAGAAGTCTTTCGCCTGTAACACCTTTTCCTTTAGAAGCCTCCTCAAAATATCTTCTAAATTGCCTTTCTAATACACCATAAATCCTCTTTAGTTTTTGTTTTTCTCTTAATCTCAATCCATATTCTGTAAGTTTTCTTTGAGCTTTACCATGTTGTCCAGGTGCAGATTTTCTCCTATCAAAAGGACATTTATTACTAAAACATTTTGTCCCTTTAAGAAATAATTTAATTCCTTCTCTTCTACATAAACGACAGGCTGGTCCTGTATATCTTGCCATATTCTCCTTCCTCCTTATTTATACTCTACGTCTTCGTGGTGGCCTACACCCATTATGGGGTATAGGAGTGACATCTTTAATTAAATTAATCTCTAAGCCAGCAGCCTGAAGAGATCTGATTGCAGTTTCTCTTCCCGGACCTGGCCCCTTTACTAATACATCTACTCTTTTCATTCCATATTCGATTGCTTTTTTAGCAGCCATCTCTGCCGCAAGTTGAGCAGCAAAAGGGGTGCCTTTCTTTGTTCCTTTAAATCCTGCAGTACCACCACTTCCCCATGCGATAACATTCCCTGCATGGTCAGTTATTGTGACAATTGTGTTATTAAATGTTGCACTTATATGAGCAATTCCTTCAGGTATAACTTTCTTCTCTCTTCTTGCTCCTCTAACTCTTCTTTTCTTTGCCATTAATTTTTTAACCTCCCCAAATTCAAGTTTTTATTTTTCTTTACGTCTTGCACCTACAGTTTTACGTGGACCCTTTCTTGTCCTTGCATTGCAACGAGTTCTTTGTCCTCTTACAGGTAGACCAAGCTTGTGTCTGATTCCTCTATAACAACCAATTTCTATCAATCTCCTGATATTGGAAGCCAATTCTTGCCTTAAATCTCCTTCAACTTTATATTTATTTTCAATTTCCTCACGTAATCTACTAATTTCCTCTTCCGTTAGATCCTTAACTCTTTTGTTAGGGTCTACTTTTGTTACTTCTAATATTTTTTTACTAGTAGTACGACCAATACCATAAATATATGTTAAAGCAATTTCAATCTTTTTCTCTTTTGGCAAATCCACTCCTGCAATACGAGCCATTTATCTTACACCTCCTTAACCTTGCTTTTGTTTATGTCTCGGATTTTCACAAATTATCATTACTTTACCTTTTCTTCTTATAATTTTACATTTATCACATATTTTTTTAACGGAAGCTCTAACTTTCATTTTTAACCTCCTTATTGCCTGCTGAAAATCTGTATATAATTCTCCCTTTAGTTAAGTCATAAGGGGACAATTCTACTTTAACTCTATCTCCAGGCATAACTCTAATAAAATTCATTCTCATTTTACCAGATACATATGCTAAGATTTCAAAACCATTCTCCAGCTCCACCTTAAAAGTTGCATTAGGCAGAGCTTCCTTAACAGTACCTAAAACCACAATTACCTCTTTCTTAGACATACATCTTCCTTATCCTTCTTGAGTTAAAACTTCAGGACCATTTTTTGTAATTATTATAGTATGTTCAAAATGGGCTGATAAACTTCCATCAAGAGTTACTGCAGTCCATCCATCATCCAAAATTTTAACCTTATAGTCTCCTATAGATACCATTGGTTCTATTGCTAAGGCTAATCCTTCTACTAAAATGGGACCCTGGCCCGGAGACCCAAAATTGGGAACACTGGGAGGCTCATGAAGATTTCTCCCTATTCCATGTCCTGTAAAATCTCTTATAATACTAAAACCATTCTTTTCAACATATTCCTGTATAGCCCAAGATATATCCGATAAATAATTTCCCACCCTTGCTTTTTCTATACCCTTCCACAAGGCAGATTCTGTAACTTCAATAAGTTTTAAAACTAAAGGAGATACCTCTCCTACAGAATAAGTTTTTGCAGAATCAACATAAAACCCATTATATTCTAATCCTATATCTATACTTACAATATCCCCATTTTTTAATACTCTATCTTTCCTTGGTATTCCATGAACTATCTCCTCATTTATAGAAACACAAATTACTTCAGGGTATCCTCTGTATCCTTTAAAAGCAGGTTTTGCTCTATATTTATAAATTAATTCCTCAGCCTTACGGGACAATTCATAAGTTGAAATACCTTCTTGGATATACTTCTCCAATTCTTTAAAAACTTGTGCTAAGATCTTTCCTCCTTTTTTCATATTCTCTATATCCTCTTTAACCTTAAACTCCATTATTAACCACCTTTAATATTTTCTGAGTTACAATTTCTTTATCTTCCTCTCCATTTATTTCATATAACAAACCTTCATTTTTATAATATTCTAACAATCCTTGACTTTCTTTATAATAAGCATCAAGTCTTTTTCTAATAACTTCTTCAGTATCATCACTTCTTTGATAAAGTTCTCCGCCACAAAAGTCACATTTGTTGTTTTCTTTTGGAGGCATAGATACTAAATTATAAATAGCTCCACAGTTTTTACATACTCTACGAGATGTTAGCCTATTTATTACAACTTCATCAGATACTCTAAGATATATAACCTTTATTTCTGCATTTGATAAAAATTTCTTTAAAAACTCTGCTTGTGGAATTGTCCGAGGATATCCATCCAAAATAAATCCAAATTTACAATCTTCTTTTGTTATTCTTTCCTTAACCACTTCCCATACCAACTCATCAGGTACCAACTTTCCATTATCTAAATATTCCTTAACTTTTTTTCCCAAAGGTGTTTCATTCTTTACCGCATCTCTAAAAATATCCCCTGTAGAGATATGAGGAATATTTAAAATCTCACTTATTATCTTAGCATGAGTCCCTTTTCCTGCCCCTGGAGGGCCAAAAAATATTAATATCCTCATTTTAAAAACCCCTCATAACTTTTCATTATCATTTGAGCTTCCAAAGTCTTAATAGTATCTAAAATAACTCCCACCATAATTAGAATACTTGTTCCCCCTAACTGGAATTCGGTAACTCCAGTAAGACGTTCAATAAAAGTAGGTATTAGAGCAATTAATCCCAAAAATACTCCACCGAAGAAATTAAGTCTGTTCAAAGTATTTGCCAAATACTCCTCTGTAGGCTTACCAGGTCTTACACCCGGAATAAAACCGCCGTATTTTTTAAAGTTTTCTGATAATTCATTAGGATTAAAAACAATAGATGCATAGAAGTAGGTAAAGCCTAAAACAAGAAGAAAATAAAATATAGGATAGAGAAAGGAGTTAGGAGAAAAAATATTAAAGAAAGTTTTTAACCATGAAATATTGACAAATTCTCCTATTGTAGGAGGAATCATTAAAATAGTAATTGCAAATATAATTGGAATAACTCCTGCTTGATTTAACTTTAAAGGAAGATATGTAGATTGTCCTCCATATACCCTTCTTCCTACTACCCTTCGAGAATATTGTACTGGAATTCTCCTTTCTGCATTTTCTTCCCATACTACTCCTACAATTATTGCAATTAATAATATAAAGAAAACTATTACATTTAAAATACCTATCTCCCCTCGTTGTAATAATAAAAATGTTCTTGTAATATCAGTGGGAAAACGAGCTAAAATAGAAGCTAAAATTAATAAAGAAACTCCATTCCCTACACCATACTGAGAGATTTGTTCTCCTAACCACATTATAAAAGTAGTTCCAGCAGTCAGAGTAATTACAGTAGTGAGAATATATACAAAAGAAAGTTGAGGAATAACTTTATAATTATGCATAAAAATGGTCAAACCAAAAGCCTCTATAGCAGCAAGAAGTACCGTTAAATTTCTCGCATAACGAGTGAGTTTTCTTCTACCATCTTCTTCTTTTTTTAAAGCTCCCAAAGAAGGAAAAACCACAGTCAGAAGTTCCATCATGATTGAAGCATTAATATAAGGAGTAATACCCATAGCAAATATAGAAAATCTTGCAAGAGCTCCACCTGTAAAAAGGTCTAAAAAGCCGAGAAATCCTTGAGTCTTAAACAAATTACTCAAGGCAACTCTATCCACTCCTGGAACTGGAATATGTGCACCAAATCTATACACAGCAAAAATAAACAATGTAAATAATATTTTCTTTCTTAAGTCAGGGAGTTTAAAAGCTCTTATTAATGTATCAAACACTATTTAATCACCTCTACTTTTCCGCCTACTCTCTCAATTTTCTCTTGAGCTGAGGCACTAAAGGAATGAGCCTTCACAATTAATGGTTTTGAAAGTTCTCCATCCCCTAATATTTTTACGCCAAAATTGATTTTTTTGATTATTTTTTTCTGTAGTAAAACCTCTGGATCTACAACATCATTGGGATTAAATTTTTCCTCTAAAACTTTTAAATTAACTACAGTATATTTTCTATAAGGAGCATTTGGTATACCACCAAGCTTTGGAAGTCGTCGGGTAAGAGGTGTTTGACCACCCTCAAAACCTGGACGAGTACCATCTCCTGTTCTTGAATTCTGTCCACTCATTCCCCTTCCAGCATATTTCCCTGAAGCAGCATATCCACAACCTATTCTTTTGGGCTTTTTTTTTGATCCTGGTTTTGGCCTTAATTCAAAAAGTTTCAATTTTCTCCCTCCTCACCTAAGGACCTCTGAGAAATTCCTATAATTTCGTTTATTCTCTTTCCTCTCATTTTTGCTATCTCAGGAAGTCCCCTTAAAGATTTTAATGCATTTAAAGTTGCTTGGGCTAAATTTATAGCAGTAGTTGATCCTAAGGATTTTGCTAAAACATTCTTAACTCCTGCTAACTCTAACACAGCTCTCGCAGCTCCTCCAGCAATAACCCCAGTACCAGGAGCGGCAGGTTTCAACAAGATCTTAGAAGCACCTAGTCTACCAATAGCCTCATGAGGAATAGTGCCTTTAGTCAAAGCAATTTTTACAGCGTTTTTTTTCGCCTTTCTTATTGCTTTTCTAATAGCATCAGGTACTTCTGCTGCTTTTGCGATTCCAACTCCCACAGTTCCCTGCTCATCTCCAACAACAACTAAAGCTCTAAATCTTAAATTTTTTCCTCCTTTAACAACCTTCGCCACTCTTCTAATTTCTACAACCCTTTCTTTAAAAATAGGTTCTAATTCTTTACTCAATTATTTTCCCTCCCTACTTTCTAAAATTCCAATCCTTCTGCCCTTGCACTATCAGCAAGAGCTTTTATTTTTCCATGATATAAAAATCCACCTCTATCAAAAACTACTTTTTTTATTCCTTTTTCCAAAGCCCTTTTTGCAATAGTTTTCCCTATTAATTGTGCTGCTTCAATATTATCTGTAGATTTTAGTTGGGATCTTAACTCCTTCTCTAAAGAAGAAGCAGAAACCAATGTATGCCCTTTTGTATCGTCAATTATCTGAGCGTAGATATATCTTAAACTCTTATAAACAGATAAACGTGGCCTTTCTGGAGTTCCCAAAATTTTCTTTCTTATTCTTAGATGTCTTATCTTTCTCTTTTCTTTTCTTGACTCTTTTATAATCATATATTTACCTCCTATTTTTTACCTGCCTTGCCAGCTTTTTGACGAATTCTTTCGCCAAGATATCTAATACCCTTACCCTTGTAAGGCTCTGCAGGTTTAATACTACGAATATAAGCAGCAAATTGGCCTACCTTCTCTTTATCTATTCCTTTTACTGTTATTTTAGTATTATCTTCTACATTTACACTTAAGTCTTCAGGTATTTCCAACTCCACTGTATGAGAAAATCCTAAATCCATAACTAATTTATTTCCTTGAATTCTCGCTCTATATCCCGTACCTTGTATTTCTAATTTCTTTTCAAAACCCTGAGTAACCCCAAGAACCATATTATTAATAAGAGCTCTTGTTAATCCATGAAGAGCTTTAGTAAATTTTTCATCATTAGATCTTTCTACTATAATTTGATGGTCTTGAGTTCTTATTGATATCAACGGATGAAAAGTTTTTTCTAAAACTCCCAAAGGACCTTTTACTCTTAAACTATTTTCTCCTATAAGCTCTACCTCTACTTTCTCTGGTATTGTTATTGGTTTCTTACCTATTCTTGACATTTTTATCTTCCTCCTTTACCAAATCATACAAAGAACTTCACCACCAATTCCTAAAGCCCTTGCTTCTTTATCGGTCATTATTCCTTTTGAGGTAGAAAGTATAACAACTCCTAATCCTCCAAGAACCCTAGGTATCTCATCTTTACTTACATAATATCTTCTTCCGGGTTTACTGACCCTTTTAACCCCTTGAATCACTGGTTCCTTGTTGAAATATTTTAAGTAGATACGAATAAATTTTTTAGGTTCCTCCCCACTAACTTCATATTTCTCAATATACCCTTCTCTCAATAAAAGTTCTGTTATATTAAGCTTTAATTTTGAAAATGGGATATCAACTATAGATTTTCTTCTTTGATTCGCATTATTAATTCTTACTAACATATCTGCAATGGGATCTGTAAGTGTCATAGCAAAAACCTCCTACCAACTTGCCTTTCTAACTCCAGGAATTTCTCCTTTAAGAGCTAATTCTCTAAAGCAAAGTCTACAAAGACCAAATTTTCTTATGTATCCCCTTGGTCTTCCACAGATTTTACATCTATTATATTCTCTAACCTTAAATTTTTTTGGTTTTAACCATTTAACAATTTGAGATTTTTTTGCCACAATTTCCTCCCTCACTTTAAATTTTTATTTTCTAAAGGGCATACCAAAAAGAGACAAAAGTTCTTTTGCTTCCTCATCAGTTTTTGCAGTAGTAACTATAGTAATATCCATTCCCCTTATTTTATCTATTTTATCATATTCAATTTCCGGAAAAATTAATTGTTCTTTTATTCCAAGAGTATAATTACCTCTACCATCAAAGGAGTTAGGGGAAACGCCCTGAAAATCCCTTACTCTTGGTAGAGCAATATTTATCAACTTATACAAGAAGGCATACATTCTTTCTCCTCTTAATGTTACCTTTAGTCCTATGGGCATACCTTTTCTTAAATGGAAATTTGATATCGACTTTCTTGCTCTTCTTATCAAGGGCTTCTGTCCTGTTATTATAGCCAAATCTTTCAAGGCAGAATCAATAGCAGAAGGGTTTTGTACAGCATCACTTACTCCTATATTTACCACAATCTTCTCTAATCGAGGAACAGCCATTGGATTTTTATATCCAAACTTTCTCATCATTTCTGGAATAATTTCCTCTTTGTATTTTTGTTTCAGAATTTCCATATATATTCCTCCCTATCACACCTGATCAATAATTTCATTACATTTTTTACATACTCTCACCTTTTGTCCACTTTCTAAAAAGGAATATTTAACTCTTGTTGGCTGATTACAACGGGGACAAATTAACATAACCTTACATTTAAAGAGAGGGGCAGGTTTCTCAACAATACCCCCTTGTCTATTTTTAGGGGTAGGTCTAGTATGTCTTTTAACCATATTTATACCTTCTATAACTATTTTCTCTTCCTTAGGAAGAACGCTTATTACTTTCCCTCTTTTCCCTTTATCTTTACCCGCTATAACTAACACTAAATCTCCTTTTTTTATACCAAAACTCATAATCTTTCCTCCTTATACTACTTCGGCAGCTAAGGATATAATTTTTGTAAAATTCTTATCTCTCAATTCCCTTGCTACTGGACCAAAGACTCTTGTTCCTTTAGGATTTCCTTGTTTATCTATAATAACTGCAGCATTATCATCAAACCTTACATAAGACCCATCTTTTCTTCTTATTTCTTTTCTTGTTCTAATAATAACTGCATAAACCACATCTCCCTTTTTAATATTTGCTCGAGGAATAGCATCTTTAACACTGGCAACAATTATATCTCCAACTTCTGCAACGGTTTTTTTCCCTAATATTCTAAAACACATTATTTCTTTTGCTCCACTATTATCTGCTACAACTAATCTAGTTTGAGGACGAATCATTTACATCACCTTCCTCTAATGTTTCTTCAGTTAAAGTAGGAAGAGCCTCTTCTTTTCTTAATATTTTTACTAATCTCCATCTTTTTTCTTTACTTAATGGTCTTGTTTCTTGAATTAAAACAAGATCTCCTTCTCTCGCTTCTTGTTTTTCATCATGAACTTTATATTTTTTTATCTTTTTAACTGTTTTTTTATATAACGGATGAGAAAAAGTAGTCTCTACACGAACTACAATAGTCTTTTGCATTTTAGCACTAACTACCCTACCAATCATTTCTCTCCTTTTACCTGCCATATCTTTCTCTCCTCACTTCAAGATTTAAGCTCTCGTTCTCTTAATATTGTCAAGATTCTTGCTATATCCTTTCTAACTGCTTTTATCTTATGAGGATTTGTAAGACCCCCAGTTTTAAATTGAAATCGAAGATTAAAAAGTTCAAGCCTGAGCCTTTTTAACTCCTCTTTTAACTCTTCGTCAGTTTTTTCTCGCAATTCTCTTGCCTTAACCATAATTATTCACCACCTATCTCCCGAGATACAAAACGCACTTTAATAGGAAGTTTTGATCCTGCTACTCTTACTGCTTCTTTTGCATCCTCTTCAGGTATTCCAGCTATCTCAAAAAGAATAGTTCCTGGTCTTACAACAGCCACCCAATCCTTTACATCACCCTTGCCACCACCCATTCTACTTTCTGCGGGTCTTGCAGTAACAGACTTATCAGGGAATATTCTAATCCATACCCTTCCATTTTTCCCTGCATAACGAGTAAGAGTCCTACGAACTGCTTCGATTTGTTCACTAGTAATCCATGCAGGGGCTAAGGATTGAATTCCGTACTCCCCAAAAATTACTCTATTTCCACGGCTTGCTTTTCCCTTCAACCTACCCCGATGCTGTTTTCTATATTTAACCCTCTTAGGCATCAACATCGTAATCCACCTCATCTCTTTCAAAATCTTCGTCAAGTAAAATTCCAGTTGTTCCAGTAGGAATTTCTTCTGTAATTTCCTTTCCTAATTCTGGTTTATCTCCATGATAAATCCATACCTTTACTCCTATAACTCCTGAGATAGTCCTCGCTTCTGCAAAACCATAATCAATATCTGCTCTCAGAGTTTGAAGGGGAATTCTTCCTTCCCTAAACCATTCAGATCTTGCAATTTCAGCTCCATTTAATCTTCCAGAACACATTACCTTTATCCCCTTTACTCCTGCACGTAAAGCTCTATTTATTGCTTGTTTCATTGCTCTTTTATAATTCACCCTTCTTTCAATCTGAGCAGCAATATTCTCTGCAACCAGTTGAGCATCAGTTTCAGGATTTTTTATCTCTTTTACAGATATAAAGACATTCTTTCCTGTTAATTTTATTAGATTTTTACGAATATTTTCTATCTCCATACCTCCACGTCCAATAAGCATTCCCGGTCTTGCAGTATGGATAGTAATGTCTACTCTATTTGCTACTTTCCTTTCTATCTCAATTAAAGAAACACCTGCTTGAGAATAGTTTGTTTTAATATAATTTCTTATACTCCAATCTTCGTGTAATAAAGTAGAATAATCTAATTTTACTGCAAACCAATGACTTTTCCAATTTTTTATAATACCCAATCTAAAACCATAAGGGTGTGTCTTCTGTCCCACTTTATCCCTCCTCTTTTTCTTGAACGTATATAACTATATGACTATTTCTTTTCTGAATTATATCAGCACGCCCTCGAGCTCTTGGATTAATTCTTTTCCATCTTGAAGCCTCATTTATCCATGCACGAGAGATATATAATCTATCTCCTCTTAATCCAAAGTTATGTTCTGCATTTGCTTTTGCAGATCTTAAGCATTTTAATATAAAATATGCAGCCTTATGAGGTAAAGCCTCTAAAATCGCCTCTGCTTCATTTACCATTTTCCCTCTTACTAAATCCAAAACTCTTCTTGCTTTATAAGGAGATATCCTTACATATTTACTTTCCGCTTTTACTTCAAACATTTATAATTTACCTCCTTATTTGATAGCTGTAATTCTCGCTGTAGGAATTCTGTGCCCTGTAAAAGTACGAGTAGGTGCAAATTCCCCTAATCTATGTCCTATCATATTTTCCGTAATATAAATAGGAATATGTTTTCTCCCATTATAAACTGCAATAGTATGTCCTACCATTTCTGGTACTATAACAGATCTTCTTGACCATGTTTTGATTATCAGTTTTTCTCCTCTTTCATTAAGTTTTCGAACTTTAGCCAAGAGTTTTGGATCTACATAAGGTCCTTTTTTTAATGATCGTCCCATAAACTTTCACCTCTACTTTATCTCTTTCTTCTCATTAGCCCTTTGAATAATAAATCGGTCAGACCACTTTTTTCTCTTACGGGTCTTATATCCTAAGGTTGGTTTACCCCATGGAGTAAGAGGACCTGGATGTCCTATAGGAGCTTTACCTTCGCCTCCACCATGAGGATGATCTACAGGATTCATAGCAGAACCCCTAACATGAGGTCTTCTTCCCAACCATCTATTCCTACCTGCTTTTCCTAAAATAACATTCTTATGATCAATATTTCCCACTTGTCCAATAGTCGCTCTACATCTTAGATCAAAGAGTCTTATTTCTCCAGAAGGAAGACGAACGTAAGCCCAATTTCCTTCTTTTCCAAGGATTTGAGCATAAGTTCCAGCAGCTCTTACTAATTGCCCTCCTTTTCCAGGATAGAGTTCTAAATTATGTATTAAAGTACCATCTGGAATATTTTTTAGAGGAAGATTATTTCCCACCTTTATATCTACTTCTTCTCCAGAAACTACCATATCTCCAACCTTCAATCCTTCTGGGGCTATAATATATCTTTTTTCACCATCTAAATAACTTAATAAAGCAATTCTTGCTGATCTATTTGGATCGTATTCGATACTTATTACTTTTGCTGGAATATTATCCTTATCTCTTTTAAAATCAATTATTCTATAAAGTCTTTTATGTCCTCCACCTCTAAATCTTACTGTTACATGACCAAAATTATTCCTTCCTCCAGATTTTTTCAAAGGAATAACTAAAGATTTTTCTGGCTCTTCCTTTGTTATCTCAGAAAAATCTGGAAGAAGAGCATGTCTTGTTCCTGGTGTAATAGGTCGTAACTTCTTAAGTGGCATAACAATACCTCCTATACTCCACTAATTAGCTCAATTTTATATCCTGGCTGTAAAGTTACAATTGCCTTTTTTCTTCTTGAAGTATAACCTTGAGCCATTCCTAATCTTCTTAACTTAGGTTTTTCATTTATAATTGAAACTTTCTTAACTTTAACCTTAAAAATTTCTTCTATTGCCCTTCTAACATCAATCTTATTTGCATCTCTTGCTATTTCAAAAACATACTTCCCATATTTTGATAAGCTTGTACTTTTTTCTGAGATTATAGGTCTTAAAACTACAAGATATGGATCCTTCATTTTAAAAATGCCTCCTCTAAAACAGAAATTGCATCTACAGTGAGTATCAAATAGTCATATTTTAATAAATCATAAACATTTAAGCAAGAGGCAATCATTGTTTTAACATTCTTAATATTTAAAGTTGCTCTTTTTACAGATTCATCTTTCACTGGAAGACTTACAAGAACAGAGGAATTCCTTAATCCAAAATTATCTAAAATTTTCAAAAACTCTTTTGTTTTTGGCTGAGAAAGTTCAATTTTATCTAAAATTATCAGGCTATTCTCTCTTAATTTTGTAGATAAAGCAGATCTAATGGCTAACCTTCTCATCTTCTTAGGCATTTTGTAAGAATAGTCCCTAGGTTTTGGCCCAAAGGGTCTTCCTCCGCCTACCCAATGGGTTGCCTTTCTATCTCCTTGACGAGCATGTCCTGTTCCCTTTTGAGGCCAGACCTTTCTTCCACTCCTATTGACTTCTGATCTTCTTTTTGTAGAATGAGTCCCCTGTCTTCCATTTGCTAAATGCATAACAACACACATATGGAATAAATCTGGTCTTGTTTTTACTCCAAACAGTTCTTCTTTAAGTTCTATTTCAGAAACCTTTTCCGCATTTTGATTATAAACAGGAACTTGAATCATTTTTCTATCCCCTTCCTTAGAGTTTTAACAGCTTTTCTAATTGTAAGTAAATTTCCCGGAGGACCTGGAATTGCACCTTTTATAAGTAGCAGACTTTTCTCCTTATCAACCTGAACAATCTCTAAATTTTGAATGGTTACTAACTCGTTTCCATATCTACCCGCCATTTTTTGTCCTTTCATAACATGCTGAACACCACCTGCTCCAATCGATGCACGTCTCCTATGACACTTAGATCCATGTGACATTCTTCCTCTGCTAAAATTCCAAAGTTTTATATGACTTGTAAAACCTCTGCCTTTAGTTCTTCCTGTTATATCCACTAATTCTCCTTCTTTAAAAATATCAACTGTAATTTGTTGTCCTTGTTTATATTCATAGGGATTTAAGACCCTTATTTCCTTAACAATCTTAAAAGGTGGAAAACCAAGTTTCTTGAAAAACCCTCTTTGAGGTTTATTTAACTTTGTTTCCTTACACTGCTCATACCCTAATTGAATAGCATTATATCCATCCTTCTCTTCTACTTTTAGAGAGAGTACAAAACATGGTCCTCCCTTTACTACTGTAACAGGGATTACCTCCCCATTTTTACCAAAAATTTGAGTCATACCAATCTTTCTTCCTAAAATCGCCTTTGTTGTTGGTGCAGACATTTTTAATCCCCTCTTCTCTAAGTTTTAATTTCCACTTCAACTCCTGCAGGAAGCTCCAAATTCATAAGAGCCTCTACAGTTTTTGCAGTAGGTTCTATAATATCAATAAGTCTTTTATGTATTCGAATCTCAAAATGCTCTCCAGAATTTTTATTTACATGAGGAGAACGCAGTACCCAATACCTACTAACCTTAGTAGGTAAAGGTATAGGACCAGAAATCTTTGCTCCTGTACCCCTTACAGTATCAATAATCTTTTTAGTTGATTGATCTAAGATTCTGTGGTCAAAAGCTTTGAGCCGGATTCTAATTCTTTGTTTTTCTAAATAGCTACCCATAAAATATCATTCCTCCCTACTCAATGATCTTAGTAACGACACCGGCTCCAACAGTTTTGCCACCTTCCCTTATGGCAAATCTTAAACCTTCTTCTAAGGCTACAGGCTTTATTAACTTTATCTCCATCTCTAAATTGTCCCCTGGCATCACCATCTGTACC
>CALHLF010000026.1 GCA_938034905.1 uncultured bacterium | reverse complement strand
TTGATTTATTTTTAAAAGTTAAGTTTGAGATGAATATATAATCTTTTAAAGTTAGATTGATTTATTCTCTATTCCATTCTATCAAAACCCCCAAATATTCTTCTTTATTATTAAGAAGTCCTTCGTAAGCACTTTTGAAATCTTGAGGTTTTACAATGTGAGTTATTAAATCTTTAACTACTAATTTCTTTTCTCTTATTAGATCAAGAATATATAAAGAATTTTTCTCATAAGAAAATTTATTCCCAATACATTTATATAAAGGAAAACACCATTCTAAAGCACCTTTCAAGGTTATCCACCTTAAATGGATAGCTCTTAATAGAGGCGTAATATCAGTTTCGTAACTTCTTCTCGGAGTTCCAAGCAAAATTATTTCACCCATATCTTTTACAAATTCTGAAATTTCAATAATAATCTTTGAATCTCCCACTGCATCAACAGCAATATCAACTCCTTCACGATTAGTAAGCTCCATTATTTTTTCCTTTACATCTACCTCTGATGAATTTATTATTTCATCAATACCAATCTTTTTGGCTATTTCAATTCTCTTTTTTGATAAATCTACACCTATTACTTTTCCTCCTGCAATTTTGAAAATTTGAGCAGCCAAATTTCCAACAAGCCCTAAACCTACTATCAAAACTCTATCTCCTGAATCAAAGGAAGAAACCCTTAAGGAAGTAAGAGCAATGGTTCCAAATTTTGTTATTGGAACCAATTTTAAATCTATTTCTGAGGAAACCTTAACAAAAAAGCTTTTATCGACAGTATTTCCTGCTCTTATTATTGAATGGGAAGTATGATTAGAAAAATAATAAATAACATCCCCCTCTTTTAAATCTATAACCTCTTTACCCACTTTAATAATCCTTCCCACACCAATATATCCAGGCTTAAAAGGATAGTGACACCAAGAATTAGGAACATAAACTTCAGGATCTATTCCTGTATATATAGAAAGTTCAGTTCCAGGACTTATCATCGTATAAATATTTTCTACTAAAGCCTCATCTTCCTTGATTTTATTCTCTTCAATTTCAAATTCCTCAAAAATAATTTCTCTTTCTTTAGGAACTATTATTCTTAAGCCTTTCATAAAAATTTATACCATCTCTCTACTTGCATCTTTTTTATTAAGAATTCAAATCCTCGATAAATTTAGTCATTAATTCTTCCATTTTATTCATATCAGCGCCTTGTCTTACATAATAAAACAAAATTCTTCTCAGACAGTCATTTTTTAAATATTTTTCAGGTTTTTTTGTATATGAAATGTAAGATTCTATACCAAAAGCCTTTTCAAGGTCTGCCAAAAATTTTTGCAGTTTACTCCATGCTTCAGTATCCTCCATAATATCCCCAATAGTACTGTTTATGTGATATCTCTTCTTAATTTTTTTTGTCGACTCTACATATACGGTCTCCTTTAATACTATGTCCCTTGAGGATTTCCCTATCATTATCTCAAATTCTCCACTCTCTACATAAAATTCTCCTATCTCTTCATTGTAATAGGCAAAGGCTCTTTTGTCTAATTCAAACTCTACTTCCTTCTCTTCTCCTGCTTCTAACTCTATCTTCTTAAATCCTTTTAGTTCTTTCTCTGGCCTTATAACTTCACTCTTTATGTCTTTTACATATAGTTGTACTACCTCTTTCCCTTTCATTTTACCTGTGTTCTTTACTTTTACTTTCACCTTTAATATTTCTTCTTCGGTTATCTTTTTCTTCTCTATCTTTAATTCACTGTATTCAAAATTGGTGTAGGATAGTCCATATCCAAAGGGAAATAGTACTTCCATCTCTTTTTTGTCATAGTATCTATACCCTACAAAGATGCCTTCTCGATATTCTACTTTGTCTCTTTCACCAGGAAAGAATAGGTATGAGGGATTGTCACTTAGTTTCTTAGGAAAACTCTCTGGTAATTTCCCTGATGGGCTTACTACTCCAAAAAGTATATCCGCTACCGCTCCTCCCCATCCTTGCCCACCTCGGTAGGTCTCTAGTATCCCTTTTACTTCTTCTACCCATGGCATCTCTATTGGCCCTCCGTTGCTTAATACTACTACCGTGTTTTTGTTTGTCTTCGCTACCTCTTTTATTAGTTCGTTCTGGCTTTCAGGCATTTTCATGTGGGGCCTGTCAAATCCTTCTGATTCGTATCTCTCAGGTAGACCCGCAAATATTATTACTACATCCGATTCTTTCGCTATTCTTTTAGCTTCTTCTATTAGTTCTTCTTTGGGCTCATCTTTGTCTATTTCATATCCATCGGCATATAGTATCTTCCCTCTGCCTCCTACTATCTTCTTTATCTCTTCTAAGGCATCGTCTGTCTTTGTTGGGTTTACATGGGCACTTCCCCCTCCTTGGATTTGGGGCTTCTTGGCAAAGGCTCCTATTATTCCTATGACCCCTTCTTTCTTTAAGGGTAGTATGTGGTCTTCGTTCTTTAATAGTACAAAGCATTCCTTCGCTACTTCCCTCGCTAGTTTGTGATGGGCTTCTTTGTCATAACTGGCACCCTCTTTTTTGTTTTCTATGGCTTTGAAAATTATCCTTAGTATCCTTTCTACTGCTTCGTCTAGAATTTCTTCGGAAAGTTCCCCTCTTTTTACTGCTTCTATTATTTTTTTGTCTCCTAGCCCTCCATCATAGGGCATTTGTAGGTCTAATCCCGCTTTTAACCCTTTTACTCTGTCGTTTACTGCTCCCCAATCAGATACTACAAATCCTTCAAATCCCCATTCTTCTTTTAAGATCTTCCTGAGTAGGTATTCGTTCTCTGAAGCATAGGTCCCATTTACTTTGTTATATGAACACATTACTGTCCATGGTTGGGCTTCTTTTACAGCTCTCTCAAAACTGGCTAGGTATATCTCCCTTAGTGTCCTTTCGTCAATCTTCGCGTCTACCGTAAGCCTCCTTGTCTCTTGGTTGTTCGCTGCATAGTGTTTTAGTGATGTTCCTACTCCTTCGCTTTGTACCCCTTTGATAAAGTGTTTCGCAAGTTCTGATGCAAGAAAGGGATCTTCTGAGTAGTATTCAAAGTTCCTTCCACATAAGGGTGATCTTTTTATGTTTACTCCAGGCCCTAAAAGTATTTGTACCCCTTCAGCTTGACATTCTTCCCCTATGGCTTTACCAACTCTCTCTACTAGTTCTCTATCCCATGATGCTGCAAGAGTCACTGCTGTCGGAAAACATGTGGCTGGTTTACTCTCTCCAAAAAGATGTTCCTCCTTCCTTAGTCCATGCGGACCATCGGACATCCTTATGGATGGTATGCCTAATCTTTCAATGGGTTTTGTATTCCATGCGTCTTTCCCTGAGCAGAGAGAGGCTTTCTCTTCAAGAGTCATTTGGGAAATAAGTCCTTTTATGTCTCTCTCCATTTGTTAACCTCCT
>CALHLF010000025.1 GCA_938034905.1 uncultured bacterium | reverse complement strand
AATATAGTTAAAAAAATTAAGAATGAAGAGGGGTAGAAATATTTTTATAATTTCTCTAATCTTGTCTATTTTGGGTTTAATTGCCATTTTTACTGCAAGTTGGCAATGGGCTTATTTTTATCTTAATAATTCATACTATTTTTTAGAACATCAACTTATTTATTTATTCTTAGGTATTGCTATATGTTTTTTTGTTTATTTATTTCCTTTGGACTTCTTAAGAAAGAGTTCTCTTTTTGTTTTGATCTTTTCAATAATTTTACTTTATTGTGTATTTATTAATGATATTGGAAGAAATGTTAGAGGAGTTAGTCGATGGATTGATCTTGGCATAATCCAATTTCAGCCTGCATCTTTTTTAAAGATTTCATGGATTATCTTTTTAGCCTCTTTCCTTTCCAAAAAGCGAAAGGATTTAAGTAATTTACATATTATTTGGATTTTGATCTTTTTAGGTATTATTGGTGTTGCTTTCTATTATCAACCAAATATGAGTATGTTAATTCTTTTTTCTCTATCAACCTTTACTATTCTTTTCTTTTCAAATTTTAGTCTTAAGAGATTAGTTCCTATTTTTCTACTAATATTCTTAGTTATATTCTTTTTAACAACAACAGCAGATTATAGAGAAGAAAGGATAAAAAGTTTCTCTTTTAGAGAAAATAAGTTTCCAATATTTTCTACTTATCAACAATTACAAGCTATGAAAATGATTAGAGATGGAGGGATCATAGGGAAGGGATGGGGTAGGGATTTTTATAAAATTTTTCTTCCAGAGTCTTATAATGATTTTATCTTTCCTGTTATTTTAGGAGAGGGAGGATGGATTGCAGGTTTTGTCCTAATATCTCTTTATTTTTTACTAATATATAACATTTTTATTCTTGCTATAGAAGAAAAGGATATATTTAATTATCTTTTGTTAACAGGAATTTTAAGTTTCTTATGTTGGCAGATTTTATTAAATGTTTTTATGAGTTTAGGATTTCTACCAGTAATGGGGTTACCGCTACCTTTTATAAGTTTTGGAGGCTCATCGTTAATTTCTAATTGGATAAAAATAGGAATAATATTAAAAATAAGTTCGTTAAGGAGATGATATGAAAAATATTATTTTTGTTGCAGGAGGAACAGGGGGCCACATATATCCAGCTCTTTATCTTGCAGAATTTATAAAGAATAAAGATCCTTTAATATCAATTAGTTTTATAGGGAGAGCTCATGGTTTAGAAGCAAAAATCTTCTCAGAAAAATTCCCTTTTTATGGTCTTTCTCTTCCGAAGGCTTCTCAATTAAAACCATGGAATTATTTAAAGGCATATTTAGAGGCAAGAAGAATATTGAGAGAATTAAAGCCTGATATCCTAATTGTTTTTGGAAGTTATATCTCTGTTCCTGTTTTATTAGAGGGAATTATTAAAAGATACCCCTTTCTTCTTCATGAACAAAATATTCTTCCAGGGAAAGTGGTAAGAATTTTTAGTTTCTTTTCTAAGGGAATTGCCATAAGTTTCTTAAAAACTCAAGAATATCTTCCAAAAAAGAAAACTTTTTATACAGGAAATTTTGTTAGAAAAGAGTTGTTGACAATAGATAAATCAAGTTGTAAAAAGGAATTAGGCTTTGATTTGAATAAAAAACTTCTTCTTGTTACAGGAGGGAGTCAAGGGGCTAAAAAAATAAATGAATTGATTAAAGAGATAATTCCTGACCTTATTAAGATAGACTGGCAGATTCTTCATCAAGTTGGAGAAGAAAAATATAAGGAATTTGTTAAAGGCATTAAGAAAGAATGGATGGAAAAAGGATATAGACCTATACCTTATATAAAAGAAATGGAAAAAGCAATTCGTGCCTCAGATCTTGCTATAAGTAGAGCAGGAGCTACAACTATTTATCAGTTTCTTATAGGTAAGCTTCCTGCTATTTATATACCTTATCCCTACGCTAAGGATAATCATCAAGAGTATAACGCAAAATTTGTTGTAGATATGGGATTAGGAGATATTATAAAAGAGGAAAATTTATCCAAGGAAATTTTATTAAAAAAGATCTTAGAATGGGACGAAGAAAAAATTAATCTTTATGCTCAAAGATTTGCTTCTTTAGAGTTACCTGATGCCAGAGAGAGATTTTGGGAAATTATTAAAAGTTACATTTGAAGGGAGGAATTTTGAGTGATTTCACGGGAAAGGATTCATTTTATTGGTATTGCTGGTACAGGGATGAGTGCGTTAGCGTATATATTGTCAGAAAAGGGATATAAAGTTTCTGGTTCGGATTTACAAGAAAACTTGTCTACAATAAGACTTAGATCTAAGGGGGTAAAAATTTATTTTGGGCATAAAGCGGAACAAATTGAAGATGCTCAAATAGTTGTAGTTTCTTCTGCAATTCCTGAAGATAATGAGGAACTTTTGGCAGCTCGAGAAAGGAATATTCCTATTTTACAAAGGGGAGAATTATTGGCCTTATTAACAAAGGAAAAAAAATCTATAATAGTTTCTGGTGCCCATGGAAAAACAACAACTACTTCTATGGTTGCTATTGTTTTAGAAAAAAATAATTTAGATCCTACAGTTTTAGTAGGAGGAGAGGTGGAGGATATTGGGGGAAATGCAAAATTAGGAAATGGAGATTATTTAGTAGCAGAAGCAGATGAAAGTGATGGCTCTATGTTGAAGCTTTTTCCTTATTTTTTAATAGTCACAAATATTGATAATGATCATTTAGACTATTATGGAAATATAGAAAAAATTAAAGAGGCTTTTCTTACTTTGATAAAGAAAGTTCCAAAAGATGGTTACATAATTTTAGGGAAAGAAAGTTTATATGTTAAAGAAATATTGCCAAAGATAAAAAATAATTATTTCACTTATGGAATTGAAAAGGACAATGACTTTTATCCAGAAGATATAAACTTAAATTTTAACGGTTCAGAATTTGATGTTTTTTTCAGAGGAAAAAGGTTAGGAAGAGTAAAATTGAATGTTCCTGGTATTCATAATGTTTGTAATGCTCTATCTGCTATAGCTGTTTCTAAAATTTTAGATCTGGATATTTCTAAAAGTATAAAAGCCTTAGAAGGGTTCAAAGGGGTTCAAAGAAGAATACAGTTAAAAGGGAAACTCCAGAATATCCTTATTTTTGATGATTATGGACATCATCCTACTGAGATCATAGCAACTTTAAAGACCTTAAGACTTTATAACAGAAGATTAGTTGTGGCTTTTCAACCCCATAGATATACTCGTACGTATTTCTTAACAGAAGAATTAGCAGATGCATTAAGAGAGGCAGATGTAATAATAATCACTGAAATTTATTCAGCTGGTGAAAAACCTATTTTTCAAATATCTGGAAAAAATATTTACAATATCTTAAAAGAAAAAGAACCTCAAAAGGAAATATATTTTTGCGAGAACCTGACTGATGTTGCCAAAAAGGCATATGAGGTTTTAAAAGATAAAGATATTTTTCTTACCCTTGGAGCAGGAAATATTTGGAAAGTTGGAGAGGCCTTGTTAACTTACAAGATGAAGGAAGATAAAAATGAGTATTCCCATTAATTCAAAATTTAAAGGTAAGATTTTTAAGGATGAATGTTTGGCTACGTATACTACTTTTAAAATAGGAGGAAAAGTAGATTATTTAGTTCTTCCTTCCACTTGGGATGATGTTTTTTTTGTTTTGGAATGGGTAAAAAGAGAGAAAATTCCCTTTAAGATAATGGGGCAGGGGAGTAATATATTGGTATCCGATGAGGGAGTATCAGGAGTTGTTATTAAGATAAATCGTAATTTAGGAAAAATAAAAAGAATTTCCGAGGAATTTTTAGAGGTAGAATCAGGATGTTTGATATCGGAACTTTTGTCTTTTTTAATGAAGAATAATTTAGGAGGGCTTGAGTTTTTAGCAGGCATACCTGGGAATATAGGAGGATCAGTTTTTGGAAATTCAGGTGCTTTTGGAAGTTCCATTGGGGAATTTATTGAGAAGATAGAAATTATAGATGAGAATTTAAATATAAAAAATTTAGAAAAATCCAATCTTTTTTTTAATTATCGATCATCAAATATTAAAGTAGGATCTGTCATAAAATCTGTAATAATTAAAGTAAAAAAGCAAGAAAAAGATAAATCTTATAACCTGATATTAAAATATCTTAAGGAAAGACAAAGAAAGATTCCTAAGCTTCCCTCCGCAGGAAGTATATTTAAAAATCCTCCTAATTATAGTGCTGGTTATTTATTAGATAAAGTAGGAATGAAAGGAGTAAGAGTGGGAAATGTTATGGTTTCTTATGAACATGCAAATACTATAGTAAATTTAGGTGGGGGAAAAGCAGAGGAAGTGAAAGAATTAATAAGAATTATGAGAGAAAGGGTAAAAAATTATTTTGGTTTAGATTTGGAATTAGAGATAAAAATTTGGTGATAAAATGAAAAAATTTTTTTTCCTTAGTCTACTTATAATAGTTTCAATGGGGTTTATATTAAGAATTAAAATTGAGCCTTTTAATAAGGATTTATTTCTTCTTTTAAAAGAGAATTTTTATAGAAAATTTTATCTCTTTTGTAATTTTTTGAAACTTTATAAAGATCTTAGAGAAAGGAATATTTTAATTAGAAGAATAAGTTTTTATCCCTGGACTTTATATTTTTCCTGGGAAGAGGAATATACTTTAATAAAAATTCAAAATGGGAATAACAATATATTTGTTAATCAGAAGGGAGAAATAATGTCAATTTATAGGCCTAAAAATAATACTGTTAAAGTCAATAATAGTGTTAAAAAAACATTGAAAGAAATCATCAATTTAGTCCATTCTCTATTGAAAGAAAATATAGATGTGAGAGAAATTATATTAAATTCAAGATTTTTTGAGATAAAAACTTCTTCTGGCTCCATCCTTATGAGTTATGATAATATTGAAGAAAAAATAAGAATTTTTAAACATATATTATCAATTCTTTCGGATAAAAATTATTTTATAGATATGAGATTTAAGGTACCTGCTATTAAAGGATAAATATGTCAGAAATTCTTGTGGGAATAGATTTAGGTTCTACTAAAATCGCAGCTCTCGCAGGAAGAATTGAAGGAGAGGAAATAGAAATATTAGGTTTTTCTTTAGTTCCTTCTCAAGGGATTAAGTATGGGAATATAGTAGATATCATTGGTGCTAGCAATTCTATTGCTGAGGCTATGAAGAGAATAGAAAAGATGGTTGGAACAAGATTAGAACAAAAGGTTATTGTAGGAATTGGAAATGAGCAGATAATGATTACTCCAAGTAAAGGTATGGTAATTATGAAAAATAGAGATCAAGAAATAAATTCTCAAGACGTGGAAAGGGCAATAGAAGCAGCAAAAATGATTCCCCTTCCACCAAATAGAGAAATAATCTATATTATTAAAAGAGAATTCCATGTGGATGGACAAGATAATATAGAAAATCCTATAGGTTTAGTGGGAACACGTTTAGAAGCAGATGTTTTGTTGGTTTCATATGATAATAGCCAATTAAAAAATATTAAAAATGCCTTCGAAAGAGCAAATTTAGAGGTAGAGAGTTTTGTTCCGAAAGAAATTGCAGCTTCCGAGGCAGTTTTAAGCTCTCAAGAAAAAAAATTAGGGGTTGCTTTAGTGGATATAGGTGGAGATTTAACAAATTTAGCAATATATCAAGATGGCTATATTCTTTCCACAGGAGTTTTAAGGTTAGGAGGAGAAAAAATTACAAGGGATTTAGCAGTTGGACTAAGAATTAAAACTGAAGAGGCAGAGAAGGTTAAAAAAACAATAGGAACATTGAAGAAAGATAAAGAAGAAGTCTTAGAAGTAATCTCTCTTCAGGAGAAAAAAATAAAAATATCTTCCTCTCAAGTTAGAGAATTTCTTCAGCCAAGAGTTGAAGAAATATTAGAATTTATTGAAAAAAAGCTAAGAGATCTTAATTATCCTTTAGAGCTTATTCCAGGGGGATTAGTTGTTACAGGAGGCACATCTCTTCTAGATGGTTTTGTGGAATTTGCCTCTGATTATTTAAAAATACCAGTAAGAAGAGGATTCCCTATGGAACTATTAAAATATTTACCAGAAAAGGATACATATTTCTATTCTGTTGCAATGGGAATTTTGTTGAGAGTAAAAGAGGATAGGCTTAATTTAAAGGAAAAACATCCTGTTATAAAATCTTTAAAGGAGAAAATTAAAAAGATTTTCAAACCTTTTAAAGAAATGTATATCTAAAAAATAGAAAGGGGTGAATCTCTTGTTACCTCAAAGGTTTTTAAATGAAGAGAAAGAGGGTAAAAGGGAGATAATTAAAGTAGTAGGAGTCGGTGGGGCAGGGGGAAATGCAGTAAATAGAATGATCGAAGCTGGAGTTCAGGGTGCTGAGTTTATTGCTATTAATACAGATTTAAAAATATTAGAATTAAATAAAGCACCAATAAAAATTCAAATTGGAGCAAACTTAACTCAGGGATTAGGCGCAGGTGGGGATCCTAAAATAGGAGAAAAATCAGCTTTGGAAAGTGAAGATATAATAAGAGACTATCTTCAAAATTCTGATATGATCTTTATAACTGCGGGAATGGGTGGAGGAACAGGAACAGGTGCCTCACCTGTTATTGCAGAAATTGCAAGAAGCTGTGCAAAGTTGGTTATTGCTGTAGTAACTCTTCCCTTCAATTTTGAGGGAAGAAAGAAAAGAGCTACCGCTATAGAGGGTATAGAGAAGTTAAAAGAAAAAGTTGACTCTATAATTTTGATTAATAATGATAAACTTCTCCAAATTTCTGATAAAACAACTTCTTTCAATGATGCTTTTAAAATGGCAGATGAAGTGTTGAAACAAGCTATTCAAAGTGTAACAGAAATAATCAATGTACCTGGATTAATAAATATAGATTTTCAAGACTTGTATAGAATTATGTCAAAGGCGGGATCTGCGTATTTAGGTATTGGAGTAGGAAAAGGAGAAAATAGAGCTAAAGAAGCTACTAAGATGGCTTTACAAAGTCCTATTCTTGATATTTCTATTACAGGTGCAAAGGGAATTGTCTTTAATGTGACTGGCGGAAATGATCTTACCCTCTCTGAAGTATCTGAGATTTCTGAGATGATAGTCCAAAATGCTGATCCTGAGGCAGATGTTAAGTTTGGAGCAGTAATAGATGAATCTATGGAGGGTATGATTAAACTGACTTTAGTGGCTACTGGTTTTGACCAAAAGGATCTTTACAAAGAAGGCTCGTATGGAGAGAGGAAAGAGATTTATAACTATAATATTCCTGAAAATGATATAGAAATTCCTGCTTTTTTGAGAAGAAAACGCCAAATATAATAAATTGGACTGGAAATTTAAGAAAAAGATCAAAGATATATTAGAAAAAGAAAGGGGGTATAAGCTTTTAAAAAGAGGTGGAGATGTGAATATTTTACTTATTTTTCCCAATAAATATTCTTTATCGTTAAGTAATTTAGGCTATCTTACTATATATAAACTTTTTAACGATCAATCTGGAATTTTATGTGAGAGAGCTTTTATTCCTGATTCTTTTCCAGAAAATTCTAATTTTCCCCTTTATTCAATAGAAACCCAAAGATCGGGAAAAGAATTTGATGTTTGGGCTTTTTCTATAAGCTTTGAATTAGATTATTTTAACGTAATAAAAATATTGGAAGACCAAAATATTCCCCTTTTTTCAAAGGATAGAACAGAAGAACATCCTTTAATTATTTCTGGGGGGATAGCGGTAAGTTCAAATCCTGAGCCCATAGCAGATATTTTTGATTTAATATTTATAGGAGAAGGAGAGAAATTTATTAAGAATTTTTCAGAAATACTTATAAATAAGAAGATATTTAATTGGAGTAAAAAGAAATTTTTAGAGGAAGTTTCAGAATTAAAAGGAGTTTATATTCCACAATTTTCTACCCCAGTTTATGATGAAGATAATAAGATCTTAGGTTATAAATCTTTCCAAAAACTGCCAATAAAAAAGGAAATTAACTTAAACTTCTCAGAAAATTTCATTTTTTCTCCTCTAATTAGTCCTCTTTCTTTTTTCTCTAATATGGTTCTTTTGGAAGGGATTAGAGGATGTATACATCAATGTAGATTTTGTCTTGCAGGATATTTTTATAGGCCACCAAGAATCTCAAATCTAGAAACTGCAATTTTAGAAATTTATAAGAATTTCAGCTCAAATACTAGAATTGGCCTAATATTACCCTCTATTGATAAATCCATTTCTTGGAAAAAGATAAAAGAAATTATGAAGGAGAATGAGATTCTAGTTTCTTTTTCTTCTTTAAGATTAGATCAGATTGATGAGGAAATATTAGAAATTCTATTTCAATCAAAACAAAGAACATTAACTATCGCCCCAGAAGTAGGAACTGACAGATTAAGAAGAGTGATAAATAAAAATTTCACCAATGAAGATATATTAAAATTCGTTTATAAAATCCGATCTTACCCCTTTGATAATCTTAAACTATATTTTATGTGTGGATTGCCTACTGAAACTCAAGAGGATATTGAGGGGATAATAATATTAGTAAAAGAGATAAAAAATATTTTAAGGAAAAAAAATGTTTCTTTGAGTTTAGCACCTTTCGTACCAAAGCCTCATACTCCTTTTCAATGGGAAAGAATGTTAAATGAAGAATATTTTGAAATTCAGTTAAGATATATAAAAAAAAGTCTTAACAAATATGTTGCGATTCAAAGAGAAGATATCTATTTAAGTATGCTTCAGGGACTTCTAAGTAGAGGGGATAGAAGAATAAATAAAATTTTTAGACATAGGATTCCTTTAAAAAGATTATCCAAGGAATTAAATTGGGAGAAGGAATTCTTTCTTTTTAGAAAGAGGGAAAAACATGAGTTTTTTCCATGGGATATAATAGATATAGGGGTAAAGAAAGAATATTTATGGAAGGAAATGGAAAATGCATATAAGGAGAAAATTACCCATTCATGCTTTGAAGGATGTAAAATTTGTGGGGTATGCAAAGAAGTGGATATTGGAGAGCTAAAATTTTGAGTAATTTCCCAGAGATATCTCATGGTTTTGTTTCTGATCCCTTTTCTTTTGATCCTTCTATTAATCTGAAGAATCTCAAAGCATTTTATAATTTATATAAGCTTACAAACATTTCCTTTAAAGATTGGGTAATAGCAGGTCAAGTCCATGGTGATAATTTTAGTTATGTAGAAAAGGATAGGAATTTATTTATGCCAAAGATAATTAAAAATATTGATGCTTTATTAACTTCTGAAAAAAGAAGAATGATAGTAATGTTTTTTGCTGATTGTTTTCCTGTTTATATTTTTATTCCCAAAATACCTTTGATAGGTTTGATTCATGTGGGTTGGAGAGGAGCAATAAAGATGCTTCCCTTAAAGATTTTAAAAGAAATATTTAATACTTATAAGATATCTCCTAATGAAATATTTTTAGCAGTAGGACCTGGAATTCAGAGATGTTGTTTTCAAGTTGATAATAACTTTGTTGAGTATTTAGATGAGCAAAGTTTAGATTACTTAGAAAAAAGAAAAGAGAATTTTTATTTTGACATAAAGAGATTTATAATTTCCCAAATTTCAGTTTTTGGTATATCCGAAAAAAATTTAGAGTATTCAGAGATTTGTACAAAATGTAATTTAGACTTTTATTCTTTTAGAAGAGATAAAACAAGGAAGAGGAATGTTGGTTTTATATATATAAAATAGTGAACTTTCATTTTAGAAGGAAAAGTTGTAAAATCTGAAAGGATAAAAAATATAATGAAAGAGGATTTAAGTTATATCCGAGAAAACTGGGAAAAGGTAAGAGAAAAAATAGAAAAAGTAGCTTCTCGTGTAGGAAGAGATGCTAAAGAGATAAAAGTAGTTGCAGTGGCAAAGGGAGTATCTTCTTCCTATATTAAAGAGGCTTTTCTCGCTGGAATAAAGATAATTGGAGAAAATAGAGTTCAAGAGGCAGAAAAGAAAATTAAAGAGCTTTCAAATCTTCCCATAGAATGGCATATGGTAGGACATCTTCAAACTAATAAGGCTAAGAAGGCTGTAAAATTATTTTCATTAATTCATTCCTTAGATAAGTTTTCTTTGGCTTACGAATTGAATAAAGAAGGAGAAAAATTAGGGAGAAAAATTAAAGTTTTAATTCAATTTAATACTTCAGGAGAATCTTCAAAATTTGGGTTTAAAGAGGATGAATTTTTCAAAAATTTAGATATTATTATGAATTTAAAGTACATTGACATTTTAGGTCTTATGACTATAGGACCCTTAACTACAGATAAAAATTTAATAAGATTAGCTTTTAAAAGATTGTACAAACTCAGAGAAAAATTAATAGAAGAAACCAAATGGGAATTACCCTATCTTTCTATGGGAATGTCCGAAGATTTTCCTATTGCAATAGAGGAGGGAGCAAATCTTTTAAGATTAGGGAGAATAATATTTTTAAAAGATTTTGAGGTGAGAATATGAAAAAAATTCTTTTAGTTGAGGATGATAAAGGAATTGTTAATTCTCTTTTTTTACTTCTCACAAAAGAAGGTTATAAAGTTGAAACTGCATATAATGGTATAGAAGCTTTAGAAAAATTCAAGTCTTTTAATCCTGATTTAATCCTTTTAGATCTTCTGCTTCCTGAAAAAGATGGTTGGGAAGTATGCAAGGAAATAAGAAAAGTAAGTAATATACCCATAATTATGTTAACTGCAAAAGATCAAGAGGCAGACAAAGTTATAGGATTAAAATTGGGAGCAGATGATTACATAACAAAACCTTTTGGGGCGAAAGAATTATTAGCAAGAATTGAAGCGGTTCTGAGAAGAGCTCAGTCTAATTTTGTAAAGGACAAAAAAATAACAATTCCTCCCTTTGAAATGGATTTAAATAGAAGAATAGTAAAAGTTAAAGGAAGAGAAGTGAATCTTTCCTATAGAGAATTTGAGATCCTCAAATTGTTTCTGTTATCTCCTGGCATTGTATTAACAAGAGAAAATATAATAAAACACATTTGGGGAGAAAATTTTTGGGGTGAGCCAAGAACAGTAGATGTTTATATAAGATGGTTAAGAGAAAAAATTGAAGAAAATCCGAGCCATCCTCAATATATAATAACTGTTAGAAATTTAGGCTATAAATTTCAAGGGGGGACCTAATATAGAGAATTATAAAGAAAGATGGGAAGCATTAAGTGAGAATGTTTCTATAGGAATATTAATAGTCGATGAGAAGGGATATATAAAATATCTGAATTTATATGCTAAAAATTTATTGGAGTTAAAGTCTAATGAAATTAATAATAAACTTTTTGAAGTACTCCCTGATTACGAAATTGATATGCTTTTTAAAAAGACCATTAATGAAAAGAAAAATTATTTGACTTCTATTTATTTCTGGGGTAAAGAGAAAAAATTATTAGAAATTACTTCCTTATACCTTACTAAAAATAAAGAAGTTCTTTTTATAATAAACGATAAAAGTATATATGAAAAACTTGAAGAGAATTATAGAGATTTTATAGCTAACGCATCTCATGAATTAAGAACTCCTCTTACATCAATGCAAATTCTTTTAGATCTCTTCTCTGAAAGAAAGATTAATTCTGAAGAAATACATAAAGAATTTTTTCCCCATCTTAGAAGAGAAATTGAAAGAATGAGTAAGTTGGTAAACAATCTTTTAAATCTTTCCCGTTTAGAAGCTGGTGTGGTAGAAGTAAATATTCAAGATATACTTCTTATTGATATTGTCGAAAGGGTTTTAGACAGTCTAAATCCTCTTATAAAAAAGAAAAATTTAAAATTGAATTTAAATATTTCTTCATCTTTAATTTTAAAAGCAGATCCTCAACATTTAGAGACTATTCTTTTTAATCTTCTTGAAAATGCTGTAAAATATACTCCAGAGAAAGGGAAAATTGAAGTCTCAGCAATAGAGAGTTCAGAAGAAATAATTATCTTATTAAGAGATACAGGTATAGGAATATCAGAGAAAGATTTGCCTTATATTTTTGATAGATTTTATAGAGTAGATAGAGCAAGAAGTAGCGAAGATGGATTTAGTAGTGGTTTAGGATTATCTATTGTAAAAAAGTTAGTAGAAAAACATAAGTGGAGGATAGAGGTGGAAAGCAAAGTGAATCAGGGAACAATCTTTAAAATATTCATTCCAAAAAGAAAGGAAGGAGAAAGAGATGCTTGAAGTTTTACCCTTTTCTGGATTTAGATATAACGATAATATCCCATTAGAAAAAGTTTTATGTCTTCCTTATGATATTATTTCAGAGGAAGAAAGAATGAAATTTTTAGAATCTCATCCTTATAATTTTGTTCGCTTAACCTTAGGAGAGAAAATACCTATTGATTATAAAGAGATTAATAAATCACTAACAGATTGGATCAATAATAAAATTTTAATAAAAGAAGAAAAGTCTTTTTATATTTATAAACAAAAATTTTCGTGGTATGAGAGAAAAGAAGTAAGTTGGGGACTTTTATGTATAATAAAAATTCAACCTTTAGGGGAGGAAGATATTCTTCCCCATGAACAGACCTTTTTTGCTCCTAAAATGGATAGATTAGAAGTCTTAAGACATTGTAATGCAAATTTTGAGCCTATTTGGGGTATATATGAGGATAAAGAAGGATATATGGCAAACTTATGTAGAAAATTAGATGAAAAAAGAGCATTATTGCATGTGAAAACATGGGATAAAAGAGAACATATATTATGGAAAATTCCCTCTTCTTTAGAAAATAATATAAAAGAGTTCTTTAAAACAAAAAAAATCTTAATTGCAGATGGACATCATAGATATGAAGCATCATGGAGTTATTATCAAGAAAAAAAGGAAAGTAAATTTTCATATGTATTTATTTTACTAACAGATCTTTACGATCCTGGAGTTAAGGTTTTACCAACTCATAGAGTATTAAAAAAGAACATTAATATTTCCTTATGGGATTTAGAGGAGTTTTTTGAAATTATAGAAGAAGAATTTCACGAAAATTTAGAGCTTTTATTCAATCCTTCTAATCCCTTTATTTATTACTATGATGGGAAAAAATTATATAAACTTTTTCCTAAGATCAAATATTTATCTTCTAAAAATGAAAAATCAAATATTTGGTGGGTTCTTCCTACTACTATTTTACAAAAGGGGGTTTGGGAGAATATTTTAAAGAAAAAAGAAGGGGAGCTTCAAGAGAAAAATCTTATTAGATTTTCTCATGATCTAAAAGAAGTAAAAGAACTTATTAAAAATGAGGATTTTCGTTCTGCTTTTATTCTTCCTGCTATCCCATTAGAGATAATATATACTCTCGCCATAAAGGGGGAAAGACTTCCTCAAAAATCTACATATTTTTATCCAAAGCCTATTTCAGGCCTAATTTTTTGGAAAATAGATGATGAAAAATAAGGAATTAAAGTTAATTTTACTGGTTTTTATTTTAATTATTATAGGACTTCTTGCTATATATGCTGCAACAGTAAGTAAGCTTTTGGGAAAGAATGTATCACCTTTTCTTTTTGTAGAAAGACAAGTTTCTGCCTTTGTATTGGGATTAGTTTTATTTTTTTTAATTTTAAGCTTTCACTATAGAGTATTTGAGAGGTTATGGTTTTTTGTTTATTTAATAAACTTAATCTTACTTATTGGGGTATTTTTCTTAGGAAGAGAAGCATTGGGAGCTCAAAGATGGTATTCAATCGTAGGTTTTTCCTTTCAACCCTCAGAATTATCTAAATTATTTATAATTTTATCCCTCGCAGGATATTTTTGTGAAGAAAAGAAGAAAGAGGAATTAGGGCTTATACATTTCTTTGTTTCTTCATTTCTTTTACTTTTGATAGTATTAGCAATATTTCTACAACCTGATCTTGGAACCGCAATAATTATAAGTTTAACAGGGTTATTTTTATTTATAATATCAGGAATACCGAAGAGATATATAATTAAGACTCTTACAGCTTCTTCTATTTTATTTCCCTTTTTTTGGTTTCTATTAAAACCATATCAACAGCAAAGAATAATCACTTTTCTAAATCCTTATAAAGATCCTTTAGGTAGCGGATATCAAGTTTTACAAGGGTTAATAGCTATAGGCTCTGGAAAGATAATAGGAAAGGGTTGGTTAGGTGGACATCAAACCCATCTTAATCTTATTCCCGAGCAACATACAGATTTTATTTTCACTGTAATATGTGAAGAATTTGGATTTATTGGAGGAATATTTTTATTATTAATATATTATTTACTTTTCTTTTACTCTTGGAAAATTTATGTTAATGTAAATGATGATTTTGGAAAGATGATATCAGGAGGAATTCTCTTTAGCTGGCTAATCCAAACCTTTATAAATATAGGTATGGTCTTAGGGTTATTGCCTGTAGTAGGTGTTCCCTTACCTTTTGTAAGTTTTGCAAGGACTTCTTTAATTACAAACCTTATGATGTTGGGATTTTTAATAAATATTTCTTTAAGAAGTGATAGGATTGGTCATGAATAAGATTGATGAAATTCTAAGGGAAATTAGAAACCCAGGAAGATATATTGGAGAAGAATTCAACGTAATAAAGAAAGACTGGAATGAAGTTAAACTACATGTTGCTTTAGCTTTTCCAGATCTTTATGAGATTGGAATGTCCAATCTTGGATTTCATATTGTTTATCATCTATTAAATAAAAGGGAAGATACCCTTTGTGAAAGAGTTTTTGCTCCAGACTTAGATATGGAAAGACTTCTCAGATATTATAAAATCCCTATATTTACTCTTGAAAGCAGACTTCCCTTATTTAAGTTTGATTGGATTGGTTTTAGCATTTCCTACGAACTTAATTATTCTGAGGTTTTAAATATTTTAGATCTTGCAGGTATACCTATTTTCAGTAATCAGAGAAAGGATGCTGATCCTATAATTATCGCAGGTGGTCCTTCAGTATTAAATCCAGAACCCTTAGCTCCTTTTATAGACGTTTTCTTTATTGGAGAGGTAGAAGAAGCTATTGACGAATTAGTAGATACTTATTTAGATTGGAAAGAAAATAAAGGATCAAAAATAGATTTGTATAAAAGATGGGTTAAAATAGAAGGGATCTATATTCCAAATCTTTATGAGGATATTTCCTTAAAACCAAAATACTCTTGGGCTCCTGAAAAAATTAATAGGAGAATAGTAAAGGATCTAAATGAAGCATATTTTCCAATAAAACCTTTAGTGCCTCTTCATTCTATTGTCCATGATAGAGGAATTATTGAAATAATGCGAGGATGTCAAAGAAATTGTAGATTTTGTTTTGCCGGATATATTTATAGACCTAAAAGGATAAGAACTCCTGAAAAAATTAAAGAACTTGTTAAAGAAATTTTTAGAAATACTGGATATGAAGAAATTAGTTTACTTTCTTTAAGTAGTAATGATTATCCCTATATAGAATACTTAATTCAGGAATTGAATAAAGAATTTTCAGAGAAGTATCTAAGTTTCTCTCTCCCATCCTTAAGAGCGGACAAATTTTCTTTAGAACTATCAGAAAAATTGCAAAGTGTAAGAAGAGCAGGTTTGACTTTTGCAATAGAAGCAGGAACAGAGAGGTTACGTAAGATAATTAATAAGGGATTAAAAACTGAAGATTTTCTCAATACTATTAAAAACGCCTATGAAATGGGATGGAAAAAAATAAAACTTTATTTTATGTTAGGACTTCCTACAGAAGAAGATAAAGATATCGAGGAGTTGGTTGAATTAATTCTAAAAATAAAGAATCAAAATAAAGGAATTTTTCTTCATCTTGGGTTCTCCATATTTATTCCTAAACCTCACACCCCCTTTCAATGGGAAAGATTTGAAGCAAGGGAAATTATAGAAAAAAGAAAGGAATATATTCTGAGAAGATTAAGAAAGGGACCCTTTATAATAGATTTCCATAATTACGACATGAGCTTATTAGAAGCAATATTTTCGAGAGGAGATAGAAAACTATCAAAAGTTTTATACTCTGCTTGGAAGAAAGGAAGTAGATTAGAAGGATGGAAGGATTATTTAAATTTCTTTATTTGGGAAGAAGCCTTTAAAGAGTGTAAGATCCATCCAGAGGAATATTTAAAAGAAAAGGATTTAGATAGTATTCTGCCTTGGGATCATATATTGACGGGTGTCTCTAAGGAATTTTTAAAAAGAGAAAGAGAAAAGGCATATAGAGAGGAGGAAACTCCTCCTTGTGAGTGGAATCGATATTGTGAATTTTGTGGAATAGTTCATTATGAATAAGTATGTTTATCGCCTTTGTTATTATAAA
This sequence comes from uncultured bacterium, assembly GCA_938034905.1. Classification (GTDB taxonomy): domain Bacteria; phylum Dictyoglomota; class Dictyoglomia; order Dictyoglomales; family Dictyoglomaceae; genus NZ13-RE01. The sequence continues at coordinate 7,531 of CALHLF010000025.1, read as the reverse complement.
AAAGGGAATCTAAAGTATATAAGTTTTAGGGATTTTACAAAATTTATTATAAGGGCTCTGATAAGAACCCAAATTCCTGTCCTTTATTCTCAGGGATTCAATCCCATGCCTCTTATTTCCTTTTCAATTCCTGTTCCTATAGGTGTAGAAAGTAAAAGGGAATGGTTGGACCTGACGCTTAAAGAAAAGCTTCCCGAAGATTTTATTATGAAAGAGTGGAATAAGCAGTTAACTTCAGACGTTCAATTTTATGAATGTTATTTTTTAAAAAATCTAAAGAATTCTATAGATGTAAAATATATAAAATACGAACTTGAAATTTTTCATCAATCTTCAAATTTACTTTTTGAGGATCTAAACATTTTTTATTCTAAAGATTCTTTTAATATTCTTGTGAGAAGAGGGGAAAAAATAAAGGAATTAAATCTTAAAGAATATCTACTGGAATTAAGAATAGAAGAAGAGAAGTTTAACATAAATGCTTTAACAAAGGTAGTTGATGGAAGTCTGATAAGAGGAGAAGAGATTTTAGAAATATTTTCATATAGACCTTTAATAATAAATCAAGTTAGAGAACTTTTATTATGAGAAAATATAAATTGATTATTAGTGATTTTGATGGAAGTTTAGTAGGAAAAGATTTAAAGATTTCGGAAAAAAATCTTAATGCTTTAGAGGAGATTAGAAGAAATGGAGTTGATATTACCTTAGCAACAGGAAGGAGATTGCAATCTATAAAACCTTTTATAGATGAATTAAAAATCAGTCTTCCTGTAATTTTGTATAATGGAGCAGGTATTTATGATCTTCATAACAATATATGGTTATATAGGAAATTTTTAGATCTAAATATATTTAAAGAAATTCTTAATTTTTTAAAGAGTATTGATTTAAAAATCTCCCTAAGCGTTTATTGGAAAGATGAATTATGGGAATTAGAGAAAATTGAAATTATTAAAGAAATTATAAAAGATAGTGTAATAAAAATTTTTATTGAAGTCAGAGAAGATCTGTTAAAGGAATTAAAAAATTTGTTAGAAGGCTACTATAAAGAAAAGGTCGAGATTATTTCCTCAGGAGAGAAATTTTTAGAGATTTTACCAAAGGGATGCTCTAAAGGAAATGCTATGTTATGGATGTTAGATTTCTTAGGTATTGATCCTGAGGAGGTTATTGCTATTGGAGATTATGATAATGATATAGATATGTTAAAAAAATCAGGTTTAGGAGTTGCCTTACCTAATAGCTCCTTTAAAGTAAAAGAGATAGCAGATTACATAGCTTCTTCTGAACCAGAATTAATTTTGAAGGAGATTTTAGAAAAATTTATAAGGGGGTGAAAAATTATGATATTAGTAATTTCAACAGTAAAGAATGAGGAAGAAGCAAAAGGAATCATAAATTTTCTTCTTGATGAAAAACTAATTGCTTGCGGTAACATTGTCTCAAATGTGAAGTCTTTGTTTTTTTGGAATAACGATAAAGAAGAGACAGAAGAATGCATTTTATTTTTGAAAACTTCTGAGGAAAAGTTTCCTATTTTAGTTAGAAAAATAAAAGAAAAGCATAGTTATAAATTACCAGAAATAATAGCAATTCCCATAAACTTAGGAGATCCCAATTACTTACAATGGATAAAAGATTCTTTAAAATAGACGAGTTTTATATGAAAGAAGCAATAAAGGAGGCTAAAAAGGCTTTAAGAAAAGGAGAAGTTCCTGTAGGAGCTATTTTAGTGGATGAAAAGGGAAATATCTTAGCAAGGGGTTACAATATTAAAGAAAAAAAGAAGGATCCTTCTGCACATGCTGAGATTGTAGTAATAAGAAAAGCTTGTAAAAAGTTAAATACCTGGAGGTTAGAAGGGTGTTCTCTATATGTTACATTGCAACCCTGCCTTATGTGTTTTGGAGCATTGGTTCAAGCAAGAATAAAGAGATTGATTTTTGGTGCTTATGATCCAAAAGAAAAATTCTATGAATTAATTTATCTTAATCATTCTATGGAAATAAAAGGTGGGATTTTAGAATCTGAATGCTCTCAATTATTGAAATCTTTTTTTAAAATATTAAGAGATTTTTCAAGCTTAAGAATTTATGGTAAAATAAAAGTTAGGAGAGGTGGCTGAGTGGACGAAGGCGCTCGCCTGGAGAGCGAGTAGACCACGAAAGTGGTCTCGTGGGTTCGAATCCCACCCTCTCCGCCATTTTTATATAATAAAAAGTGTTTCAAGATGGAGATAAGAAATATATTAAGTACGGGAAGTATAATTTTAAGCTTTGTACTAGGTTTTTTAGGAGCTTATGTTGTTGTTAAAGAGCTTAATTTTTCTGTATTATTTAAAAGTGAAAAAAGTATAGGGGCAATAATTGCTAAACTTATAATATTTATATTAATTTGGGCTTTCGTTGGCCAATTTTTAAGTTTTATCTTTGTCTTAATAAGACTACAAGAATAAACTCAGGGCTATGCTCAGGTGGGGAGCTAGCGGTGCCCTGTACCTGCAATCCGCTATAGCAGGACCGAAAGGCCATCTGAGGCTTAACCTTGTGGAATAGGGAGGAATATGGGAGCAATGAAGATCAGGATCTGTGCAATGGGAGAGCTTCAAACCCCGCCAGGTCCGAAAGGAAGCAACGGTAAGAAGTTTCTCTCATGTGCTGCAGAAATCCTGATTGGAGCTCACCAGTCCTCTACTATCCGGAAGGTTTAAGTCGAGGGTGGAGGCATAGCCCTGAGAATATAGGAATATGTGGATAGATTTACATACTCATTTAAATCATGATCCTTTATACGAAAACTGGAGAGAGATATACAAAAAAGCAAGGAAGGTTGGTGTAAAAGAATTAATTGTTGTAGGATTTGATTTTGAATCAAGTAAAACTGCAGTAGAAATTTCTTTATTAGAAGATGATATCTTTGCTTCTATAGGAATTCACCCCCATGATGCAGATTCTATAAATTATAAGGATTTTCCTTGGGAAAGTCTTATAACTTCAAAAACTATTGCTATTGGAGAAATAGGATTAGACTATTATAAACAATACTCCCCAAAAGAAAAACAGATAGAAATATTTAGAGAAGGAATAAATCTTGCAAAAAAATATAATCTTCCTTTAATTATTCATTGTAGAGATGCTTATCAGGATTTGATAAAAATTTTAAAAGAAGAAAAAGTTTGGGAAGTTAAGGGAGTAATGCATAGTTTCTCAGGAAGTTATGAGATTGCAAAGATATTGGTAGATTGGGGATTTCTTCTTTCTTTCTCAGGTCCCATAACATATCCCAATGCTCATAGACTAAGGGAACTCGTCTCAAAAATTCCCTTAGATTTTATTGTTATAGAAACTGATTCTCCTTATCTTTCTCCTCAATCTCAAAGGGGAAAAGTTAATGAGCCCTCTAATCTTATAGAGATTGCTCAAAAGTTAGCAGAGATTAAAAATATTTCTTTGGAAGAGTTAGAAGTAAGAATTCAAAAAAATATAAAAAAAATTTTTCCAAAGATTATAAAAGAGTGAGTACAGTTTACATATTAGGTGATAATCTTTATCTTAATATAACTAATCGGTGTACAAATCGATGTGTATTTTGCATTAGAAATTTCTCTAATGGGGTCGGAGGAAAGAAGTTATGGCTCGAAAGAGAGCCTACCTCTAAAGAAATTATAGAAGAACTTAGAAATTATTTTCCCTTAAAAAAATATAGAGAAATTGTTTTCTGTGGATTTGGAGAGCCTTTATTGCGAATAAATGTTGTAAAAAATATCTCAGAATTTATTAAAACCTATGATCCCTCTATCAATCTTCGCATAGATACTAATGGTCATGGAAATGTGTTTCATCAAAGGAATATTCTTTTGGAATTAGAAGGCTTGATTGATTCAATATCTATAAGTCTTAATGCAGAGGATCCAGAAAAATATAACAGAATATGCAGGCCTGTTTTTAAGAATATATATGAAGAAATATTAGATTTCATAAAACTGGCAAATAAGTCTATTAAAAATGTCCAGGTGACTATTGTGGATCTACCAGAAGTTGATAAGACTTTATGTGAGAAAAGAGCTTTAGAATTGGGAGTAAAATTTTATATAAGGAGATTTATAAGATCTCTATGAAACCAATATATTTAGAAACTTATAACAAAGGGGAACTAGATATAAAGATTAAAAAGGCTTATAAGAAACTTGAGTCTTGCAATCTCTGTCCAAGAAATTGCGGGGTAAATAGAGTAAAAGGAGAAAAGGGATATTGTAGATCGGGAATAGAACCTGTTGTTTCAGATTTTTTTCCTCATTTTGGAGAAGAAAAAGTTTTAGTAGGAAAGACTGGTTCTGGAACGATATTTTTTACCAATTGTAATCTTGGGTGTATATTTTGTCAAAATTATACTATAAGCCATTTTGGAATAGGAGAAATTATATCTATTGAGAAATTAGCTAAAATCATGATATACTTACAAAGACTGGGATGTAATAATATAAATTTAGTTACACCAACACATTTTGTGCCACAAATTTTAGCAAGCTTAAAGATAGCAATTGGGGAAGGACTAAATATACCTTTAGTATATAACACCAGTGGTTATGAAAATATTGAGACCCTAAAAATTTTAGAAGGAGTGGTAGATATTTATATGCCAGATATAAAGTTCTTCTCAAGAGAAGTTGCAAAAAAACTGGCAAATGCAGAGGATTATCCTGATGTGGCAAAGGTAGCATTAAAAGAGATGCAAAGACAAGTTGGAGATTTAATTGTAAATGAAAATGGAATTGCAGAAAGAGGTCTTCTCGTGAGACATCTTCTTTTACCTAATAATCTTTCTGGCTTAAATGAATGGTTAGATTTTTTAAAAGAAGAAATTTCTTCTAATGTTTTTCTTAATATAATGGATCAGTATCGTCCCCTTTTTAAAGCTTTTGAATATCCAGAAATTAGTAGAAGTATTACTTGGGAAGAATATAGAAAAGCTGTAAAATTAGCTAAGGATAAAGGTTTTAGGAGATTATATTTAACATGAATAAATTTAAAAATAGATTTTTACTAAAATTTTTGATTTTGTCAATTTCCTTTATCATCTTATTAATATTAAATATTTTTGATATCTTTTCCCTTTTTGAAAATAGAAGTATTGATTGGAGATTTCAAATAAGAGGAGAAAGACCTTCTCCTAAGGATATAGTAATTATTGGAATTGATGATGATTCTCTATCTGAAATAGGAAATTGGCCATGGGCCAGATCAATTCATGGAAAGCTCTTAGATATAATAAGAGAGCAAAAGCCTAAATTGATTATATTTGATATAGTATTTGATATTAGATCAAAAGAAGATCAAATTCTTGCTAAGAAGATAAAAGACCTAAATAATGTAATCTTAGCAAGTTACCTTTCTTCTTCGTCGGATCCCAAACTTAACATTGTATTATTTAATTTGAGAGAGTCTGTTCCTATTCTAAAAAATTCTGCTCTTTATAATGGAATAAGTAATCTGATATTAGACAAAGATAAGGTAGTTAGAAGGGGAAAGTTGTATTTTGAAGATTTGAATAAGAATAAATATTATTCCTTAGCTTTATATGCTTATTCTTACATAAAAAATATCTCTATCCCATCTCTTTTGAAGATCTTTCCTTCAGAATTTTATATTAATTTTTCAGGTGGATCCTTTAATATAAATATACTTTCCTACTATGGTGTTATAAATAAAGAGATAGATATTAGTATGCTAAAAAATAAAATTGTATTTATTGGAGCAGTTTCAGAATTACTTAAAGATTCCTATATGGTTCCTTTTACTGGATATAAGCGATGGGGAAGAATTTCTCTTGGTAATATGCCTGGTGTTGAGGTTCATGCAAATATCTTGAGTAATCTTTTAAATAAGAATTATTTAATTCCTCTTCCCTTTTGGTTTAGTTTAATTATTTCTTTTTTAGCTATCTTTATAGCAGGCTTTATACAAGGAAAAAAATTGCTAATCAATTTAATTATCACCTTTTTAGGAATAGGTATTTATTTTATTATAAGCATATACTTCTTTGTTGAAAGGAATATTATTTTACCTTTTACTTTTCCAATTTTTTCTATAGTTTTAGGTTTTATTGGAAATGTTGTGTACCAAAATATCCTACCGAGGGAAAGCTTAGAAGGACTAATTATAAAGAAAAGATATAAGCTTATTAGGAAAATCGGAGCAGGAGGAATGGCAACAGTATATTTAGCAAAAGATTTACATACCAAAGACAATGTAGCGGTAAAAATTTTGCACCCCCAATATTCTGAAGATTCTCAAACAGTGGAAAGATTTTTAAGAGAATCAAAAGCTTCTACTATTTTAAATCATCCTAATATTGTTAGGGTTTTAGATCAAGGAAAAGAGGAAAATTATTATTTTATTGTTATGGAATATGTTTCAGGAAAGAATTTAAAAAAGATAATTGAGGAAAAAGGAGCTTTACCACCTCTTTATGCAAAAGAGATAATAATTAAAGTTGCTGAGGCTTTAGATCACGCAAACTCGAAGAAAATTGTCCATAGGGATATAAAACCCCAGAATATAATGATAACTTCTGATGGAAAAGTTAAATTAATGGATTTTGGTATAGCCCATTTAGGTAGTCTTTCAACAATTACTCAAACAGGAATTTTTATGGGAACTCCTCAATATGCTTCACCTGAACAAGCAGAGGGGTCAAAAGTTGATATAAGATCTGATATTTACTCCTTAGGAGTAGTCTTTTTTGAATTACTTACTGGATTTCTCCCTTATTCTGAAGATACTACTATTTCTGTAATGTTTAAGAAGCTGCAGGAGGAACTTCCTGATCCCAGATCTCTTAAGCCTGAAATTCCTGATGGGTTGGCTAAAATTGTTAAAAAGATGACTGCAAGATTTCCAGAAGATAGATATCAAAGTCCTAAGGAATTGATTGAAGATTTAGAAAGAGGTTATCCTTTATTCCCTTACGAAGGGAAAAACTTGTCTTCTCAAGAAACAATTATAAAACCCAAAGAAGAATAGTATATTATTTTTTCTCTAAAAAAAGATTAAAAGGCACTTGGTATGGACATAGGTACCACCCTTAAGAAATAAAGATAAGTTCTTAGTGAATAAGCCATAATAGGTAAGGAGATCCTCCATAAGTATAACAGGGAACTCAAATATATGAGGATGAACAAGAAAATTTGTTGAAATTAACTTTTCATAAGGAGTTTTGCCATTCATGCCTATTCCAAAGCTTGGTTTTGCCAAATTCCATGTATCTTGCCATCTTTGTGCTTTCTCTAAAAAATCCTTCTCATTTCTACATCTTTCCCCATGGATTCCTAAGAAATATTCATCATCTTGTCTATGAGAATTCTCAATTATTCCCATCAAATGTTTTGCTCCTTTTGGAATTGGCTTTAGCTCTACATCTAAAAGACTTAGAATTCTATTCCAATCCTGCAATTTCCTCTCACTTCCTGAACAAAACTCTTCCCCATTATCCAATCTTATCTCTATTTTATGCCTAATATTATGAGCTC
>CALHLF010000024.1 GCA_938034905.1 uncultured bacterium | reverse complement strand
CTCTTTCAATAAATTGGCCCATTATATAGATAACTGCTAAGAAAATTGCCATAGGAAAGGTATAAGTAAGGTAAGGAGGAATTTTCAAAACAAAAATTTTTAAAGCAATTCCCAATTCCATAGATCTACTTATTATAAGATCCATAATCTCAAAAAGAGGTGAGACAATAAGAATAGAGGTAAATAAAAAAATTCCAAATATAAAAACAGGAATAAAACTTTTTAGAAAATATTTATTTATAATTTTCAATTAGGAGGGCTTTTCTAAAATAACGATGGTAGCCCCTTCACCTCCTTCTATAGGAGATGCAGTATAAAATTCTTTAACATAATTAACAGTAGATAAATACTCATGGACTGCCTTCTTTAATTTTCCAGTGCCCTTCCCATGAATAATTCTAATTCGAGGAAGACCAGCTAAAAAAGCATCCTCCAAATATTTTTTTAATACTTCTAACCCTTCTTCCACAGTGAGTTGCCTAATACTAATCTCCATAGGAACATATTTTTTCTTCTCTACTTTAACAAAACTTGGAATAATAATATCCTTTTCCTCAGTTGCCTTCTCCAAATTTTTAAATGGTATATTTAATCTTAATACTCCTAATTGGACCAATGCAATTCCCTTTTCTTCATCTTTATCCAACACAATCCCTTCTTTATTAGAGTCTTTTATTTTAACTTTCTCTCCAAGATTAGGGATATATACTTCTCTTTCATCTTTCTTCTTTTCTATAATTTGTAAAGATAATTCTCTAATTTCCCTTTGAATTTTTTGGGCAGTTTGCATAGATATAGATTCTTCTTGAAGTTTTCTTATAATTTCCCTAACCCTTTCCTCTAATTCATTAAGTTCCTTCAATAATTTATTAATCTCTTTATTTTTTAAAAGTTCTTTTTCTTCTATGAGCTTCTTTTTCTCTTCTTCTAAATATTTTTTTTCCATTTCTAATTCTTTTCTTATTTTACTTAGTTCTTCATATTCCTTTTGAAGCTTTTGTTTCTCCTTTTGAAGTTCTCCAATTAGTTCCTCAATCTTTATTTCATGAGATGAGAGAAAATTATATGCTCTCTCTATTATTTTTTGAGACAATCCTAATTTTTTTGCAATCTTCAATGCATTACTTTTGCCTGGAATTCCTAAATTGATCTTGTATAAAGGTTTCAAAGTTTCTTCATCAAAATCCATTGATGCATTTTCCATCCCATCATATTTGCTTGCAACTATTTTTAACTGAGGATAATGAGTTGCTATAACATTTATTGTACCCTTAGAGTGGAAGTACTCAAGAAGGGATAAAGCAAGGGCTGATCCTTCCTGAGGATCAGTTCCTGCTCCAAGCTCATCTAATAAAATTAAAATATTTTCCTTCTTAGAATTATTTTCTAAGTAATTTACCATCTCAATGATATTTGTAAGATGCGAAGAGAAGGTACTTAAGTTCTGCTCAATACTTTGTTCATCTCCTATATCTAGAAAAATCCTGTCAAATATTCCCAACAAAGTTCCATCCTTTGCAGGGATAGGAATTCCAGCTTGATTTAAAAGAATAAAAAGTCCTATAGTTTTTAATGTAACAGTCTTTCCTCCTGTATTTGGGCCTGTAATTACTAAGGTGTTAAATCTTCTCCCTACTTCTAAGGTGATTGGGATAGCTCTTTCTCCTAAAAAGGGATGTCTTGCATCTCTTAATATAATTACTGGTTTTCTTTCTATCTCAGGTAAGATACATTTATATTTTTCAGCCCAACGAAGTTTTGCATACACAAAATCTAAATATGAAGTATTCTCTAAATTTTCCAATATTTCTTTTTCATGGGAAATTACAAAATCAGTAAGTCTTCTTAAAATTCTCTCTATTTCTTTTTTCTCTTCTAATTCTAAAATATTTAATTGATTATTAAGTTCTACTAAAGGTAATGGCTCAATATAAAAAGTTAGTCCAGATGCAGATTGATCATGCACAATTCCATTAAGTCGATTCCTAAACTCTTGTCTAACTGGTAGAACATACCTTCCATGTCTTATAGTAACTATAGAGTCCTGAAGAAAGTTCTTCCATTCTTTTTGGAGAAAATGTTCTGCAGTCTCTTTAATTTTTTGATGAGTCTTAAATATTTTATTTCTTATACTTTTTAATTCAGGAGAAGCATTATCTAAAACCTCTCCATTCTGAATGCACCTTCTTATCTCTAATAAGAGAGGAGAAAGAACATGTATACTCTTTCCCCATAGATTTTTAGCTATATTTTTAGCTTTCTCCTGGTAATCTCTTAATCTTTTCCAAGCTTCTAAAGTAGATTCAATATCTTCAAATTCCTCTGGGAAAATTATTCCTCCAATTTTACCCTTTTCTAAATACTTAGTTATATCTTTAATACCTGAAAAAGAAGGAAATCCTAATTCATGAATAGTCCTAAAAGCTTCCTTATTTTCCTGATACCATTTTTCAATTAGAAAATATTCATTTGTTGGGATAAGGGAAAGAATTTTCTCCTTCCCAAGAGAGGTTTCGGCATATTTTAAAATTTCATTTATTATCTTCTCCCATTCTAATATTTTTAATGCTTTAGTCATTTCACCCTTAAAAATACTCCAATTTCTCTAAGTTTTAGAAGTATTTTCTCAATTAGTGAATCTACTTCTTCATCTGTTAAGGTATGATCTAAAGAAAGGAAGAAGAGAGAAAAGGCCAAGCTCTTATATCCCTTTTCAATCTTTTCACCTTGATATACATCAAAAAGCTTTATGGAATAGAGTAGTTCTCCTGAAGCTTCTTTAATTAATTCTTCTACTTTCTTCGTTGGCATTTTTTCAGGGACTAAAAGAGCTAAATCCCTCTTTACTCCAGGATATAAAGGTAATGGCTTAAATTTTGGTTTTTCCTTTATTTTAAGGAGAGCATCTAAATTTAGCTCTCCATAATATATTCTTTCCCTTATATCATAATTTTGGCTAATAAGAGGATTTATTTCTCCTAAAAATCCCACAACTTTATCATTTAACAATATTATTCCTTGTCTTGCAGGATGCAAAAATGGTAAATCGCTTTTATCTAAATTCAATTCTATTCCCCATATTTCCTCAAAAAGATTCTCAAAAATACCCTTTAGATCATAGAAGTCTACTTTTAAGATATTTGAAGAGATATTCCATGTTGAAACAAACCATTCTCCAGAAAGAAGAACTCCTAAATGCTTTTCTTCTTTATAATTGTTATTTTCTTTTAAAAAGATTTTACCAATTTCAAATATAAATATATCTTTTTTTTGTTTATTTAAGTTTGTTTGAGCAACCTTTAGAAGACCTGGAAGTAAAGAAGTTCTTAAAATACTATTTTCTTCGCTTAATGGATTTAATAAAGATATATAATTTTTAAAAGCCTCTACATCTAAAATCCCTGAGTTTTCAAGGTCCTTAAGAGATAAAAAACTATAATTAATTACTTCTGTTAAACCAAGAGGGGTTAAAATATTCTTAATCTTTTTTTCAATTAACTCCTCTTCTAAGGGAGGTTCTACAATTATTCCCTTCTGTAGTGGTAAGGTAGGAATATTATCATAGCCAAAAAATCTTGCAATTTCTTCTATTAAGTCTATCTCTTCTTTTATATCCTGTCGATAAGAGGGAACTTTTACTTCTAAGATTGGATTGTGGGAGATTACTTGGAATCCAATTTTTAAAAGTTGATTAACTATTTCTTCTTCTTTCAATTCTGTTCCTAAAATTTTATTTACTCGCAAAGGTCTTAGAAAAAATTTGTTCTCTTTTGGAAGTTCTTTATGTATATCTATTTTTCCACTAATTAATTTTCCGCCTCCAATATCTTTTATAAGCTGTCCTGCCCTATCCAAAATCTTCGGAGTTTGAAGTATATCCACTCCCCTTTCAAATCTTAATGATGCTTCTGTTCTTAATCCTAGTCTTCTGGCACTTCTTCTTATATTTATTGGGTTGAAATTAGCAGATTCTAATAAAACATTTCTTGTATTTTCAGAAATTTCTGTTTCCTTTCCTCCCATAATTCCTCCGATTCCTACGGGCTTTTCTGCATCTGCAATAACCAATATCTTCTCATCTAGAATCTTTTCTTCCCCATTTATTAACATAATTCTTTCTCCTGATCTTGCTCTTCTTGCGATTAATTTTCTTCCTTCTATCAGATCAAAATCATAGGCATGAAGAGGTTGGCCTGTTTCAAGCATAATGAAGTTTGTTATATCTACGATATTGTTTATAGATCTTACTCCTACTCTCTCTAATCTCCATCTTAGCCACAAAGGAGATTTTTCTACTTTAATATCTTTAATAAGTCTAAGGGTAAATCTGGGACATAAATCAAAATCCCAAATTTCTCCTTTCACAAAATCTTCTATAAAATCACCATCTTCTTTTATTTCTATCGATGGACTTTTTAAAGGAATGTTAAAATATGCAGATAATTCCCTTGCAATACCTAAATAGCTTAAACAATCTCCTCTATTAGAAGGAATTTCTACTTCTATTAGGAAATCACCATCTCCTAAATATTCCTTTAATTTCCTCCCAATCTCATATTCCTTTGGTAGAATCATTATTCCTTCAGCATCATTAGAGATTTCTAATTCCCACTCAGAACATAACATACCGTAGGAAGGAATTTCATCAAAATATTTTAGTGTTATTTCTTCCCCTTTAATCTTTGCTCCTATAGGAGCAATAGGAACCTTTGCTCCTACATATAAATTTTTTGCTCCTGTAACAATGCTCAACATCTCTTTACCATTATAAACTTTACATAAAAAAAGTTCTTTTCTTGATGGATGATGTTCTAATTCCTTTACTTCCCCAATTACAACTTCAGACCATGAATCTCCAATTCTCAATTTTCCATTTTGATACTGATAAGACGCATAAAGACCTAGACTTCTTAACGCTTTAATAATATTATCAGGTTCTATTGGTTCTAGATAATCTGTAAGCCATCTATATGAGATTAACATAAAATAATTCCCCCTTTAAAATTGAGTTAAAAATCTAAGATCATTTTCATAAAAAAGTCTTATATCTTCTATTCCATAAATTTGCATAGCAATTCTATCAAGTCCCATACCAAAAGCAAAACCTGTATATATTTCTGGATCAATTCCTACTTCTCTAAAAACTTGAGGATGGACCATTCCACACCCTAAAATCTCTAAAACTCCTGAATTACCACATGCTTTGCATCCTTCTCCTTTACAAATTCCACACTCCACATACATTTCAGCACTAGGCTCCGTAAAAGGGAAATAACTAGGGATAAAATATACTTTTCTATCCTTTCCAAAAAGTCTATGGGCAAAAATTGTCAATACTCCCTTTAATTCTGCAAAAGAAACATCATAATCTACTGCTAATCCCTCAATCTGAAAGAACATGGGACTATGGGTAGCATCTGGAAAATCTCTTCTATAACATTTTCCAGGAGCAACAATTCTTAAAGGGGGTTTTCTTTTTTCCATTACCCTTATTTGGACAGGAGAAGTCTGAGTCCTTAGTAAATATTCTTTGTCTACATAAAAAGAATCATGAGATTCTCTAACAGGATGATCTTGGGGAATGTTTAAAGCAGTAAAATTATAATAATCTGTTTCCAATTCAGGACCATAAACTACTTGAAATCCCATCTCTTTGAAAACTGAGATTATATCTTCAACAACTTGAGTCAGAGGATGAAGCTTTCCAATTGATTTTCTTCTTCCTGGTAACGTTATATCAATTTCTTCTTCCTTTAACCGTTTTTGTATAATATTAATTTTTATTCTCTTTTCTGCTTCTTCCCAAAGAGCTTCTAATTCATCCTTCCATTTATTTGCCAGTTTTCCCCAATATACCCTATCTTCTGGGGGCATCTTACCTAAGGATCTTAAAATTTGAGCCAAGAAACTGTTTTTACCCAAATACTCCCTTTTTATTTCTTCTAATTCTTTAAGATCTTCTGCCTTTTTTAATCTTTCTTTTGCATGTTCAATCTTCAATATATATTCTTCTTCTCTCATAATCTCTCCTCCATATACCTTTGTTTTTGGGCTTCAAAAAGAAAGGCGGATCCTGCAATAGCAACATTCAATGAATCTACATTTTTATTTAATGGGATTCGAAGTCTTATAGGTTTTAAGTCTTTATACTTCTCTAACTTTATTCCCCACGCTTCATTTCCCAAAATCAAGAGAAAGGCTTTTTTATAATTATATTTAAAATAAACTTCTTCTCCATATGGATCTGCAATAATAACAGGAAATTCTCTAAAAAATTCCATTATTTCTTTTGTAGAAGCTATCCATATAGGAAGTCTAAAAATGGAACCTGAAGATGCTCTAATAACCTTATAATTATAAGGATCTACAGTATCATCAGATAGAATTAATGCAGAAACATTTAATCCCTCTGATAGTCTCATAAGAGTTCCTAAATTTCCTGGATCTTGAATTCCATCGGAATAAATTACAATTGGATTTTTCTCCTTTAATATTAATTCCCAACGAGGTTTTAAAAATAAAGGTAACACCCCCAAAATTCCTGGGGGTGTTTCTAATAAAGAAATTCTGTTCATTAAAGAATCTTCAACAATAGAATAAGAAACAGTAGAAAGAAAGCTTTCTACTTCTTTTTTTCTTTTTTCCCAAAAGGATTTAGATAAATAAACTTTTTGTATATAAACCCCACTTCTCCACGCATCCTTTAACAATCGCCAGCCTTCAACAATACACTTTCCTTTTTCCTTTCTCTTTTTTTTATCTTTAAGCTCTAATATCTCTTGTATCTCTGCATTTCTACGACTGTAAATAATCTCCATTACATTATTTGATTTACTATTTGCCTGAAGGTCTCTGGATCGGATACTGCAATCTCTGCAAGAATTTTTCTATTTAATTTTATATTCTGCTTTTTTAACTTAGATATAAAATTGTTATAAGAAAGACCAAACTCTCTTACAGCAGCATTTATTCTTATAATCCAGAGGCGTCGAAACTCTCTTTTCTTCCTTCTCCTATCTACATAAGCATCATATAAAGCTTTTATTACAGATTGGTTAGCAATCTTAAAGATCTTACTTCTTCTCCCTCTATATCCTTTAGCTAATTTTAAGATTTTCTTATGTCTTCTTCTTGTAATAACTCCACCCTTAACTCTCATCTTTCATCTCTCCTAATTTTATAAGTTATAAGGAATCATTTTTTTTACATGCCACTTTTCTCGAATAGTTCCTGGAATATCAAGCCTTCTTTTTCTAGAACCACTCTTTTTTCCTAAATTATGTCTCATTCCCGCTTTTTTATGAAGAATTTTTCCCGTTGCAGTTACTTTAAATCTCTTCGCAGCTGAAGATCTTGTCTTTAGTTTATTACTCATTTTTAACCTCCTCTAATACTACTTTTTTAACAAATTTTTTGGGAGCAAGCATTATAATCATCGAAGTTCCTATCAATGGACTTTGCTTTTCTACTCCTCCTAAATCTTCTATATCCTTTAAAATTCTTTCTAAAAGTTTATCACCCCATTCTTTATATATCAACTGTCTTCCTTTAAAAAGAATTATTAATCTTACTTTATAACCTTTTTCAAGAAATTCTCTTATTTTTCTTAATTTCACTTGATAATCGTGTTCTTCAATATTTGGTCTTATTTTTATCTCCTTGACTTCTATTACCTTTTGACTTTTCTTATTTTCCTTTTCCTTCCTTGCTTGTTCATATTTAAACTTTCCATAGTCCATAATCTTACAAACTGGTGGATTAGCATTTGGAGCTACTTCAACTAAATCTAAATTTCTTTCCCTTGCAATTCTCAATGCCTGTGCTGTTGGCATAATCCCTAACTGTTTTCCATCTTCCCCTACAACTCTCACTTCCTTTACTCTTATTTTCTCATTAACACGATATTCTCTCTCTATTTAAAACACCTCCCTAAAAGAATTAAAATTAGTCTTCTAAATAATCTTTTATTTTCTTACTTCTACTAGGATGTCGTAATCTCCTTAGAGCCTTCGCTTCAATTTGTCTTATTCTTTCTCGAGTAACATTAAACAATTTCCCTACCTCTTCTAGTGTTCTTGGTTGATTGTCAACAAGTCCAAATCTTAATTTTAAAATTTCTCTTTCCCTCTCAGAAAGATCATTAAGAATCTCATTTATATCTTTCTTCAAAGAATTTTGAACGGCAATATCTGCAGGACTAAAGCCCTTATGTTCAACAAAATCTGCCAATCTATTATCTTCATCTTCTCCAACAGGCATTTCCAATGAAAGGGGTTCTTGTCCCATAAGACTTATTTCTCTTACCCTCTCTACAGGTAATCCAACTTTTTCAGCTATTTCCTCGTCGGTAGGTTTTCTTCCAAGTTCTTGAGTTAATTGTCTTGTTATTTTATGAATTTTATTCATGGTTTCTACCATATGAACAGGAATACGAATAGTTCTTGCTTGATCTGCAATTGCCCTTGTAATAGCTTGTCTTATCCACCAAGTTGCATAAGTGCTAAATTTGAAGCCCTTTCGATAGTCAAATTTCTCCACTGCCTTTATCAATCCCAAATTACCTTCTTGAATAAGATCTAAGAATAAAAGACCTCTTCCAATATATCTTTTGGCTACACTAACTACAAGTCTTAAGTTTGCTTCTATTAATCTCTTTTTTGCCTCCTCATCTCCTTCTGATGCTCTTTTAGCAAGTTCTACCTCTTCTTCAGGAGTAAGTAAAGGTATTTTACCTATTTCTTTAAGATACATTTTTACTGGATCATCTAATTCGATTTCTTCAGGAATCTCAAGCTCTTCCTCAATATCCTTTGATATTTCTTCTTGTCTATAATCTCTAAACTCGCTTTCATCCACCAATTCATGTTCTGAAAGAAGATCTTCTATTTCATCGAGATTTTCTTCTGGATAAGGATAATCCATTAAAATCTCTTCAGGAGTTATTTTCTCAGGATATTTTTTATTTTTCATAAACTCATCTCCTTTCATGTATAATTATACCGCCTTTTCTAATTGACTTTTTAACCACTGTATTTCTTTCATTAACTCTTCAATTTTTTCTTTTTCCAATCCTTCTCTCTCTTTCAAAGATAATTCTTCCTTTTTCTGTTTTATCTGTCTTTTTATTTTTTCTTTTTTAAATTCTTCCCACAAAAAGGAAATGTTCTTTTCATCTTTATGTCTCTCTCCTACTTTTATAGCTCTTTCTATAAATATTCTTTTGTCCTCTTCCCACAAATTAATAAATTCATCTAACCCCTTCTCTTTATCCCATACTCTCCATTTTCTTATAACTTCTTGATAGAAGGGGAAACTAAAATCTTCAGGACTTAAACTTTGAATGTACATATTATTTACTCTTAAAAGTATTAAACCTAACAATATTTCTTCCAATTGAGAAGATATAAAAATTTTGCTAACTCTAATTTTTTTACTATTTGGGCCATCTTTCCATTGAGAGATACGAATCTTTAACTCTCTCTGTAATCCCTCTTCTGGAACTCCTAATTTTTTACTTATATATGGGATAAAACTTTTAACTTTTTCTTGTTGAACAAGTATATTTTTACTATGAAGAATTGAAGATGTCAATATTTCTAAAATATTTTCTAATTTTTCCTGAAGAGTAGTCTCTTGAGATAATGAATGATTAATCAAATATTCTAAAGGATCTTTACTTTCATCTATCAATTTAAGAAAATCTTCTCTTCCCATTTTTTGTATAAATTCATCAGGATCTTTAAAAGAGGAAGGAAGCGAAAGCCACGAAATTTTAAAATCTTCCAACCCCAAGATTGAGAGTGCCCTTTTCCCCGCTTGAATTCCAGCAGAATCTTGATCATAACCAATTATAACATAAGAAGTAAAGCTTCTTAATAGTTTTGCTTGAGAAGAAGTAAGAGACGTACCTAGGGATGCCACAGCAAAATCTATTCCTTCCTGATGAAGAGAAATTGCATCCATATATCCTTCAACTAATAAAGCTTTATTTTCTTTTTTTATCCTTTCTTTTGCTTGATAGAGAGCATAAAGAATTTCTCTTTTATTAAAAAATTCACTTTCAGAGGAATTTATATATTTAGGCTCTTCGTCAATTAGAGTCCTTGCTCCAAATCCTACTATTTTCCCTTTATAATTCATAATAGGGAAAATTAATCTTCCTGCAAAGGGATCTTTCCATTCTTCCTTAACTTTATATAAAACTTTGCTTTTTAGAATATCTTCCTCTAAAAATCCCTTTTTAACAAGATATTTGTATAAGAGGTTAGGATTTTTGGGAGAAAGCCCCAAAAGAAATTTATCCTGAGTTTGAGGCTTTATATTTCTCTTCTTCAAATAATCTCTCCCTTCAATTCCATATTTACTTTTTAAATAAATTGAATAAAAATTTGCTACTTCTTTAATTATCTCTAAGATGATATTTATTTCCTTAGCTTCTTTTTTACTAATTTTGGGTAGCTCTAATCCTGCTTCTTGAGCTAATTCTTCTAAAGCGTTCATAAAAGATATATTTCTGTAATTCATTATAAATGAGAAAACATCTCCACTTGCTCCACATCCAAAACAGTGATATAATCCCTTTTCAGGACTTACATAAAAGGAAGGCGTCCTTTCGGAGTGAAAGGGACAAAGTCCCACAAAGTTTTTACCAGATTTTTTAAGTTTTACATATCGACCAATAATGTCAACGATATTTATCCTTTGTTTAACATCATCCACAAAATCTTCTAAGGAGAAGGACATTAGAAAAACCTCCAGGGTTTTGGAATATGTATTTCCTCAAATAGTTCTATAGCATATCTATCCGTCATCCCTGCTATATAGTCAATTATACCAACAACTTTATCTTCCTTTGAAAAGGGAGATGGTATTTTTGAGGGATTTTTATAAAAATATTCAAATAATCCTGTTAATAAAAGCTCAACTCTTTGATTTTCAGATTTAACTTGTTGATTAATATATAGTACTTCATAAAGAAATCTTCTCAGTTCTTCCATCGCATCTAAAATTATAGGGTCAAATTTTAAAACAGGAGAGTTTATACTATTATATACTAAATTTTGTACCATAGTATTAATTCTTTCTCTATGGGTTTTTCCTAAAATTGATATAACTTTATAGGGAATTTCATCTTCTTTTATTATTTTTGCTCTCAAAGCATCATCTAAATCATGATTAAGATAGGCAATTACATCAGAAATTCTAACTACTTCCCCTTCTAAAGTTTCTGAGATTCTTTTAGCATAGCAAAATCTTAAATCTACTTGTCCCTTTGTATGTTGAAGAATTCCTTCTCTAACTTCATAGGTTAGGTTTAATCCCTTCCCATCTCTCTCAATTTTGTCGATAACTCTTAAACTCTGTTCTGCATGAGAAAATCCCTTTAATCCATAGGCTTTTGCTAAATCGTCTAATACCTTCTCTCCCATATGTCCAAAGGGTGTATGTCCTAAATCATGCCCTAAAGCTATAGCCTCAGTTAAATCTTCATTTAAAGATAGAGCTCGAGATATAGTTCTTGCTATTTGTGATACTTCTAAGGTATGTGTAAGTCTTGTTCTATAATGATCTCCTTCTGGGGCAACAAAAACTTGAGTTTTATGTTTTAGTCTTCTAAATGCTTTAGAATGGATTATCCTATCTCTATCTCTTTGAAAGCATGTTCTTATAGTACATTCTTCTTCAGGGAATATTCTTCCTTTTGAATTAATACTTAGAGTAGCAAATGGGGAAAGAAAAAATTTTTCCCTTTCTTCTATCTGTTCTCGAATTAACATCTTTAAGGGGAGAAGATTCCCTTCTCCCCTTTTCTCTCACCTCTTTATACAGTTCTATCTACAAAAGCCATCTGCTTTTGATGTTTTAATGTAGCATGAGCAGCTGCAAGTCTTGCAATGGGAACTCTAAATGGGGAACAACTGACATAATCCAAACCAATAAGATAACAGAATTCTATAGAATTTGGATCTCCTCCATGTTCTCCACAAATACCAATCTTTAAATCAGGTCTTACCTTTCTTCCCCTTTCTACTGCCATCTTCATTAGTTCCCCAACACCTTCTCTATCTAAATGTTCAAAGGGATCATATTCTAAATATCCTTTCTCTCTATAGAAACCTAAGAATTTTCCTTCCGCATCATCTCTACTATATGCAAAGGTCATCTGGGTCAAGTCGTTGGTCCCAAAGGAGAAGAATTCTGCATTCTTTGCTAATTTATCTGCTATAATGGCTGCTCTGGGAACTTCAATCATTGTTCCAACTTTGTATTCTATATTTATCTTATTTTTTTCTAAAACTTCTTTTGCTATTCTATGAATAAGATCTGCCAATTTTTCCATCTCAGATTCTAAACCAACAACGGGAATCATTATTTCGGGTTTTACAGGAAGACCTTCCTTTGCCACAATAACTGCAGCTTCCATAATTGCTCTTGTCTGCATTTCAAATATCTCAGGATAAACTACTCCTAATCTACAACCTCTAAATCCCATCATGGGGTTAAATTCATGAAGTCTTTTTACAACAGAAAGTAGTCTTTCCTTTTCTTCTAATTCTTTTCCAGTGATTCCTTTAGCTTTCATTAATTCCACTTCTACCGTAAGATCAATTAGTGGAGGTAAGAATTCGTGAAGGGGTGGATCAATAAGTCTAATAGTTACTGGTTTTCCTTGCATTGCCTTGAATAATCCTACAAAATCTTCTCTCTGTACTGGAAGAAGTTTATCTAAAGCTTTTCTTCTCTCTTCTTCTGTTTCTGCAAGAATCATTTCTTGAACTAATGGGAGTCTTTCTCCTAAGAACATATGTTCTGTTCTTGCAAGTCCAATACCTTCTGCTCCATACTCAAAAGCTTTTTGAGCATCCACAGGAGTATCTGCATTGGCTCGTACTCCAATTTTTCTTACCTCATCTGCCCAAGAGAGGAGTTCCTTTAATTCCTCACTCAATGTTGGTGGAATCATTGGAACTTCTCCTAAAATTACTTCGCCAGTAGAACCATCAATAGTAATTATATCTTCCTTCTTTACAACTATATCTCCTACTTTAAATTCTTCCTTACTAAGATCTATACGAATAACTTCGCATCCTACGACAGCAGGTTTACCCATACCCCTTGCTACCACAGCAGCATGGCTTGTCATTCCACCTCTACTTGTTAGAACACCCTGCGCAGCAGCCAAGCCTCCAATATCATCGGGAGTTGTTTCTGGTCTCACAAGAATAATTTTTTCTCCCTCTTTTCCTCTCTTCTCTGCTTCTCTCGATGAAAATACTACTCTCCCACAGGCAGCTCCAGGAGATGCAGGAAGTCCTTTTGCTATAACTTTCTTTGGAGCATCAGGATCAATTTGTGCATGCAATAATTGATTTATCTGTTCTGGAGAAACTCTCAATATAGCCTCTTCCTTTGTTATCAATCCTTCCTTCGCCATATCTACCGCTATCTTTACCGCAGCCCTTGCAGTTCTTTTACCATTTCTTGTTTGGAGCATATAGAGTTTTCCTCTTTCAATAGTAAATTCTATATCCTGCATATCTCTATAATATTTCTCGAGAAGATCTCTAACTTCCAATAGTTGCTTGTATACTTCAGGCATTTCTTCTGCTAATTTTGAGATAGGCTGAGGAGTTCTAATACCTGCTACCACATCTTCACCTTGAGCATTAGTCAGATATTCTCCGTAAAACTCCTTTTCTCCAGTAGATGGATTTCTTGTAAAGGCAACGCCTGTTCCACTATCATCTCCCATGTTTCCAAAAACCATGGTTACTATGTTTACTGCAGTTCCAAGAGTATCTGGAATATTATGAATTTCTCTATACTTTATAGCTCTTTCATTATTCCAAGAATCAAATACTGCTCTTATAGCAAGCTCCAATTGAGTATATGGATCTTGAGGAAAGTCTTTTCCTGTCTCTTTCTTTACCAACTCTTTATAATCTTTTACAACTTTCTTCAAAGATTCAGCGGTAAGTTCACTATCTAACTTGGCCCCCTGCTCCTTTTTGTAATGCTCCAAAATCTCCTCGAATTTTTCATGAGATATTCCTAAGACCACATTCCCAAACATCTGAATAAATCTTCGGTATGAATCATAAGCAAATCTTTCATTTTTACTTGCTTTTGCTAATCCTTCAACGGTTTCATCATTAAGTCCGAGATTAAGAATAGTATCCATCATTCCTGGCATAGAAATAGGAGCTCCAGAACGAACCGAAACCAAAAGAGGGTTTGAAGGATCAGCAAATTTCTTTCCAACCTTTTCTTCCACTTTCTTCATTGCTTGAAGAACTTCATCCATAAGCCCTTCAGGTAGATTTTTCCCAAGTTCTTGATATTCTTTACATACCTCTGTGGTGATAATAAATCCCGGTGGAACAGGAAGTCCAGCTTTTGTCATATCTGCAAGACCTGCACCTTTTCCTCCAAAAAGGTTTCTGTTTTTTCCATCTGCTTCTTCAAATAAATATACTCTCTTTTTTTCCATCCTTTCTCCTCCCAACTTTTTATTTTTATATATCTTTTCAGATTATAACATAAAGATTATAAGTTTTACTTTAATAAAATTTTAAACTTTTACTATTTTACTCCAATCAGCAATCTCCCAAAAAAGATTTTTGATTAAAAAGATTAAAGATAGCCTATTATCTCTTTCTTCTTTTACCTGGGACATAACTAACACTTTATCAAAAAAGCTATTGATATTTTCAACTAAATCTAATACCTCTCTGCTTTTTAAAAAGCTTAAATAATTTCCATTTTCAAAATCTTTCGCAAATTTTTCTTTAATCTCTAAAAAATTATAATAAAGTCTTTTCTCTTCTTCTACAGCTAAAATTTCCTCCTTTAAACTTTTTAATGGAATAAAATCCTTAGGAATTATTCTTGCTAGTCTATTGGCAGAGGTGTAAATTTTATCATAAAGATTATCTTCTTTTTGTAATTCTACTAATGATTGCAATCTTCTCTTTACCCTCCAAATAGGATCAAAACCTAGAGTTAAAACTCCATTTATTAAATCTATAGAATAGCTCTTTTCTAATAAGAAGTTTTTCAATCTTTGAGATAAAAAATTCTCTACTTTATTCCATACCTTTTCTTTATTATTTTTAAATCCATAAATATCCCAAGAATAATCAAAAAGCTTTTTAAGGCTTAAATCATATTCCTTTTCCCATAGGATTTTTAAAAGTCCATTGGTTAATCTTCTCAAGCCAATAGGATCTTCAGAGCCTGTAGGAAAAAGATCCAAATTAAAATATCCCGTTAGACTATCTATTCTATCTGCTATTCCCAATATATTAGATAATAAATTGGAAGAAACCTTATCATCCATAGTTTTTGGTAAAAAGTATTCACCTAAGATTTTTGCAACTTCTTCATGTTCGCCAGAATTTCTTGCATATATTTCTCCCATAATTCCGTGTAGCTCTGGATATTCACTTACCATAAGAGTTCCCAAATCTGCCTTATATAATTCCACGGCTCTTTCCAAAAACATTTTTTCTTCTTTCAAATTAAACTCCTTTTCTAAAAGAAAAATTATTTTTTTTACCCTCTCAACTTTATCCTTCATAGATCCCAATTTCTCATGAAATATAATTCCATCAAGTTTTTTTATATAGTTTTCTAATGGTTCTTTTTTATCTTCATTGAAGTAATACTCAGCATCTGAAAGTCTTGCTCTCAATACTTTTTCATTTCCTTTTCTAACTAAATCTATATCTTTTTCCAGCCCATTTCTAATACCAATAAAGTAATTTACAAGTTGTCCATTAATATCTCTTAGAGGAAAATATCTTTGCTTCTTTTCAAGAGTAACTTCTAATACTATCTCTGGTAAATTTAAATATTTTTTGTCAAATTCTCCCAAGAATGCAGTGGGATATTCTACTAAAAAAGTTATTTCTTCTAATAATTCGGGATGATAATCTAAAACAAATCCTCTTTCCTTTGCTAGTTTTTCTGCTTGTTTTAGAATTTCCGTTTTTCTTTCTTCTTGATTTAAAATTACATAGTTTTCTTTTATTATCTGAAAATACTCATTAGCCCTTCTTATTTGTAATTTCTTCTCAGGCAAAAATCTTGGAGTATATGAAAGATTAGAGGATTTTATTTTTGCAATTTCCAATTCAATAACATCTTCTCCGTAAAGAACTAATAGCCACTTTATTGGTCTTCCAAAAAGAAAATCTACATCTCCCCATTTCATCATTTTAGGAAACTTAACTTTTGAGATAATCTCTTTAATTATATTAGGTAATAATTCCTTTGTAGCTTTTCCTTGAATTTTCCTTTTTAAGAAAACATAAGAACCCTTTTCTGTATCCTTTATAAAAAGATCATCAAGTTTCCCACCATATTGCTGAGAAAATCTTATAGCAGGTTCAAGCCATTTTCCATCTTTATAGGCTATTTTCTCTGCAGGTCCCCTTATTTCCTCTTCCTGAGGTTTTTGATAATCCTTTAAATTCTTTAAATAAATTACTAATCTTCTTGGAGTAGCATATACTTTCAAATCATCATAGGAGAGAAGATTAGATTCTAAAATCTCCTTTGTAAAATTCTCTAATTGAACAATAGCAGGTCTTAAAAAACTTGCTGGCATTTCCTCGGTTCCAATCTCTACTAATAAATCTTTATCCAATTTTTTCTTCCTCCCTCCAAAAGAACCTTTTTAAAAGAGGAAAATTTAAGTTTTCTCTACTTTTTAAATAATTCTCTGCTGATTTATATGCAAGTTTTCTTATTCTTGATATATATTCTGTTCTTTGCACTACACTTATTGCTCCCCTTGCATCTAAAAGGTTAAATATATGGGAACATTTTAATACATAATCATAAGCCGGAAAGATAAAGCCGAGATTCAATAACCTCTCTGCCTCTTTCTCATATTCGTTAAATAAAAGTCTTAATCTTTCTACATCTGCTAAGGAAAAATTATAATGACAATGCTCTACTTCCCCTTGAAGATGAATATCACCATAAGTAATATCACCCTGCCAAATAATATCCCTAAAATCATCTACCCCTTGAATATACATAGCAATTCTTTCAAGTCCATATGTAATCTCAGCAGAAATTGGAAAAAGATCAAATCCACCGCATTGTTGAAAATATGTGAACTGAGTAATTTCCATCCCGTCCAACCATACTTCCCAGCCAATTCCCCATGCTCCTAAGGTGGGAGATTCCCAGTTATCTTCAACAAATCGAATGTCATGTTTTTCTATATCTATCCCTAAATATCTCAAGCTATCAAGATAAATCTCCTGAACATCATAAGGAGAAGGTTTTAATATAACTTGATATTGATAATAATGTTGCCATCTGTTGGGATTTTCTCCATATCTTCCATCGGTGGGTCTTCGGGAAGGCTCCACATAAGCTACCTTCCACGGTTCTGGGCCTAATACTCTAAAGAAAGTTGCAGGATTCATAGTACCAGCCCCTACTTCAATATCATAAGGCTGTTGAATTATACATCCTTGATTATGCCAAAATTCATTTAGTTTGAAAATTATCTCTTGAAAAGTTAACATATAAAAGTCCTCCTATTAAAGGTTTTTCTCATATTCCCTAATTAAATCTTCAAACTCCTTTTTTGATAATTCTATTTCTAAACTCTCTTTTAGAGATAAGGTCAATATTTTATTAAGATTTTCTAAGGTTTCAAGAGAAATAGAAATTCCAGAAAAAGAACAATTCTTACAGTAGACTTTATTTTCCATTATATCCATTCTTATTAGATCCTCATCAAAGGATTTATTACAATTATTACACCTCATAGAAAAAGTATTTATAAATCCCTGAGATTGAAGATATTTTATAAAGAATACTTCTTTAAAGAAGGAAGAGTTTTTTTCTCTTATTAATTTCAACATCTCTAAAAGCATATTAAAAAGATATTCATCAGGATCTTCCCAAGGCATATTCTTTTCTATAATACTTATAATATCTATAGCAGAATTTAATTTTTCCAAATTTGTTCGAATATCCCAAAAAATATCTATAACTTCCCAATTTATTAGCAAATCTAAATTCCTTCTTACAACAAAATATCCTCTCCCCCAGGAAAATGGTTCTATTTTCCCTCTTAATCTATTTTTTATTTTTAAAGCTCCAGGAGCTATCACACTATATTTCCCCTTACTTCTTCCATAGACAGTCAGAAGAAGATCTGCATCTTTTATTCTCTGATTTTTTAAAACAATAGCTTCTTCAAAATAATATTTACTCATTTAATTCTTTTAAGATTTTGACTCCTTGAGAAGTTCCTAAACGATCTGCTCCAGCGTTTATAAAAGATAAGGCTTGTTCTAAAGTTCTTATACCTCCTGCTGCCTTAATTCTTAATTTATCACCTGCGATTCTTTTAAGCAACATTATATCTTCTATTTCTGCCCCTTTAGGCCCAAAACCAGTAGAAGTTTTTACAAAATGAGCTCCTTCTTCTTTTATTATATTAGTAATATAAATTTTCTCATCATTAGTAAGATAGCATGTTTCTATAATAACTTTAACAATCCTTCCATCAGCAGCTTCTACTGCCTTCTTTATTTCCTCTCGTAGGATCTTTTCGTTTCTATCCTTTATTGCGGATATATTAATAACCATATCAAATTCTTCAGCTCCCTTTCTAATAAGATCTTCAATTTGGAAAGCCTTTACCAAAGGAGAGTTTGATCCGTGAGGAAAGTCAATTACAGTACATATTTTTATTTCTGAGTTTCTAATAAATCTATATACAAAAGGAACAAAATAGGGTTGAATACACACTGCCATAAAATTATAATATAAAGCCTCTTTACAAAACTCCTCAATATCCCTTGAGGAAGCATCAGGTCTCAATAGAGTATAATCAATCATCTTGGCTAAAGTCTTCCTATCCATAAAATATATCCTCCTCATTGATATCCCAGTTCCCTTAAGACTTCAGGTTTCTTTCTCCATTTCTCTTTGACTTTTACCCATAGATCTAAATATACTTGTTTTTTAAAATAATCTTCTAATTCCATACGGGCAAGAGTTCCAATCTTTTTAAGCATACTCCCGTCTTTTCCTATAAGTATGGACTTCTGGGTAGGCTTTTCCACTAAAATTGTAGCTCTTATATAAATTAAATTTCCATTCTTTCTTTCTCCAATCTCATCTACATATACTGCTGTAGAATGAGGCACTTCCTGATAGGTTAAGTGTATAATCTTTTCCCTAATTACCTCTGATATAAAAAATTTATCTGTTTGATCTGATATCATATCAGAAGGATAGAGAAATTCTCCATAAGGAGAGATTTCAATAATTTTCTCCAAAAGTTTATCTTTATTTGTTCCATATAGTGCAGAAATTTTAACTAATTTATCTTCTGAAATTCCAAGTTCTTTTAGGTCCTTTACTTTTTCCTCTAATTGTCCTGCAGATACTAAATCTATTTTATTTAACACAACTAAATAAGGTTTTTCCTCTTTCTTCACAATATCTAATAAAAAAAGATCCTCTTTCTCTATTTCTTTGGAGGAATCAAGAAGAACTAAAAGTACATCAGAATCTTTTATGGTATCCTTTATAACTTTTCTCATGTACTCCCCTAAAAGGTGTTTTGGCTCATACCAACCTGGGGTATCAAGAAAAATTAGTTGAGCTCTATTTTCTAAAGTTAATATTCCTAAGATCCTTTGTCTTGTAGTCTGAGGTTTTTCTGCAGTTATAGAAACTTTTTCTCCTACCAAAAGATTAATAAGAGTTGATTTTCCAACATTTGGTTTTCCAAATATTCCTACATAAGCCAATTTTGTATTAATTTCCATAATTTTACTCTCTCCTCAAAGAAAAATTCAAAGGTAAAAGCTCTTTTACTTTCCAAGCGTTAAATTCATTTTTTATTGAATCATATAAAACAATTTCCATGTCTAAAGAGAATTCTGCCATTACTTGTCTACAACCCCCACAGGGAAAAAGGCCTTCTCCTTCTCTATCTACTATTACCATCTTTAAAAATTCCCTTTCTCCCTCACTTACTGCTTTAAAAATAGCTACCCTTTCTGCACAGATAGTCAATCCATAAGAAGAATTCTCTATATTAGTCCCTAAATATACTTTACCTGATTTTGTTAAAAGAGCAGCACCGACAGGAAAATTAGAATAAGGTGAATAGGAAAATTTTAAAACTTTTTTTGCCATCTCCCAAAGTTCTCTATTATCCATATCATTTTTTCTCCTTTAAAATTGCCTTGATAAATCCTAAGAATAAAGGATGAGGATTAAGAGGTCTTGATTTATATTCAGGATGAAATTGAGTAGCAACAAAAAAGGGATGATCCCTAAGTTCTATAATCTCAATTAACTCTCCATTGGGAGAAAGACCTGAGAATTTTAATCCATGATTTTCTAAGATACTTCTAAATCTATTATTTACTTCATACCTGTGTCTATGTCTTTCATAAACTAATTCCTTCTGATAGCATTGATAAGCCAAGGAATTTTTATCTATAACACAGGGATATGCTCCCAATCTCATAGTTCCACCTTTTGCTTTTAACTCTCTTTGATTAGGCATAAGATCAATCACAGGATAGAGAGTATTTTCATCAAACTCTCTACTGTTAGCATTTCTTAATCCTATACTTCTTGCAAATTCTATAACTGCACATTGAAGTCCAAGACATAATCCTAAAAAAGGAATATTATTTTTTCTTGCCCATCTAATACCTTCAATCATACCTTCAATCCCTCTTGCTCCAAATCCACCAGGAACTAATAATCCTTCAGTTCCTTTTAAGACCTCATCCACATTATTTGAATTTACATTATCTGATTCTATCCATTTAAGATTCAATTTAACTCCTAAATATCTTGTGGAATGTTTTAAGGCTTGAACTACACTAAGATAAGCATCGGGAAGAGTTGTATATTTTCCTAATATAGTAACATTTACCTCCCCATCTAAGGATTTATTTACCATTTCCCTCCATTCTCTCAAATCACTTTCTCTATTCTCTAATCCCAACAAATTGCATACTAAATTTCCCATTCCTTCTTCCTCAAAATATAAAGGTATGCTATAAATATCATTTACATCTACCCCAGAAATTACTGCTTCAGGTTCCACATCGGTAAAAAGAGCTATTTTTTCTCTTATATTTTTAGGAAGTTTTTCCTTTGCTCTACAAAGAATAATATCAGGTTGAATTCCAATACTCCTAAGTTCTTTAACACTATGTTGAGTAGGTTTTGTTTTAAGTTCACCTGTGGGGAAGAGGGAGGGAACTAAAGTAACATGTATGTATATTAAATTTTGTCTTCCCACATCTTTTCTAAATTGTCTAACAGCTTCTAAAAAGGGAAGTCCTTCTATATCACCAACAGTACCACCAATTTCTACTAATACAATATCTACTTTTGTCTCTTCTGCTACTCTTAAAATGCTTGCTTTTATTTCCTCTGTAATATGAGGAATAATTTGAACTGTAGAACCTAAATATTTACCCTCTCTTTCCTTATTTATAACATTGGAATAGATTTTACCAGTAGTAACATTATTGATAGAGCTTAGATTTACATCTAAAAATCTTTCATAGTGTCCTAAATCTAAATCCGTCTCTGTACCATCTTCTGTAACAAATACTTCACCATGTTGATAAGGATTCATAGTTCCAGCATCAACATTTATATAGGGGTCAAACTTCAATGCAGTAACTGAAAATCCTTTGCTTTTCAAAATTCTTCCTAAGGAAGCAGTAGTTAACCCTTTACCTAAGGAAGATATAACTCCACCAGTGATAATAATATACTTAGTCATCTACCACCTCAATATTTTCATTTTCTTCTAAATTTTTATCACATGTAATTCTAATTTTCTCAATTCTTTGCCTTCTCATATTTTCTATTTTAATATTTAAATTTCCTATTTTTATTTCCTCACCTCTTAAGGGAACTCTTCCCAATACATCAAATATTAAACCTCCAACAGTATCATATTCAGTTTCAGGAAGCCTTTCTTTCCAATATTCCTCAAGGATTTCATTTAACTCGTAAATATTCATTTTTGCATCTACTAAAATAGTGTTTTTATCGACAAAAGAAAACTTCTCTTCTTCTCTATCATACTCATCCTCAATTTCACCTACCAATTCTTCTAATAGATCTTCTAAGGTTACTAATCCTGCTGTTCCTCCATATTCATCCACAACAATTGCCATGTGGGCTTTTCTTTTTCTCATTTCATTAAACAAGTCACTAATCTTCATGTTTTCAGGAACATACATGACTTCTCTCATTATCTCTTTTATATTCTTATTATCCTTCTCTGCTAAGGCCCTCAAAACATCTTTAGCATGCACTATACCCACAATATTATCAATATTCCCCTCATAAACGGGCAATCTTGAATGTCCCTCTTCAATTATCTTTTTCCAAACATCTTCTAAGGAACTATCCGTACTTGCACAGACCATATCAATTCTTGGGACCATAACCTCATGAACTTCAGTATCGGTAAATTCTATTACATTATTTATAAATTCTTTTTCTTCTTTTTCAATTATACCCTCTTTTTCCCCAACATTTACTAGGGTTATGAACTCTTCAATAGTAGCAAAGGGAGAGATTTTTTCTGAGGTCTTTCCTAATATATGGTAAAAAATGCTACTAAATGCTAAAAAAATTCGAGTTATAGGTTTAAGTAAAATATAAATAGGATAGAATACATAAAAAAAGGAAATAGGAAATCTTTCTTTATATTTAAGTCCAAAGGACTTAGGAATCATTTCACCAAAAATTACAATAAAGAAAGTTGATATACCTGTAGAAATAGAGATACCAAAATTTTGAGTATAATTCAACATTATCTTTGTGACTATAGAAGCAATAAGAATATTAACAATATTATTAGCGATTAAAATAGTAGCCAACAATTCTTGAGTATTTTCAAGCAAATTAAGAAGTTTTTTTGCTTTTTTGTTCCCTTCAATAGCCCAATGATGGAGTTTAATTTTTGTAGAAGAAACTAAAGAAGTTTCTAAAGCAGAGAAAAAAGCTGAAAGAGAAAGAAGAATTAAAAGGAGAACGAAATTCAGATACTTCACACCCCTCTAAATAATATTTTTAAAAAAGAAATTACATGGGGAAGAAATATTAAGATTCCTGAAATAACAGCTAAAAAAGCTAAAATAAAAACTGCAGAAGCACATAAATCTTTTATAATTTTTATAGAAGGAGAAAAATCCTCGTTATAAGAATCTAAAGCTTTCTCAATAGCAGTATTAAAAAATTCTGC
>CALHLF010000023.1 GCA_938034905.1 uncultured bacterium | reverse complement strand
CCTTCCTATACCAGGTAAGATTAAACTTCCTACTGGAGAAATCATAGAAGCAGAACTTTTAGATAATGAAAATATTTCGTTAGATTTCCATGATCTTTGGCAAGCATACTTTGACTATGATAAAATAGAAACAGAGATTTTAATTGTGAGAAATTGGAAAGAAGGAGATAGAATAAAGCCTTTTGGTTTAAAAGGAAGAACAAAAAAATTACAAGACGTCTTTATAGATAAAAAAGTTCCTAAATGGAAAAGAAAATTACTCCCAATTGTGTTGAGAAAGGACGAGATTTTATGGATACCAGGTATAATAAGATCAGATTTAGCTATCATCACAGAAAGTACAAAAAAAATATTACACTTAAAAGTAAAGAAGGAGGTTTAATATAATTGAATTTTAAAAGTGTTCTTCAGCGTTTGATAATACTCTTTCTAATAGGATTCCTTATCTATACTTTTATTAACCCCAATGCTCTTAATATTAATAATCAAGAAAGAGAGTTATCCTATTCTGACTTTCTAAAATATATAGAAAGTAAAGAGATTATAAAAGTTAAACTCGGAGAAAAGGATGCTACAGGGATTTTTAGAGACGGTACTAAATTTAAGGTCTATATTCCTTCTCAGGATCCAAATCTGATCCCTCTCCTAGTAAAAAACGAAATAGATGTAGAAGTTAGACCCCCTGAAACAACTTCTCTTTGGATTAGCTTTATACTAGGATTTGCTCCTTATCTTATATTGATTTTCTTCTTCTGGATGATGTTTAGACAAGTCCAAGGTAGTAACAATCAAGCTTTTTCCTTTGGAAGAAGTAGAGCAAGATTATTCTTAGACAATAAACCTAAAGTAACCTTTGCTGATGTGGCTGGAGCCGATGAAGCAAAACAAGAACTAAAAGAAGTAGTTGACTTCCTTAAATATCCTCAAAAGTATAGACAACTTGGAGCTAGAGTTCCACGAGGAATCCTTCTCGTAGGACCACCAGGTACTGGAAAAACATTACTTGCAAGAGCAGTCGCGGGTGAAGCAAATGTCCCTTTCTTCTCTATAAGTGGCTCGGAATTTGTAGAGATGTTTGTAGGGGTAGGAGCCGCTAGAGTGAGAGATTTATTCACTCAAGCAAAAAAACTTAGTCCCTCTATCATATTTATAGATGAATTGGATGCAGTAGGAAGACATAGAGGAGCTGGTCTAGGTGGAGGCCATGATGAAAGAGAGCAAACTTTAAACCAACTTCTAGTTGAAATGGATGGCTTTGACGAAAACACAAATGTGATAGTACTCGCTGCAACTAATAGGCCTGATATTTTAGACCCAGCTCTTCTAAGACCTGGAAGATTTGATAGAAGAGTTGTAGTAGACAGGCCCGACTTTGAGGGAAGGAAAAAAATCTTAGAGGTTCACTTGAGAGGAAAACCTGTAGGGAAGGACGTTAATATAGAACTCATAGCTAAAAGTACCCCAGGATTTGTAGGTGCTGATCTTGCTAACTTAGTTAACGAGGCAGCTATATTAGCAGCAAGGAAAAATAAAAGAGAAATCAACATGGAAGAATTTGAAGAAGCAATTGAAAAAGTTATTGCTGGTCCTGAAAAGAAGAACCGAATACTGAGACCTAAAGAAAAAGAACTTGTCGCTTTTCACGAGCTTGGACATGCATTAGTAGCTAAGTTAATTCCAGATGCAACTCCAGTCCACAAAGTTACTATAATTCCAAGGGGACTTGCTTTAGGTTATACCTTACAACTTCCTGAAGAGGATAGATATTTGATTACCAAAAAAGAATTAGAAGCAGAAATTACTGTACTCTTAGGAGGAAGAGCAGCTGAAGAATTAATCTTTGGGCAGGCTACTTCAGGTGCTGCTGACGATCTAAAAAGAGCCACAGAACTTGCTAGAAAAATGGTTTGTGAATATGGAATGAGTGAAAAATTAAGAAACCTATCTCTTGGAGAAAATCATTCAGAAGTATTTTTAGGTAAAGACTTAATGCAAATAAAAAATTATTCTGAAGATACCGCTAAAATTATAGACGAGGAGATAAAGAATATAATTGACAAAGCCTATAATAGAGCTTTAGAACTGCTTAAAAATCATGAGGAAATTTTAAAAGAGCTTTCAAAGGTTTTGATAGAAAAAGAAACATTAGATGGTTCTGAAATTGATAAATATCTATTTAAAAACACAAAAGTAGAGGAAGCAATCTAAGGCTTC
Source organism: uncultured bacterium (assembly GCA_938034905.1). GTDB lineage: Bacteria > Dictyoglomota > Dictyoglomia > Dictyoglomales > Dictyoglomaceae > NZ13-RE01. The sequence continues at coordinate 1,877 of CALHLF010000023.1, read as the reverse complement.
CTCTACTTTTTAAACTCCTTTTTCTTATTTTTCAACTCTTGTAACCTATAATAAATTTGCCAATCCTTTGGATCTTTTTCTCTAAAATTATTTATTTCCTTTTCTGCTTCTTCCAAATTCCCTATCTTTATAAGGAGTTCAATAAGATTATCCCTTGCCGCACTATTATCAGAATCTCTCCTTAAAACTTCCCTCAATATTTTTTCAGCTTCATTATAATTTCCCAACAAGAACTCTATCCAACCTAATCCTCTTAAGTATTCAGGATTACTTGGATCAAGCATATATGCCTTCTCAAAATTTTTCTTAGCCTCAAGTAAATTTCCTTCTCCAATTAATAAAAAGGCAAAATAATAATAATTAAAAGGCTCAAGAGGATTTTGAGCAATATTATCTAATACAAATTTTTTGGCCTTTGCAAAATCCTTAACCCAAAAATATAGATCTGCCAAAGTGATTCGTAGCCAACTTAAAAGTTCTAAATCTTCAACATGAGGCAATATAGCTTCATATAAAGCAATAGCTTTAAAAAGTTTACCTTTCTGTTTTAGATCGTCTGCTTTTTTCAAAATGTCATTTATGTCGTTTTTCATTCTTCAAAAGTATAATATATTCAAAAATAAAATTAAAGTAGGAGGATGTAGAAATGATATTGATAGTAAACATAAATCCAAGTTTAGACATAATATTCAATGTACATAGTTTTCATCAAAATAAAGTCAATAGATCATATAAAGAATACATTACTCCTGGAGGAAAAGGCATAAATGTAGCAAAAACTTTAAAAGCCTTTGAAGAGAATGTAAAAATAATTGGCTTTTGCGGGGGATCTACGGGAAAAATTTTAAAAGAAGAACTAAGAGCCAGAAAGATAGATTACGATTTTATAGAGACTCAAGGAATGACAAGATTTGCCATAGGAATCAATAACTCTTCAAAAAACTCTTTTACTGTTCTTAATGGGGCTGGTTCAAAAATTGAGGAAGAAAAATGGAAAGAATTTTTTAAATTATATAAGGAAAATTATAAAGAAGCTGAAATAGTCATATTATCAGGTAGTTTACCTCCAGAAGCCTCGACAGACATATATTATAAACTTCTTAAAGAAATAAAAGGGCTACCAATTTTAAAAGTGGTCGATGCAAGAGATAAGGCTCTTCTTGAAGCCCTAAAAGAAAGACCAGATATAGTAAAACCTAACAAAGAAGAGATAGAGAATATTATTAATAAAAAACTAAAAAAGAAAAAGGATATGGTGGAAGCTATAAAATTTTTAATAAACTTTGGTGTGAAATATCCTATAATATCTCTTGGAAAAAAGGGAGCCATTATAAACGTAAATCATAACATATTCCACGCTTTTACTCCTCCAGCTTCTGGAATTCAATGGGGAACGGGTGATGCTTTTCTTGCAGGCTTTATTGTAGGCTTAAAAAGATATCAAGATCCACTAGAAGCTATAAAACTTGCCTGTGCTACAGGATATATAAAAACAAAACATGTAGAGATAACAAGAGAAAATATAGACGAAATATTCTTGTTAAAAGATGATGTTGCTGTTCAAAAAATTTCTTAAAATTATATCTTGACCTTATGGAATATTTATGCTAATTATATGAAAAAATTTAGGAGAGTGGGAAGATGGGATTCAATAACTTTTCAAAAAGAATTTCCCAAAGAACCTCTGATGCTATGTCCAAATTCGTTTTAGCTCAAGATCCTGAAAACATCTCCTTTGCAGGAGGACTTCCTGACAACAATTTATTCCCTGTAGAGGAGTTGAGATACGCTTATGAAGAAGTTTTAAGAACTGAAGGAAATATAGCTTTTCAATATTCATCAACCTGTGGAGATATAAAATTAAGACAAATAATATT
>CALHLF010000022.1 GCA_938034905.1 uncultured bacterium | reverse complement strand
GGAAAGAGAAATTTTGAAAGAAGAATGTATTATAAAGAAAAAATTCCTAAGGATTTATATTTAATTAAATCAGACTTCTTAAGATATATGGAAATTTTTCCCAAAATTTTAATAAATTATCATCAAAATCCTAATATTATTCTTTCTTTTTCCTCTCCACCTACTTATAGGGGAAGGGGAGAAATTTTGGAAAAAGATTTAGAGAAATATTTGAATGAAGGATGGAATATATATCTTCAAAGTGATTACAAAGAGATATTAGAAGAGAGGTTTAAAAAACTTATAAAAAAAATTAAATTTTTAATTTCTGATGAGATAAAGGAAGGATTTATTTGGGAAAAAGCAAAGGTTTTAGTATTAACTGATAAAGAAATATTTGGATGGAGAAGGAAAAGACCTATAAAAACTTTAAAAAGCAATGAAAAATCCGTAAATTTAAGTTCTTTTGAGGTAGGAGATTATATTGTTCATATAAATTATGGGATAGGAAAATTCTTAGGCTTAAAAAAACTTACTATTAAAAATGAAACGAAAGAATATATTCAATTAGAGTATGCTGATCAAACTTATGTTTTTGTTCCTTTAGAAGAAATGCATCTAATCCAAAAATATATTTCTCCCAGTAATCAACCCCCTACATTAAGTAGATTAGGGACAAAACATTGGGAAGAGACAAAAAAGAGAGTAAAGGAGTCAGTTAAAGAAATTGCCCAAGAGTTAATAAAAATGTATGCCAAAAGAGAAATAGAGGAGGGCTATGCCTTTTCTCAAGATACTGAATGGCAAAGAGAGTTAGAAGCAAGCTTTCCCTATGAAGAAACCGAAGATCAAGTAAGAGCACTTTATGAAATTAAAAAGGACATGGAGTCTAAAAAACCTATGGAAAGGATTCTAATTGGGGATGTAGGATTTGGAAAAACAGAATTAGCTATAAGAGCAAGTTTTAAAGCTGTTTTAGATGGAAAACAGGTGGCAGTCTTAGTCCCTACTACTCTCCTTGCCTTTCAACATTGGAGAGTATTTCAAGAAAGATTAGATATCTTCCCAGTAAAAGTAGAGGTTTTAAGTAGATTAAAACCAGCTTTAGAACAAAAAAGGATTTTAGAGAGTTTAAAAAGAGGCGAAATAGATATTCTTATTGGGACTCATAGAATCTTACAAAAAGATGTAGAATTCAAAGATTTAGGTCTAATAATAATAGATGAAGAGCACAGATTTGGAGTTTTTCAAAAGGAAGGGTTTAAAAAGAAATATCCTAAAGTAGATATTCTTTATCTATCTGCAACTCCTATACCGAGAACTCTATCTATGGTTTTAAGCGGTATAAGGAATTTCTCCATTTTAGAGACTCCACCTCAAAATAGACTTCCTATCGAAACTTTTGTGGTAGAGTTTAATCCCCAGATAATTCAAGAGGGAATTAAAAGAGAATTAGAGAGAAAGGGACAAGTATATTATGTTTGTAATGAGATATCCCGCTTAGAATCTATAGCTAAAATGATAAACAGTTTAGTCCCAGAAGCAAGAATTGGAATTGCCCATGGAAAAATGAGAGAGGAAGAATTAACAAAGGTAATGTCAGATTTTTATGAAGGTAAAATTGATATACTTGTTGCAACAACAATTGTTGAATCAGGTTTAGATGTTCCTAATGCCAACACTCTATTTATAGAAAATTCTGAACATATGGGATTAGCTCAACTTTATCAGCTCAGGGGGAGGATAGGAAGATCCTCGAGAAAAGCCTATGCATATTTTCTCCATGCTCCCTGGAAATCATTATCTAATGAAAGTATAAAGAGATTGGAGGCTTTAAAGGAATTTTCTACCTTAGGTTCTGGATTAAGATTAGCATTAAGGGATCTAGAAATAAGAGGAGCAGGAAACTTATTAGGAAAGGAACAACATGGACATATGGAAGAGGTAGGATTCTATCTTTACATGCAAATGTTAGAGGAGGCTATTAAAGAATTAAAGCAAGAAAAGAAAGAGGAAACAGTAAATTGCAAAATATCTTTACCATACTCTATAGTTATTCCTGAAAATTATATTTCAAATATTAGTGAAAGGATTCATTATTATCAAAAACTTGTAAACATTGAAAATATAGAATCATTAGAAGAAATAAAAAGAGAGATAGAAGATATTTACGGAAAAATACCAGAGGAGGTTGAAGTCCTATTTATTTTAGCAGAGATAAAATATAGGGCTCAAAAAATAAAAATATCTAAAATAGAGATATCAGAAGATAAAGTTACATTTCATTTTCCCTATGAAAAAAAAGAGCTTTCCTTACCTTCTGGAAACTTCAAGGTTCAAGGTAAGTTTATAATTAAATTTTTAAAGGAAATCTCACTGGTTTATGAAAAAAAACCATGATATAATCCCAAGAGATTAAAAAATATCTAAAGAGGTGATAGGAACATGGGTTTAAAAGGAACTTTTCAAAAGATCTTTATTATTCTCGTAATTATTGGTGCATTAATAGGGGGTTTAATTGCTTTTATTTATTACCAAATGAACAATTATCCTGTAATAAAGGTAAATGGACTTTCTGTTTCCCGTGCAGATTACAAGGACCAATTCAAAAAGGTAAAAGATCAATATGTAATGTATTTTGGTGTTGATTTTACAACTACAGAAGGAAAGAAATTATTATCTACTGTAAGAGAGGAAGCTATTAAAGGATTAGCCCAATGGAAGATAATAGAAAACGAGGCAAAAAGGAGAGGAATAAGTGTAAGTAATAGCGAAATTGAAAGTAAATATAAAGAAATTGAAAAACAATTTTCTACAAAACTTCAATTTGAAATGGCATTAGCTCAATATGGATTAACTCCCAGTACTTTTAGAAAAGAAATTAAAAAGAGTTTATTATCCTCAAAACTTATAGCAGAAATTGGAAAGGATGAAAAGGTTAGCGAAAATGAAATGAAGAAGTATTATGAGGAAAATAAATATCTTTTTGAAAATCCTAAACAATATAAGGTTTCTATAATATTGATTAAAGATGAAAAAAAGGCAAAGGAAGTAGCAAAGGAAATTAAAGACAAAAAAATATCTTTTGCTGATGCTGCTAAAAAATATTCTGAAGATTCTTCAACTAAGGATAAAGGAGGAGATTTAGGCTATATATCTTCTGGATATTTACCTTCGGAAGTTGAGAAGGTCACTTTTACTCTTTCTTTAAATCAGGTAAGTAATCCCATAAAAACAGATGAGGGATACTATATTACTACTGTAAGTGAAATAAAAGAAGCATACACTGTTCCATATATTCAAGCAAAGCCAGAGATTGAAAAAACTATTCTTAATGAAAAGAGAAGTAAAGTATTCACCAAGTGGTTAGAAGAGCAATATAAAAAAGCAAAAATAGAGAAGGATTTTTCTGACAAGGATATATGGATGAACCTTTGGAGAAAATTAATTCAATTTCAACAGATGTTTTATAGAAAGGATGTAAAAACCCCATTACCCTCTACAGAAGAGTCCTAACAAAAAATTAAGGAAAAATCGTATGTCTAAAATATAGGAAGATTCTATTTTAAAGAGAAAAATCTTCAAAAAATGTTGTTATCCCTTGTCTTTTTTTAAAGTAATGCTATAATTATAGAGAAAATCAATAATATTTTGGTAATAAAAAATTAAGATGATTTCAAATGGAAGACTTAGGTAAAAATTTTATAGAATTGGTCAACATTCTTCAAAGAGTGAGAAGAGAATGTCCTTGGGACATGAAACAGACACCCAATTCTCTATTAACTTATTTTTTGGAAGAAACCTATGAACTTGTAGAAAGTATTCAAGAAAATAAAAAAGAAAGTATTAAAGAAGAATTAGGGGATGTTCTTATTCACGTAATTATGCAAAGTATAATGGCAGAGGAGAAGGGAATTTTTAAATTATCTGATGTTTTATCCTTTGTAAAGGAAAAACTTATCTCAAGACATCCCCATATCTTTGAAGGAAAAGAAGTAAAAAATGTAGAGGAAGTTTTAATAAATTGGGAGAATTTAAAACAAGAAGAAAATAATAAAGGAATTTTAGATGGGGTTCCTAAAATATTACCCTCTCTATTGGCTTCATTAAGAATTCAAGAAAAGGTGTCTCATGTTGGATTTGATTGGAAAAATGCTATTGAAGTCCTTCCAAAATTAAAAGAAGAGATAGTTGAATTAGAAGAAGCATTAAAGACTGAGAAAAGAGAAAAAATAGAAGAAGAAATTGGTGATTTATTATTTAGTATTGTGAATCTTTCTCGACATTTAGGGATAAACCCAGAGCTTGCCTTAAAAAATACTAATGAAAAATTTATTGAAAGATTTAAGTTTATGGAGAAAAAACTAAAAGAAGAAGGTAAAAGGTGGGAAGATTTAACATTAGAAGAAATGGATAAGTGGTGGGAATTTTCTAAAAATATTTTTTAAAACCTGCCGGAAAGGGGGTGAAAAAGAATGAAGAAGGCAGAATTTATTTCTAGAGTGGCCGAGAAGGCAAAAATTACAAAGAAAGAGGCTACTAAAGTAGTTAATACTGTGATAGAGACTATAACTGAAGCTCTTGCAAAGGGAGAGGCAGTTCAATTTGTGGGTTTTGGAACCTTCTCTGTTAGAAAAAGAGCAGCAAGAGAAGGAAGAAATCCTCGAACCCAACAGCCAATTAAAATTCCTGCAACGAAGGTACCAGTTTTTCGTGCTGGAAAAGAATTAAGAGAAGCTGTAAAAAAATAAAGTCAAACCTCTTTCAGGCTGGGTAAATCCCAGCCTGAATCTTTTACAAAGGAGTGAAAATATGGCAAAGAGGCTTTTTTTAGAAGAAGAACATAAAAAATTAAATTCTAAATTCATAGAGTTTGCAGGTTGGTATATGCCTTTAGAATACGAAGGAGTAATTAAGGAGCATATACAAGTAAGAACTAATGTGGGAATATTTGATATATCCCATATGGGAAGAATAAGAATCAAGGGAAAAAAATCTTACGAATTTCTTCAAAAAATTACCTCTAACGATATTAGTAGGTTATATCCAGGAAAAGCTCAATATTCACTAATTCTATCCCCAAAGGGAACTATATTGGATGATATTATAGTTTACATGTTAAATGAACAAGATTATCTTTTAGTAGTAAATGCAGGAAATAAAGATAAAATCTTATCTTGGATGAATGAAAATAAATTAAATAACTTGGAAATTGAAGATCAAAGTGAATTTTTAACTTTACTTGCTCTTCAAGGACCTTCTTCAGAATCAATTCTTCAACCTCTTCTAAAAGAAGATCTTTCAAACTTAAAATATTATCACTTTTATACAACTAAAATATTTGAAACAGAGATAATCTTATCAAGAACTGGTTATACAGGAGAAGATGGATTTGAAATCTTTATCCCCAATTATAAGGCTAAAGAATTTTGGAGATATTTTATAGAAAATCTTAAAATTCCTCCTTGTGGTTTAGGAGCAAGAAATACCTTAAGATTAGAGATGGGATATCCTCTATATGGACATGAAATTGATGAAAATACTACCCCATGGGAAGCAAATCTTTCCTTCGTAGTAAGATTAGAGAAACCCTTTGATTTTATTGGAAAAAAAGCCCTTATTGAGTTAAAAGATAAAAGAGAAAAGTTTTTAATTGCCTTTGAACTTTTGGAAAAAGGTATTCCAAGAGAAGGATACGAACTTTTTTGTAATAATGAAAAAGTCGGCTGGGTAACCAGTGGAACCTTTTCTCCATCTTTAAATAAGGGAATTGGAATGGGCTATCTAAAAAAAGAATTTTTGGATAATAATTTAGAGATTGCAATTAGAGATAAAAGGATTAAGATAAAAATAGTTAAAGTTCCCTTTGTTAAGAATACTTCTATTAAGAAAGGAGTGAAATGAATGTATCCTGAGGATAGAAAATATTCAAAGGAGCATGAGTGGGCAAAAATAGAGGGGAAAGAAGCTATAATTGGAATCACATATTATGCTCAAAAGGAATTAGGAGATGTTGTATATGTAGATCTTCCAGAAGTTGGAAGAGAAATCAAACAAGGAGAGGTTATTGCTACCTTAGAGTCAGTAAAAACTGCCTCAGAAGTTTATTCCCCGCTTTCGGGAAAAATTACAAGAGTGAATGAAAAATTAAAAGAAAAACCTGAATTAATAAATGAGGATCCATATAATAATGGGTGGATAGCTATATTAGAATTTTCTGATTCTAAAGAATATGATAATCTTTTATCTTCTGAGGATTATAAAAAACTTATAGAGGGATAAATGTATGCCCTATTTTCCTCATACTCCAAAAGAAATACAGGAAATGCTTAGTTTTCTTAATATTGAAACCCTTGAAGAACTTTTTGCTGATATTCCGGAGTCTATAAGAGAAAAAGCAAGAGAAAATTTCAAATTACCTAAAGCTAAATCCGAAATAGAAATTTTTAGAGAATTAGAAGAAATTTCTAATAAAAATAAAGGTAAAGATTTTATATCCTTCTTGGGAGGAGGAGCATATAATCATTATATTCCTTCTGTTATAAAGCAAATTATTTCATATCCAACTTTCTATACCTCCTATACACCATATCAACCAGAAGTAAGCCAAGGTTTCCTTCAAGCCCTGTTTGAATATCAAAGTCTTATATGTGATTTAACAGGTATGGAAGTTGCAAACGCATCTTTATATGAAGCAGGTTCAGGGGTAGCAGAAGCAAGTTTAATGGCTTATAGAATTAATGGGAAGAAAGATATCTTAATATCCCAAGGGGTTCATCCTGAGTATAGAGAAGTATTAAAAACTTATCTTAATGGTATAGAGTTGAATTATAAAGAAATTCCCTTAAATGAGAATGGAGAAACAGATTTAAAGGTTATACAAGAATATTTATCCAATGAAACCTCATGTCTTATAATTCAAAATCCCAACTTTTTTGGGGTAATAGAAAGTAAAATTGAATATATCTCCGAATTGGTCCACAAAAATAATTCTTTATTTATCTCCATAATATATCCTATATCCCTTGGAATTTTAAAGGCACCAGGTGAATATAATGCGGATATAGTGGTCGGAGAAGGACAATGCCTTGGTTCTCCCTTAAATTTTGGAGGACCATATTTGGGAATATTCGCTACTAAGAGAGAATTTATAAGACAAATTCCTGGAAGGTTAATTGGAGAAACAAGAGATATGGAAGGTAAAAGAGGCTTTGTTTCAACATTACAAACAAGAGAACAGCATATAAGAAGAGCAAAGGCAACATCTAATATTTGTAGCAATGAGGCTCTTAGTGCCTTAGCTACAGCTGTTTACCTTTCTCTTTTAGGAAGAAAGGGGTTAAAAAAAGTTGCAGAATTATGTTATGATAGAGCCCATTATGCAAGAAAGAAACTTTTAGAAAATATTGAAGATTTAGAATTTCCTTATCCATCTTATTTTTTCAATGAATTTGTAGTTAAATTTAAAAAACCTGCAAAAGTTGTTTATGAAGCTTTAAAGAATAAAAAAATTCTTGCTGGTATCCCTTTAAATAGATTCTTCCCTGAGAGAGATAAAGAACTCCTCTTAGCCTTCACAGAAATGAACACTAAAGAAGAAATTGATTATCTTGTAAAGACTATAAGGGAGGTTTTAAAATGAAAGAGATCCCTTTAATTTATGAAATTTCTAACGAAGATAGAGATACCATCTCCCTCCCTCAAGATATCGAGTTTTTTCCCCAAGAGGAACTACCAAAAGAACTTTTAAGAAAAGATTTACCTCTACCACAATTGAGTGAAGTAGAAGTGGTAAGACATTTTACAAACCTCTCTTTGAGAAATTTTGGAATAGATTTAGGATTCTATCCTTTAGGTTCCTGTACTATGAAATATAATCCAAAGATAAATGAAGAATTAGCACATCTTCCTGGCTTTACTAAGATTCATCCCTATACACCAGAAGATTTAAGTCAAGGATGTCTCCAAATAATTTATGAATTAGAAAAATTATTATGTAATATTACTGGTATGGATAGATTCACCTTCCAGCCATCTGCAGGTGCCCATGGAGAATTGACAGGCCTATTAATAATAAAAGCTTATTTAAAAGATAAAGGGGAAAGGAGAAATACTGTATTAGTTCCTGATTCTGCCCATGGAACTAATCCTGCCAGTGCGGTAATGGCAGGATTTAAAACTATAGAAATCCCTTCAGATGAGAGAGGTTTAGTAAATCCCAATATTTTAAAAAAATATATGAATAAAGATATAGCGGTGTTAATGTTAACTAATCCCAATACCCTTGGTTTATTTGAGAGAAATATAGAAGAAATTTCAGAAATAGTCCATAGAGAAGGAGCTTTATTGTATTATGATGGTGCAAACTTAAATGGAATCATGGGATATGCAAGACCTGGAGATATGGGATTTGATGTAGTTCATATAAATCTTCATAAGACCTTTTCTACCCCTCATGGTGGAGGAGGACCTGGAGCAGGACCTGTTGGGGTAAAGGAATACTTAACTCATTATCTTCCAAAACCCTTAGTAGATTTTGATGGAGAAAAATATTTCCTAAATTATAATATCCCCAAAAGTATTGGAAGAGTTAGGAGTTTTTATGGTAATTTTTCGGTTCTTCTTAAAGCTCTTATTTATATCAAACTTATGGGAGAAGAAGGATTAAGGAAAAGTACAGAAATAGCAGTACTTAATGCAAATTATCTAAAAGAAAAACTAAAAGATATTTTCAATCTCCCCTATCCTTCCCTATGTAAACATGAATTTGTATTATCTGGAAAAAAGCAAAAGGAAAAAGGAGTAAGAGTTTTAGATATAGCAAAGAGAATATTAGATTTTGGAATCCATGCTCCCACTATATCCTTTCCTTTGATAGTAGAAGAAGCTTTAATGATTGAACCAACAGAAACAGAAACAAAATATACCTTGGATAACTTTGTCTCTGTTTTAGAAAAAATCAATAGAGAAATTGAAGAAAATGTAGATATAGTAAAAACAGCTCCCCATAATACTCCTATAAAAAGATTGGATGAAGTTCTTGCAGTAAAGAATTTAAAAGTAAAATGGGGATAATAGTTATAAAGCCAAAAAAAACCTTACCAATAAGCATCACAGGAGAGACATGTAATCTTCAATGTGATCATTGTAAAGGTCATTATCTTAAAGGTATGGTTTCCCTCTCTCAGATAGAGAAAAAAATAAGGAGTGATAATTATAAAAGCATATTAGTAAGTGGTGGATTTGATTCTAATGGGAAATTACCCTTTATTCCTAAAAATCTTCTAAGAAGTTTAAAAGAGAAGGGATTTAAACTAAATTATCATTTGGGATTAGTGAGTGAAGAAGATATTAATAACATTATGGGAATTGTAGATGAGGTATCCTTTGATATTACCCTGGACGAGGAAATAATCCAGAACATTTTCCACCTTAAAAAGACAGCTGAAGAATTTAAAAATACTTTTAGATTATTAAAGGAAAATTTTCCGATAAGTCCCCATATAGTCTTAGGATTAAATAGAGGGAAAATTGAAAAGGAATATGAGGCTATAGAATTTTTGTCTAAATTCAATCCTTCAAAGATAATCTTTATTATATTTACTCCTATTAAAAGTACTCCCCTAGAACATATAACTCCACCTAATATCAAAATGGTTCAAGAATTGTTTCTTTTTACTATAAATAAAATTCCAAAAGCAAATCTCTATTTAGGTTGTGTAAGACCTTCAGGTGATTATAGAGAAAAGATAGATCTCTTAGCCTTTGAAATAGGTTTTAGAGGAATTGTAAATCCCTCCCCTAAGGTTTTAGAATATCTTAAAAGGCATAATTTAATAGAAGGATATTTTGAGGAGTGTTGTGCTTTTTTGAAATGAAAATTGGAATATCTTATGGATGTTTAGAACTTTTAAAAAAAAATAAAATAAAAGAAGATTCTCCAAAAACCCTATATCTTTTAACCCCCGGAAGGTGTCAAAATAATTGCGCCTTTTGTAGTCAAGCAAGGGAAAGTAAAAATAATAATCTTTATCTCTCTCGAATAATATGGCCTCCAATAGAATACAAAGAA
>CALHLF010000021.1 GCA_938034905.1 uncultured bacterium | reverse complement strand
AACATAACTTTAAAGATTGTCAAATTTTAAAGTTAAGTTAAAACCTATATTTTTAGGAATAGGGGGTTCTTAAAAATATAGATAAAATCTATGCTTCTTTATATGTCAAGGGGAATTTTAAAAAAATTTTTTTATCAAAGGGAAAATTTAAATTTTTTTTGGCGGAGAGGGTGGGATTTGAACCCACGAGGCTTTTCAGCCTACTCGCTTTCGAGGCGAGCGCCTTAAACCCCTCGGCCACCTCTCCTTCTAAATTATATCATGTGATTTACATCACAAATAAAAGAGGATAAAATATGTAAAATATATGAAAAACTAAAGGGGAGAAGTGATGAGTTTAAGAAGGAAAATTTTACTTGGATCTTTCTTAATTCTTTTATTTTTTGCCTTCTTTATATTTCTTTCCTCCTACCTAATTTCTAATAAATTTATCGAAGAAAGTATTAAGTTTAGAGAGAAGGATTTAAGAGAGAATTTTTTATTCTTTTTAGAACAACAAAGAAAAAATATTGAAATTCATATTAAGGATTATTCCTATTGGGAGGAGATGGGAGAATTTGGAGTTATAAAGAAAGATAGAAATTGGCTAAGAGACAATTTAGAACCATGGGTTAGGAATACTTTTCATTATGATTTAGTTGCTCTTATAAAAGAAGATGGGGATATAATAACTAAAAGTCCCCTTGAAGAAATTCCATTAAAGGATTTGTTACCCAAGAATTTAAAATTAGAATCTGGATTTTATATAACAAAAAAGGGAGTATTAATATATGCTGTCTCTCCTGTTTTTGATAATTATGGGAAAAAATATTATAAGGCTTTTTTGATATTTGGAAAGATTATAGATGATGAATTATTAAAAGATTGGGAAAATATACTTCATTTCAGTATTAGTATAAAAACAGAAAAAATCTCCTATTTTTCAAAACCTAATATACCTGATCTTAAACTTTCTTCTGGATATTGTTTTAAGGATAATTTTATATTTATATCTATACCCATAGACGCAAAAAATGGATCCTTTGAGGCCAAAATCTATAAATATGAAGATTTACCATCAAAGGTTTCTACATCTTTACAAAGATCTTTTCTTCTTTCATTATTGATGATACTAATTTTATCTATTCTTTTAAGTAGTGTAGTTCTCTCAGAGATATTGAAACCTTTAGAGATTTTTCAAAGAAATATAAGGGATATATCTAAAGGAAAATATAATTTAGAATTGGATTTGAATAGAAAGGATGAGATTGGAAGATTAGCTAAAAGCTTTAAAGAGATGGTTGATAAAATATCTGAAAGGGAAAAAGAATTAACCTTAGCAAAGGAATTAGCAGAAGAGTCCTCCTTGAAAGATGAGTTAACGGGTATTCCCAATAGAAGATTTCTATATAAATATACCGAAGAGCTAATAAAGAATAAAAGAAATTTTGCCTTAGTTTTTATAGATTTAGATAAATTTAAAAGTGTTAATGATTTTTTGGGGCATACTAAGGGGGATAAAGTTTTAATAGAGATTGCCCAATGGTTTAAAAAGAATCTAAGAAAGGAAGATGAGATAATAAGATATGGTGGGGATGAGTTTTGCATTATTTTTCACGATGTTAATAAAAAAGAAGCAGAAGATATTTTAAAAAGAATATATCTTAAGTTTTTAAGTGAAAATTTTTTGAAGGAGATCATTTTGGGATTTAGTTATGGAATTTCTGTTTTTCCAGAGGATGGAGAAAACTTAGATAAGCTTCTTGCAAAAGCCGATGAAGGGATGTATAAAATGAAGGAAAAAAGGGAGGAAAAAGATGAAAAATAAGTTAAAACTTCTCTTACCCTTTTCAATTTTTCTTTTAATTTCAATATCCTTTATATATTCATCCCATGAGGAAAATATAAGTAGAAAAGTTGTCTTAGAACTTTTTACTGCTACATGGTGTGGTCCCTGTGCAAGATATGGTCCATTAGCCGATAAAATTCATGATCAATTTCCAAGAGAAATAATCCTTGTAAGAAATCAAGTTTGGCAAGATGGTTTAGATACAAAAGAAACTAATAATAGAGCTAATTTTTATGGCATTAAGGGAGTGCCAAGCTTAGTAATAAATGGGAAATATGTGATACATCCAGGATATTACAATGAAATCTTAAAAATTGTTGGTGACTTTCTAAATGAAAAACCACTATATATTATTAAGATAGAAGATTTAAAGATAATTAATAACAAAGTAAGTTTTAAAATTAAAATTGAATCCCTTGATAAAAAAACAAGAAATTTAAAACTTTTTGTGATTCTTTCTGAAAACTTAGTGCATTATGAGGGAAGAAATGGAGAAAAAGAACATAGATTTGTTATAAGGGACTATATTCCAGATGAAAGGGGAACCAGCTTAAAAATAAATCCTAAAGAATTGTTAGAAATAATGGTAGAATATAATTTGCAAAGAGATTTTAGCCCAAATAAATTTTCTATAGTGGTATTTTTGCAGGATATAAGCACAAAGGAAATTTTTAATGGAGAAAAAGTACAATTATAATACTTTTAATAAATATTTTTTAGGAATAGATGGAGGACAAACCAAAACTCTATTGATAATAGGGGATGAAGGGGGAAATATAGTTTATTTAGGAAGAGGAAGAGCCTTAGATCATATTCTTTCCCCTTGTGGACCTAATACTGCAAGGAATTCCTTTAAAGAAGCTCTTTTTTCTTTTCCCCTCTATCCTAAAATAGAATTTGAGAGTGCCTTTTTGGGACTTACGGGAGTTCCTAATAAAAACTCAGAAGAAGCAAAGGCTTATTATAATGTTGCAAAGGAAATAATAAATTCAAAAAATATTTTTGTAGATAATGATTCTGTTATTGCTCTCACAGGAGCCTTTTCTGGTAAGGAAGGGATAATTGTTATAGGGGGCACAGGATCTATTGGTTTTGGATTTGACGGAGAAAATTATGCTCGATGTGGGGGTTTTGGATATTTATTTGGAGATGAGGGAGGAGGATTTCAAATTGTCCTTCAGGGAATAAAAATTGCTCTAAAATATGAAGATGGCTGTCATCCCTATACTATTATTCGAGAAAAATTATTAAAAGACTCGTCATATCCTACAATA
Organism: uncultured bacterium; assembly: GCA_938034905.1. GTDB lineage: Bacteria > Dictyoglomota > Dictyoglomia > Dictyoglomales > Dictyoglomaceae > NZ13-RE01. Next base: position 4,678 of record CALHLF010000021.1, on the reverse strand, counting down.
GAGGCTCTAATAAGGGATTATTATGCTGGAAAAATTGATAGGCATAAACTTTCCCTTTATACAAAAAGTATAAAAGAAGCAGAAGAGGAAGAAGATATATATGCAAGAGAAATACTTATTGGAGCAGGAAGAGAGCTATCAAAACTTGTGGGTTGTGTATATAAAAAATTAAATTTTAAAGAAAAAGTAAAAGTTGCAACCCTTGGAGGAATCTTTAATATTCCCTTGATAAGAGAGATTTTTATAAAATCCTTGGATAAAAATATTTACGAAATTAAAGAGCCTGAATTTCCCCCTATAGTTGGGGCTTTGATTAAAGCTTATCAACTTTCTGGAGTTCCTTTAACAGAATCTTTAAAAAATAATTTAAAAAATTCCTTTAAAGAAAAGTCGAAAGATCTTTAATATAAAAGTATATCCTCTATAAAATTTCTATATTCATTCTCTTCCTTTTCCCATCTATAATATATTTCTTCCCAATTTTTACCCTCTAAGATATCCTTTTTTGTTTCCTCGTCCCCAATTAGAAAATCAATCCTTTCCACTTCATTATATTTCACAAATTGAATTTTATCTCCAAAATATTTAAAGACTATCTTTAAAACAGATAAAGCAACTCTTATGAAATCTGCATTATAGGTTAAGGGGAAAAACTCTAAACCTCTACAAATCTCTCCTTTATATTTTGAAAATTCAGGAACAAAATATCTTTTTCTAAAGGCTACATCTTCAAACTTTTCCTTCAAGAGCTCTTCATATAATAAATCTTCATCAAGCCATGGAGCACCAATATATTCAAAGGGTTTTGTGGTTCCTCTACCCTCTGAAATATTTACTGCCTCAAAAAAACAAAATCCTGCATAGCATATAGTAGAGGAAAAGGTGGGAAGATTGGGTGAAGGTACGTTCCAAAAAAGTCCTGTATCAGGATAAAAGTATTCCCTTTTCCAATTTTCCATTTTTATTATCCTTAAATCTATATCCAATTTTTTAAATTTTTTAAAGTAAAGGGCAAGCTCTCCTATAGTTAATCCGTATCTTATGGGGAGTTTGTATCCTCCTACAAAGGAATTTAAGTTTTCTCTTATTCTTGGTCCTTTGATAATTTTTCCAGAAAGAGGATTGGGTCTATCAAGAACTATATAAGGAATTTTATATTTTTCTGCAGACTCCATAGTATATGCAAGGGTATATATAAAGGTGTAAAATCTTAATCCCACGTCTTGAATATCAAATACTAAAATCTCTATATCCTTTAGATTCTCCTCCTTAGGTCTTAATTTTTCTCCATATAAACTTATAATCTCAATTCCATATTTAGGATGATATGAGTTTTTAATATGCATACCATCGGCCATTCCAAAAAGTCCATGCTCTGGAGTGAATATTTTTTTTATTTTTATTCCATATTTTAGCATTAAATCAATATTAATTTTTAAATCACCAGAGATTCCAGAGTAATTGGTAATTAGCCCTATTTTTTTCCCTTTTAATATCCCAAAATTATCCCTCTTTAAAACATCAAGACCCAAGATGGTTTTCATAAATTAAGTTCCTTTAAAGTCTTTTTTATATTACCTTTATTTTTCTCAAGATAAGATTTTGAAGTTTCATAATCTAAGCCTGTTTTTACCATTATTATAGCGATCTTTGTATTTTCCTTTGCCTTTTCTAAGTACTCTTTTGCCTCTTCTTCAGATAATCCACAAACAGTTTTTATAATATTTATAGCTCTTTTTCTTAACTTTGTATTTTTAATCTGTACATCCACCATAAGATTTCCATATACCTTTCCCCTTTTTATCATTACAGTGGTGGAAATCATATTTAAAACTAATTTTTGGGCAGTTCCAGCCTTCATACGGGTAGAGCCAGAGATAACTTCAGGTCCCACTAATAGGGTTATGGTCAAATCAGATATTTTCTCCATAGGAGTATTCTTATTACAGACTATAGAGGCAGTAAAGGCTCCTATACTTTTTGCATATTCCAATGCTCCTATAACATAAGGAGTTCTTCCACTTGCTGCAATTCCTATCACCACATCTTCTTTATTTAAATCTTTCTCTAAAATATCCCTTTTTCCTTTTTCATAATCATCCTCTGCTCCCTCAATGGATTTTCTTAGTGCTTCATCTCCTCCTGCAATGATTCCCTGAAAAAGATTAGGATCTTCTCCAAAGGTAGGAGGTATCTCTGAGGCATCAAGAACTCCTAATCTTCCACTAGTACCTGCACCAACATAAAATACCCTTCCCCCATTATCCATTCTTCTTAAAATTTCTTCTACTAAAATTGCAATCTTAGGAATCTCTTTTTCTACAGCAAAAGGAACTTTCTTATCTTCTTCATTGATTAATCTTAAAATATCTTCTACTTCCCTCTCGTCAATATCAAGGGTATTAGGGTTTATGGCTTCTGTTAAAAATTCTTCCATATTATCCCCCTTCAATATTTAAATTAAGTTGAAGATCGAATCACTAATTTAGGCTCCAATATAATCTGTACCGGCTCCTCTTTTTCTTCTTTTAGCTTTTCTATAAGTATCTTTGCTGATTTTTCTCCCATTTCATATTTAGAAATTTCTACAGTAGTAAGGGGAGGATCAATTAGCTCAGTAAAATCTAAATTATCACAACCTATTATTGCTACATCATCTGGTATTTTTATTTTTCTATACTTTAAAAACCTAATAACCTCTAATGCTATGGAATCACAAAAACAAAATATTGCTGTTGGTTTTTTTCTTTGAGAAAAAACATTTTCCAAAATATCCCTTAGATTGCTACCTGGATCTAAGGAATAAATAAACTTGGGATCTATCTTCAAACCAGAATCAAGTAAAGCACTTTTATAACCTTCCAATCTTAATACAGCACTAGAACTTTTCCATGAATTAATAAAAAGGATTCTTTTATGCCCCTTTTTGATAAGATATTCTGTTGCCAATCTTCCCACTTTAAAATCATCACAAACTACATAGTTTGTATTTCTATCTATAGTATTTCTTGCTACAAGAACAAAGGGAATCTGGTTTTCTAAAAGATATTTTACATTATTAGATTCATATTCAACAGGAGCTAAAATCAGTCCATCTACCCTTTGAGCCCTTAAAGTCATTATTGACTCCCTTTCCTTCTCGGGATCTTCATTGGAATTATATAGAGCTAAAGTATAGCCTTGGGAAGACAATATCTTTTCTATACCTGATACTACTACTGCATAAAAGGGGTTTAGTATTGTTGTGATTATTATTCCAATTTTTTTTGTTTTTCCAGAAATAAGTCCTCGAGCTAAAGAGTTAGGGACATAACCTAATCTTTTTGCAGCCTCTAAAACCCTTTTTCTTGTGATAGGGCTTACATCCTTTTTATTATTAAGGGCACGGGAGGCAGTCCCTATACCTACTCCTGCAAGCCTCGCAACATCTCTTATAGTAACATGTTTCATGATAATACTCTTTTATTATACTATAAAACATGCAACTTTATGTTGAGGTAAAACAGTAGATAGGTATGGAGATAGGTACCAGTATAATAAAGAGGGTAGAGTTTAATTTGGCAAAACCAAGCTTTGGAATGATTTTCCTGTTATACTTATGTCCATACTAAGTGTCAATTCATACCTAAAACTAAAAAAGATTCCTTAGGAAGAAAATTTTGCAACTTTTCCAGAGCATTATTTAACTCATTAACAGTAATATTGGATTCCAATCTAAATCAAAATACCCACGATAGCCTAATACAAGGTTATCTCCAAAATGATAAATTATTGATTGCTATTCTCTTATTATAGGTATTCCATCTAATTAAACTGGAGCAAGAGTTCCTGCAAAAATCATCCAAGCTAAAGCACTTTTAGAAACCAAGCTTAAAATAATGTAAACCTTCTCTCCAAAAAGATAATCTTTCCATGGCCCAACTTTTTTGTGCTGTAAAAAGGCATTAACAGCAAACATATTAAAGAAAATAAAAATTGTTGGGATAATTGCATAAACAAAGGCTGGCGGTTTTGCTTCTGCAGAATTAAGTGCACCATAGAAGTAAAGTAAAATTACAATCCATGGAATAATACCAGCAAAACATCCGTATATAAAGGCAGTCCAGTTAGTTTTTTCGGTATACTGGTTATGAATCTCAAACATTATCCCAAAAAGATTCATTGTAGCATTAACACCAAACATTGCAATCATTGTACCTATATCCCAAATGCCAACCAGCATTCCGATAAGGACAATCATGAGCGAAGAGCTTAAGGCATACTCGTAGAATCTAATTGGATTCATTCTTTTTTCAAAAAACCTACATATTTATTGTAACCAATAGTTGAAACGTAAAGATGGGCAAAAGCAGAAATAAGAAGAAAAATAGCAACAGCAGGTTCAAATCTAAGATTATAAATCAGACGATCATTAGGATTCCCTGCAAAAGGTGGAGAAGACCCATAAAAAAGTTAAATTTCCTTAATTATTATAAACTCATTTAAAAATCCAAAAAATTCCTACCCTCTTTAGTCTTCTTTAAAAGGGATCTTTATATAAATAACTTTCTTTTCCAAAAGTAATTATGGAGTTGACATTTTTAAAAATATTTGCTAATATGTGCACATGAGTAAATATGACATGATTTTTAAAGCTCTTTGTGAAGATAAAAGGTTAAAGTTATTAATGCTTCTCCTT
>CALHLF010000020.1 GCA_938034905.1 uncultured bacterium | reverse complement strand
TATCAAATCCCCTTCCTCAATAAAGGGATTTTGACTTAAATCTCCTTCCTTTAAGAATTTTAAATAATCTACCTCTATTACATTATTCCCCCTCCTTATTTGTATACCTCTTGTAGAAGCTGATGATTTTAATCCCCCTGCTAATCTTAAAACTTCATCTAAGGTACTAACTGGAGATACCAAATAAGTTCCTGAACTTACAATCTCACCTGAAATTGTAACTTTAATTTTACGAGGATTTATTAAATCTAAAGAAATTATACTTTTAGGATATAATCTTATTAATTGTCTTGATATCTCTTTACTTGCATTATTTACTGTTAGATCTGATACCTTTATACTTCCTATCATAGGTAGGGATATAGAACCCGTTGGAGAGACAATTAGATCATATATTTCTGGGGCTTCTTTTTCTTTAATTAAATATAATCTTAATCTGTCTCCTGGACCCAATACATATTTATCTGGATCAATTAATTTCCCATAATAAATCTCGATTCCCTGAGAGACAGAAGGTAAAGCTTCTTGAGGAAAGCTTATTGAAAATATAAATAATAATATCAAGTATAAAAAACAAAATTTTTTCATAAATCCAATCCACTCCTTTTTAAAATTATCTTAGATGTAATAAGGCTATCTTCTGCCTACTTTAGCTAAAACCAATTGCATTATGCCCTTTAAAGTCTCCATTACTCCGACTCCTTCTATAGCGATAGCCTCAAAATACGGATATTTCCCATCAACATTAAGATGAATATTTAACTCTTCCACAGAGGATATATTGGGTAAATCTCTTTTATTATATTGAAAAACAAAGGGAATCTCTTCAAATCTATAACCTACTATAGATAATTCTTTTTTTAATGACTCAAAAATTCTCACATTTTCTTCCAATCTTTCCTTTTGGGAGTCTGCAACATAGACTAAACCGTCAGCTCCTCTTAAGATTAATTTTCTACTTGCTTCATATAATGCTTGACCTGGGGTCGTGTAAAGCTGAAATCTTAATTTAAATCCATGGACAGTTCCCACTTCTAAGGGCAAAAAGTCAAAAAATAAAGTTCTTTCGGTTTCCGTTGCTAAGGAAACTAATTCTCCCCTTCTTTCCGGTGAAACAGTTTTATATATTTGTTGAAGATTTACAGTTTTTCCAGAAAGTCCTGGACCACAATATACAATCTTACATGTTATTTCCCTTTCTGCATAATTTACTATCGCCATAAATCTTAATTCCTCCTATTTTCTCTACTTTTTAAAGAAATCCTCTACATCTCCAAAGGATATTTCAACTTGAGGTAATTCCTTTTGTTTCTCTCTAATTTTCTTAATTATCTGAGCAAGATTTTGACATGCCTTTTGAGCAAAAAGTCTTACCATGCCAAGAGTAGTAGAATCATCGAAGATTACCAAAAGAAGAACCTGTTTTTCAATATGAGAAATATGTAGATGATTTCTTCTTCCTTGATGGAAAATCAAGGAAAATTCTTCCTCCCCTAATAATTTTGCTAATTCTTGGGTTGCAGAAAAAGCACCAGCAGCTAAAGCGGAAATAGTAACAAAATCAAATTGAGAAGCAGTACCCTTCCCACCAATAACTGTCCCACTCTTATCCACTAATAAAGCTGCCTTTGCTTTTGATTCACTTAAGAATTGGCTTAAATATTTTTCTATCTCCTCTTGATCCTCCAAGGAGATTATAAGCGATAGAAGTTGTTCTCTTTCTTCCATTTTATTGACCTCCTCAAAAATTAAAAAACTTATTTAAAGAAAATAACATTCTTTAAAAAAATTATAAAACAGTAAATAAGAATAGTCAATTAACTTTCCTCTCTCAGACTTAAGGATCTAAAAGAAGTAGAACCTTTTAAGAAAAGTAATCTTACAGTTCCTGTGGGACCGTTTCTTTGTTTTGCAACAATTATTTCTACCTCCTCAGGAGTATTAGATTCTTCCTCAGGTGTCTGGGAGGTTCGATAATAATTCTCCCTATATAGGAAAATCACTACATCAGCATCTTGCTCTAATCCACCTGAACCCCTGAGATCAGAGAGCTGTGGCCTTCTTTCTGCACGAGTTTCCACTGCTCTAGATAGCTGAGATATAGCAATAACTGGAATATTAAGTTCCCTTGCCAAAGATTTTAATCCTCGAGATATCTCAGATATCTCTTGATGCTCAGTTTTATTTTTATCTAATAATCTTATAAGTTGTAAATAGTCCACAATAATTAAAGATAACCCTCTTTCTGCCTTTAAACGTCTTGCCCGAGCCCTCATTTCCATAACAGTTAAATTGGGAGTATCATCAATATAAATAGGGGCTTCTGCTAATTTGCCAAAAGCCTTTGCTAATTTTGGCCATTCATTTTCTCTAACTTGTCCTGTCCTTAATCTATGAATATCAATTCCTGCTTCAGAGCCTAACATACGTAAAGCCAATTGGAAACTAGACATTTCTAAGCTAAATATTACTACAGGAAGTTTTTCCTCTATTGCTATATATTGAGCAATGTTTAAGCAAAAAGAGGTTTTTCCCATCCCTGGACGAGCTGCAACAAGTATTAAATCAGAAGGTTGAAGACCTCCTGTCTTTCTATCTAAATCCCAAAAACCCGTAGGAATACCTGTATAAGGTCTTCCAGTTTGATGGAGTCTTTCGATCTCTTTGAAACTTTTTGCTAAGAGTTCTCTTAAGGGAATAGGACCTATTAATCTGTGGGTTTCTGCAATTTCAAATATCAATTGTTCTGCTTTATCTACTAAATATTCTGGAGACTCATTTTCTCTATATCCAAAAGAAACAATCTCTGTTCCAACATTGATCAATTTTCTCAAAAGAGCCTTTTCTGCAACAATCTGAGAATAATATTCCACATTAGCAGCAGTAGGGACTACTTCTAATAAAGATGCCAAATAGACACTTCCACCGATTTTTTCTAAAAGTTGCTTACTCCTTAATTCTTCAGTTACAGATACCAAATCTACAGGAAGTCCTTTTTCAAAAAGATCAATAATCGTTCTAAAAATGATACTGTGATGCTCATAATAAAAACTCTCTGGTCTTAATACTTCCACTACTTTTGCAATAGCATCCCTTGATAAAAGCATCGCTCCTAATACTGCCTGTTCTGCTTCTTCATTATGTGGAGGAACCCTTCCCAAGATTTCTTCTTTATTTCTCATTTCTTTACTCTGGAATAACCTCCAACTTAATCTTAGCTATAACTTGAGGATGAAGCCTAATCTCAATTTCATATTTACCAACATTCTTTATAGGCTCTTCTAACAAAACCTTCTTTTTATCTAAGGAAATTTTACACTTCTTCTGAATCTCCTCTACTATATCCTTAGAAGTAATTGCTCCAAATAATTTTCCCCTCTCTCCCACTTTTTTTCTTATTATAAAAGTATCTTTTTCTAAAATTTCTTTATCTTTTCTAAATTTAATTATAGCTCTTTCTTCCTTTTTCTGCTGTAATAATTTTTGTTCTTGAATACTTTTGAGCATTCCCTCAGTAACTTCTTGGGCTAATCCCCGAGGGAATAAATAATTTCTTGCATATCCATCGCTAACCTCTACTATTTCCCCTTTCTTCCCAAGATTATCTACATCCTTAAGAAGTAATACTTTGTATTTCTTCATATTTTTTCCCTCAATAAAAATTTTTCTCTTATAGGATAAAATATATCAATTATTCCTATAATAAAGAGGAGAAATATTAATATAGGATTAAACAGAAAAAGAAAAACCATAAAAATTCTTATAATCTTTGAGTAAATATATTTTTTAAAAAATCCCCAAAGAACAAAAAGGCCTTCTATTAATAGTAAGAATTGTAAAAGAAATACTCCATTGTTAAAGATATTAATACCAAAGGAAGAAAAGTAAGAAAGAATAATAGAAAAAACTAAAACAATGAATAAAATATTCCAAATTTTTTTTGGCACCCTTAAAGTATCAAAGGATGGAAGAGGTTTTATATTCAATTTAAGTCTAGTTAAAATTTTTTGAGCAATCCAGTAATTTATCACTACTTGAAAGAATGTAGAAAGAATTAATAAGGATGGGATAATTATATTAATAAATTTAATAAATTGATCTTGGGTTTCCATTAAATATTTGATAGAGTTTTCATTGGAAAAAGATTTTATAAAATTTAAAGAATTTTTCCAACTTTCCTTCATTATATCGATACCTAATACTTTTTCAAAAGAGATATGAAATAAAAGCATTGCTCCTAAGATAGTTAGAATTTCTAAAATTAAATTTATACTCCCCCCCCAAAAGGAATAATTTACCTAAACTTATTTCTTTTTTTATTCCTATACCTAATACTATTCCTAAAATTCCCGAAGGAAAATAGAGAAAAAAAGCATTTAAAGGGGTAAGAATAAAACTTGAAATTGTCAAAGATACAAGAAGAGAAATAAAACTTATTTTAAGCCCCCATTTATAACTTAAAAAAAGAAAAGGAAGGGAACATAAAAAAATAAATGGAAAAAAAAGATAAGAGAGCCAAAAGATAATTACTGAAATTCCTGCCAATAGACTTCCTTCGACTATGGCCTCAGTCTTTTTATTACTCATTTAAACCTCCTTGGGGAGTTTTTTCTCCCCAAAGATTATTTTACTATATAAGGCAATAATCCCATGTATCTTGCTCTTTTTATGGCACGACTCAACTTTCTCTGATGTTTGGCACAATTTCCACTAACCCTTCTTGGATATATTTTTCCTTTTTCAGTCATAAATCTCCTCAATCTTTCAATATTTTTATAATCAATATCTTCTATATTTTCGCTACAAAACACACAATGCTTTTTCTTAATTACTGGCCTTCTAAACTCTTGGGTTTTAGCATTCTTAGAATTACTCATCCTTTTCCTCCTCACCTTCCTCAAGAATTTCCTCTAATATTTCTTCCTCACTAATCTCTTCAGAAGATTCTGGAATTTCTTCAACAATAACCTCAGGAGCTTCTTCTCTCCTTCCAAGAAAATGAACACTTGTAGCCACAACCTCAACTACTCTTCTTTTTTGTCCATCTACAGTTTGATAGGAGCGAGTTCTTAAACTTCCCTCGACAGCTACAAGTCTTCCCTTTTTTAAATAATCTCCACAAATTTCTGCAAGTTTCCTCCAAGTTACAATATCTATAAAATCTGCAGTTTGTTCCCCCTTGCTATTTTTAGGTCTATTTACTGCAATCCTAAAAGTGGTAACAGGAATTCCGCTGGGGGTGTATCTCATCTCTGGATCTCTTGTCAAATGGCCTATAAGAAGAACTTTATTCAACATTTTTATTCTCCTTTATCTTTGAGAATTAATAAATACCTCAAAACATCTTCTCTTAATTTTAGTCTTCTTTCTAACTCTTTTAACTGATTTGTAGGAAAAAGAAAGTTATAAACTACATAGTAACCCTCTTTCCTTTTCTTTATAGGATAAGCTAAACCTCTCTTACCCCATAGATCTACATTCTTAACTTCTCCTCCCAAGTTTTGCATATCATTTTGTATTTCTTGAGATAAGCCTTGCATCTCCTCTTCCGTCAATTCTGGACGTATTAAACACATTAACTCATAACTCCTCATTTTTTACCTCCCTCTGGACAATTTTTGGCCCCAAGTCAAGCTTGGAGCAGGTGTAGGATATTTGGATTATTATAACATTTTCTTATAAATTTTTCCAAAAAATTATTGAAATTTTATACCAATAGTTATATAATTTTACCTCAAAAAAGGGAGTGAGTAAAATGGGGTTAGTATATATAAATGGGGAGTTCTTTCCTGCAGAAGAAGCTAAAATTTCTGTTTATGATAGAGGATTGCTTTATGGAGATGGAGTCTTTGAAGGAATTAGATGTTATGACGGTAGAGTTTTTAAATTAGATGAACATCTTGAAAGATTATATGCGTCTGCTCAAGCTATATGGTTAAAAATCCCCCTTTCCTTTGAAGAAATGAAGAAAGCAGTTATTGAGACAATAAAAGTAAATAATCTAAGAGATAGTTATATAAGATTAATAGTAACCCGAGGTTCTTTTGGACTTGGAATTGACCCATGGGAAGTTAGTAATCCTAATATTATTATAATTGTAGATAAAATAAGGGTATTTCCCCAAGAAGTTTATGAAAAGGGCTTAGTGGCAGTAACCGTTGCTACGAGGAGATCCCCCACAGATGTCTTAGATCCAAGAATAAAATCCTTGAATTATCTACATAATATCTTGGCAAGAATTGAAGCGAGAATTGCAGGTGCTGCAGAAGGTATAATGTTAAATCATCAAGGTTTCGTAACAGAAGCAACAGTAGATAACGTATTCATAGTAAAAAAAGGTATAATCTATACTCCACCAGTAAATATTGGTGCTTTAGCTGGAATAACAAGGGGGGTAGTGATGGAACTAGCCACAAATTATTTAAAACTTATAGTAAAAGAAGAGTTATTAACTCGATATGACCTTTATAACGCAGATGAAGTATTTTTAACTGGAACTGCTGTAGAAATTGTTCCAGTTGTTAAAATCGACGAGAGAATAATAGGGAATGGAAAACCTGGAAAGATAACAAACGAATTGAGAAGGGTATTTTATGAATATGTAAGACAAGAAAGTGTTGGGAGTCCTGTTTATGCTAATGAATAATGAACTATTTCCAATAACCATGAAAAAAATAAATGGAAATTGGGAAATAGGAGGAATTTCTATTTCTCATTTAGCAGAAAAATATGAAACCCCTCTATATATTTTAGACAAAAAAACATTAATAAACCAAGCAAGAAGATATATTAACTCTTGGTCTACTCACTCTCATATTCCCTTTAAAGTTCTATTTGCAGTAAAAGCATTGCCTATATTAGAGGTGATAAGAATTTTTGACAAGGAGAGATTAAACTTTTTAGTTTCTACAGCTGGAGAACTTTATATTACAAGAAAGGCAGGGATAAATCCAAAAAAAATTTACTTTCACGGAAATGCTAAAACTATAAAAGAGTTAGAATATGCCATTGAAGAGGATATATATGCGATAATTGTTGACAATTTTGATGAAGTTGAAAAGATAAAATTTTTAACAAAAAAGAAAAATAGAGAAATTAATGTATTAATAAGGATTATCCCTAACATTGAAGTAAATACTCACAAATCCATAAGAACAGGACAGATAGATACGAAATTTGGTTTACCTATAGATGACGTCTTATCATTAATCTCCTCTCTTAAAAATGAGCCATTTATAAAATTTAAAGGAATTCATTCTCATATTGGATCTCAAATATACGATTTAAATGCCTATATAAAGTTATCTGAAGTTTTAATAAAGGTTGGTTTAGAAATTATTAAGGAAATAGGAATTAATTTGGAAGAAATGAGTATTGGGGGTGGATTAGGAATAGCATATACACCTCAAGATATGCCCCCTTCCATTGAAGATCTTGCTAAATTTGTATCAGAAAGCTTCAAGAAGAATTTTCCTTATTCCTTTACACTTATATGTGAACCAGGAAGATCCTTAGTGGGAAGAGCTGGAATTACTTTATATAGGGTTGAAAGTAGAAAAAATATAAATGTAAGAAATTATGTTGCTGTAGATGGGGGAATGTCTGACAATATTAGACCTACCCTCTATGGAGCAAAATATACTGCCTTATTTCTAAATGAATATAATGAGAAGAAATTATTTAGATTAGTAGGGAAACATTGTGAATCTGGAGATATTCTTATTCAAGAAGTAGAAGCTCCTTGGCCTAATCTTGGAGATTTAGTTGTAATTCTTTCTACAGGAGCTTATAACTTTTCCATGTTTAACTGGTATAATGCAGTTTTAAGGCCTGCAGTAATCATGGTGGAAGACGGAAAAGAATATATTGTTGTAGAAAGAGAAAAATTCGAGGACTTAGTAAGAGGACAAAAATGAAAATTGGTTTTTTAGGTGGTGGACAAGTAGGACAAGCTCTATGGGAAGTGATTCAGAAAGAAAATGAAAATATTCTAAATTTATTAGGGGAGCCTTTAGAAATTAAAAAAGTTTTGGTGAGGAATCTTTCAAAACCCAGAATAATTCCTAATTATTATCTAACAAATAAACCCGAAGAAATTTTAGATGATTATGAAATAAAGTTAGTTATTGAAGTTATGGGAGGAGAAGAACCGGCGTATTCTTTTATTAAAAGAGCTATAGAAAACAAAAAGTATGTTGTTACAGCAAATAAGGAGATTATCGCAATACATGGAGATGAATTACTTAAACTTGCAAGGAAAAAAGGTGTAGACTTAGGATTTGAAGCAAGTGTGGGGGGCGGAATCCCTATAATTAAGGCGATAAAGGAAGGCTTAGTTTTAGATAAGATTAAAGAGATATGGTCAATTCTTAATGGAACCACAAATTATATATTAACTAATATGGAAGAAAATAAGGCTGAATTTTCATCGATTCTTCAAGAAGCCCAAGAAAAAGGCTATGCGGAGCCAGACCCTTATAAGGATATTTCAGGTTTAGATAGCGTATATAAAATCGCTATTTTAAGTTCCTTAGCTTTTCATACCACCATAAAACCTAAGGATATCTTTAGAGAAGGGATAGAAAAAATAACTTTAAGAGATATAGAATATGCAAAATCTCTTGGATATTCTATAAAACTTTTAGCATTAGCAAAAGAAGAGAACGGAGCCTTAGAAATAAGAGTACATCCCACAATGATTCCCCAAAATCATCTTCTATCAGCTGTAAGGGGTGTGAATAATGCAATTTTATTCAAAGAAGAAAGAAGAGGAAATATAATACTTTATGGCCCCGGAGCTGGTCCTAAACCTACAGCTATGGCTCTATTATCAGATATTTTAGAATTGAGCTATAGTATACTCCATTCACATCCAAGATACTACAATTTTGCATACTTATATCCCTCTGATTTAAAACCATGGGGAGAGATTAAAACAAGATATTATCTAAGATTTTGGGTTCAAGACAGGCCTGGAGTTTTAGCTCAAATAGCTAAAATTTTAGGAGAAAATAATATAAGTATCGCTTCAGTTATACAAAAAGAAACAAATATAGAAAATGAAAAGGCAGAAATAGTTATTCTAACCCATATTACCTATGAAAAAAATATTCAAAAGGCAATCTCCGAGATACAAAAATTACCAATTTTAGTAGAATGGAACTCCCTAATAAGGATTGAGGTGTAAAATGAAAAGGGGTGTAATTTTAAAATATAAAGATTTTCTTCCTGTAAATGAAAAGACACCAATAATAACTCTTTTTGAAGGAGACACACCTCTTATTTATGCTAATAATTTAAGCAAAGAATATAACATTAACCTCTTTTTAAAATATGAAGGAATGAATCCAACAGGTTCCTTTAAGGACAGAGGAATGGCTGTAGCTGTAGCAAAAGCTTTAGAAAATAATGCGAAAGCAATAATTTGTGCCTCAACGGGAAACACAGCAGCATCTGCAGCAGCTTATGCAAGTGTATCTCGAATAAAATCTTATGTCCTTTTACCTAAGAATGCCATTGCTTTAGGGAAATTAGCTCAAGCAATAATGTATGGTGCTGAAATTATAAGTATAAAGGGAAATTTTGACTCTGCATTGAAACTAGTAAGAGAAATATCAAAATTTTATCCTATAGAAATAGTAAACTCTATAAATCCCTTTAGATTAGAAGGGCAGAAAACTGCAGCCTTTGAGATATGTGATATATTAGGGGATAGCCCTGAATTCTTAGCTATTCCAGTTGGAAATGCAGGAAATATAACTGCCTATTGGAAGGGATTCAAGGAATACTTTTCCTTAGGTAAAAGTAAAAAACTACCAAAGCTTCTTGGCTTTCAGGCAGAAGGATCTGCTCCTTTAGTTTTAGGTCATCCCATAGAGAATCCTTATACCATTGCAACTGCAATAAGAATTGGAAATCCTGCAAGTGGAGATAAAGCTCTAAATGCTATAAAAGAGTCCCAAGGGATTATTGATATGGTATCCGATGAGGAAATACTTTTAGCTCAAAGGGAATTAGCAAGTAAAGAAGGAATATTTGTTGAACCTGCTTCTGCAGCATCATGGGCAGGCGTAAAAAAGATATTAAGGGAAAAAAAGTCAACATTAGAGGGAAATATAGTTTGTGTTCTTACAGGTAATGGACTTAAGGATCCTGATTCCGCTTTAAAAAGTGCTAAAATCTCAAAGGAAATAGAACCAAATATTGAGGAGCTAATTAAAATATTAGAATCATGAGGGTAAGAATAAAAATTCCAGCAACTTCAGCTAATTTAGGTCCAGGATTTGATACCTTATCTATAGCATGGAATCTTTTTTTAGAAATTTTTATTGACACAAGTTATTTTGATAAAAAAATAATTTACAATGGAGAAGATTTAGAGAAATTGAACAAAAATGATAATCTTTTTTTAAAAGCTTTTTTAAAAACTTTAGAAATTTTAGAATGTAACCCTGAAAATTATTTAATTCATCTTAATTCTCAAATACCTATAGGTAAAGGTTTAGGGAGTAGCGCTGCAGTAATATGGGGTGGGATTTACTCAGCAGAAATTATATCGGGAAAAAGCCTTTTAAAAGAAGAAAAATTTACCCTTGCTCTTTCCCTTGAAGGACATTTTGATAATTTAGCAGGAGCTTATAATGGAGGACTAACCATATGTAAAATAGAAAAGGGAGTTCCATATTTAACAAGTTTTCCATATCCTGAAGATCTTTGTGGTATTTTTTTCATTCCTTCTTACTCTTTACCTACAGAAAAAGCACGTAATATTTTGCCTAAAATGTATTTGAGAGAGGACGTTGTTAAGAATCTTCAAAATTTATCCTTCCTTCTTACTGGATTTTTATACAAAGATGAGAAACTGATAAAATTGGGACTTAAAGATAATCTCCATCAACCATATAGATTTCCCCTTATTCCTGAGTCAAAATTCTTTTTAGATAAAGAAACTGAAGATGGAGTATTAGGGGTAGTCTTAAGTGGTGCAGGACCATCCCTCTTAATTTTTGCATTTAAAGATAAAGCAGAAGTAATTAAAAACTCCTTAGAAGAAGAAGTTAAAAAGCAAAAAATTGAGGGAAAGATTTTAATTCTTGATATATTTAAGAAGGGAATTCTAATTGAAAAGATTTGTACGGAGGGAGAAAAGTATGAGTTATAAAATAGCTGTCGTTGGAGCCACCGGCTTAGTAGGCCAAGAGATGTTAAAAATTCTCCATGAAAGAAAACTTCCTATAAAAGAATTATATGCTTTTGCATCTTTTCGATCTGAAGGAAGTTTTGTTAAATTTGGAGAAGAAAAAATAAAAGTTGAAGAAGCAAGACCCGAAAAAATAGCAAAGGCTGATTTTGCTTTATTATCTATAGGAGAAGAAATAAGTTTAGAAATTTCGCCAGAGGTAGCAAAAAAAGGAACAATAGTAATAGATAATAGTAATGCCTTTAGAATGAATCCTGATGTGCCTCTTGTAGTTCCTGAGGTAAATCCAGAGGATTTAAAGGAGCATAAGAATATTATTGCAAATCCAAATTGTTCTACAATACAGATGGTAGTTGCTCTATATCCTCTTCATAAAAAATTTAACTTAGAAAGGATTGTTGTTTCTACATATCAATCAGTATCAGGTAAAGGAAAGGATGCGGTGGTAGAATTATTGGACCAGACAAGAGAATTTTTAAATGGTAATAAAATAGAACCAAAAGTTTTTCCATACCCAATTGCCTTTAATATTATTCCTCAGATAGACAACTTTGAAGAGAATAACTATACCCGTGAAGAGATGAAAATGGTTAGAGAAAGTAGAAAAATAATGCATCTTCCAAATCTGAAGATTTCTGTAACCTGTGTAAGAATTCCTGTAATTAGAGGACATTCTGAGTCTATAACTGCTACTTTTTCAAAGGACTTTACTTTAGAGGAAGTTTACAATATTTTAAATAAAGCCCCTGGAGTAAAGGTTTTGGATTCTCCACAAGAGAAAATATATCCTTATCCTCTTTTTTGTGATGGAAAAGATGAGGTTTTTGTAGGAAGAATAAGAAAAGATCTTTTTGAAGAAAACACCTTAAATTTTTGGGTAGTAGCTGATAATATAAGAAAAGGAGCAGCTCTTAATGCTGTTCAAATATTAGAAGAGATTATTAAGGGAGGTTAAAAGTGGGGTTAATTGTCCAGAAATTTGGAGGAACTTCTGTTGGTAATATAGAGAGGATTAAAAATGTTGCAAAGAGAATTTATAAATACTACAAAGAAGGGCATAAAATTGTAGTTGTAGTATCTGCTATGGGAGATACTACTGATGAACTAATCTCTATGGCAGAAGAAATAACTAAAAATCCAAGTCCAAGAGAAATGGATGTTTTATTATCTTCGGGAGAGAGAATTTCATCTGCTCTTTTAACAATGGCATTACATGAGCTAGGAATTCCAGCTATTTCCCTTTCTGGAAGACAAGCAGGAATATATACTAATTCTATTCATACAAAGGCACAAATTACATGTATAAAACCTGAAAGAATATTAAAAGAAATAAGCTTAGGAAAAGTTGTAGTTGTAGCAGGGTTTCAAGGCTATGATTTAGATAATAATAACATAACAACCCTTGGGAGGGGAGGTTCCGATGCAACAGCAGTAGCATTGGCCTATGCTCTAAAAGCAGATATTTGTGAAATTTATACTGACGTTGAAGGAATATTTACTGCAGATCCACGAATTGTACCATCTGCGAGAAAATTAGACTATATTTCTTACGAAGAAATGCTAGAACTTGCAGGTCAAGGAGCGCAAGTAATGCAATTAAGAGCCATGGATTTAGCAGCTACTTATAAAGTACCAATCATAGTAAGATCAAGTTTTAATGAAAATTCTGGAACTTTTATTGGGGAGGTTGAAAAAATGGAAACGAGAAGAAAGATAACAGGAATTGCTCATAATAAGAATATAGCAAAAATAACCGTTCTTGGGGTACCAGATAAGCCAGGTATAGCCTATAAAATTTTTGCTCCTTTAGGAAATGCAGCTATTAATGTGGATGATATTGTCCAAAATGTAAGTAAAGATGGAATCACTGATTTATCCTTCACTGTTCCTGAAAAGGAGTTATCTAATGCTTTAAAAATTGTAAAAGAAATAATCCCACAAATAGATGCTAAAGATGTTCTTTATGATGACCAGATTGGAAAGGTATCAATAATAGGATGGGGCATGCAAGGAACCCCAGGAATTGCAGCAAAAATGTTTGGAATATTAGCAGAAAATGGAATAAATATTGAAATGATTACAACCTCAGAAATAAAAATTACTTGTATTATCAGAAGGGATTTGGTAGAAAAAGCTGTTCAAGCTTTACATGATGGATTTAAATTAGGGGAAGAATAAACTCTTCCCCTTTTTTTATTTAATCTCTACTACTGCACCTTCTGCTTCCAATTTTTTCTTTATATCCTCTGCTTCTTCTTTGCTAACCCCTTCTTTTACTGGTTTTGGAGTAGAATCGACTAAATCCTTTGCCTCTTTTAAACCTAATCCTGTAACTTCACGAACTACTTTTAATACTTTTATCTTATTAGCTCCAGCATCCTTTAATATAACATCAAAGGTTGTCTTTTCTTCTACAGGTGCAGTAGTTGGTCCTGCAGAAACTACAGCTGTAGCCACTGGCATTGCTGCACTAACTCCAAACTCCTCTTCTAATGCCTTTACTAATTCTACTAACTCTAAAACTTTCATCTCCTTAATTGCTTGAATAATTTCTTCCTTATTCATCTCAAATCCTCCTTTATTGTTCTAAAGTTTTTTCTTTTTCTTTTTTAATAGTCTCTAAGGTCCATACCAATTGATTAATTGGCCATTTTAATCCAAATACTAATCTTGTCAAAGGAGCATTTATACTTCCTATAAGCTTAGATAATAATACTTCTTTTGGTGGTAAATTAGCTAACTCTTTTATTTCCTTAGAATTATATAACTCACCATCAATAATACCACCCTTTAATTTTAAATTTTCATGGTCTTTAGAAAAATCCATAATTATCTTTAGAATCCCAAAAGGATCACCATAACAATAGGTAAATGCAGTAGGTCCCTTAAGATATTCTTCTACATTTCCTTGAGGAAAATATTTTTGAAAAGCCCTCAAAGCTAAGGTATTTTTTACTACTCTATATTCTGCTCCTGCTTCCCTTAACTTTGCTCTTAATTGGGAAAGCTCTGCCACCGTTAAACCTTTAAAATCTGTAAAAATAATACCACTTGATTGGGACAATTTCTGATAGATTTCTTCTACTTTTAGTTCCTTCTCTTTTTTTGGCAATTTTTCACCTCCTTATTTATTAATTAAAACAAAGGAAAGCCTTCTGGCTTTCCTTTGGAAATTTTTTCTTCTAAAACCAGTAAGGCCTACGTAGGAATTTAAAAACCTACGGTCTCTGGCCTTTTATTTTAATTATAAAATTACACTTAGGCTACTTCCTCCCTACGTAAAATTTCTGTTAAATTTTTAGTCTCAATAGGAACACTTGGCCCCATGGAAGGAGAAATATATACACTCCTAAAGTATTGTCCCTTTACCACTGCAGGCTTTAACCTTAAGATTGCATATAAGGCTGTGACAAGATTTTTTAACAATGCTTCTTCTGAAAAGGAAGCTTTTCCAATAGGCATGTGAATTATTCCATATCTATCAGTTCTAAACTCTACTTTACCACTTTTATACTCTTTTACAGTTTTAAATATATCTTGGGTGACAGTTCCTGCCTTTGGATTTGGCATTAATCCTCGAGGACCTAAAATTTTACCCAATCTTGATGGGATTTTTAATACCCCCATAATATCAGGTGTAGCTATAGCCACATCAAAATTCAACCATCCACCCTCTATTTGCTTTACTAAGTCTTCTCCTCCCACATAATCTGCTCCTGCTTCCCTCGCTTCTTGAGCTTTTTCTCCTTCTGCAAAGACTAGAACTTTCTTCTCTTTTCCAGTTCCATATGGTAAAATAACTGTTCCTCTAACCTGCTGATCTGCATGCCTTGGATCAACACCTAACCTTACAGAAAGATTTATAGTTTCATCAAATTTAGCAGTAGCCAACTTCTTTACTAAAGCAACAGCTTCATTTAAACTATATAATCTATTTGGCTCAATTAAAGATAAAGTTTGCAAATACCTTTTACCATGCTTCGCCATTCTCCTAATCCTCCTTCAATCTTCAACAATTTCTATTCCCATGCTTCTTGCTGTCCCTTCTATTATCTTCATAGCTGTAGAGATATCTTTAGCATTTAAATCCTTCATTTTAATTTCAGCTATTTCTTTAAGCTTACTTCTACTAACTCTACCAACTTTATTTTTATTAGGCTCTCCAGAACCCTTTTCCACTCCAGCAGCCTTTTTAAGAAGTTCAGAGGCTGGAGGAGTCTTCGTAATAAAAGTAAAACTTCTATCCTCGTAAATGGTTATCTCAACAGGAATAATTCCATCTTGCCCTGCGGTAACAGCATTATAGGCCTTACAAAATTCCATAATGTTCACACCGTATTGCCCTAAGGCAGGACCTACTGGTGGTGCAGGTGTAGCTTTTCCTGCTGTTAAATTTAACTTTACTTTACCCACAACCTTTTTTGGCACTTTATTTCCCTCCTCAACTTGTCTTTTCTACTTGTGTATGGTCTATTTCTGTGGGGGTTTCCCTTCCAAAAATTGATAATAAAACTCTCACAGTTCCTTTTTCTGGATAAACTTCATCCACTTGTCCTTCATAACCCATAAAAGGTCCACTTTTTATATATACTCTATCACCCTTCTTAACCTTAAGTTCAGGCTTTATTTCTTTTTGTTCAATAAATTTTTTAATCCAATATTCCTCCTCAGGATTTAGAGGACTTGGTTTTCCTTGAGCTCCAACAAAACCTGTAACTCCAGATGTAGTTCTAATAAGTCTTTTAGCCTCTTCATCTTCCACCATTCTAACAAAAAGATATCCTGGAAAGACTTTTTTAGTCTGAATACTTTTACGTCCTCCTTTAACCCTCATAACCTTTTCCTCAGGGACAACAATTTCAAATATTTTATCCTCTAAATGTAGAAGTTTAATTTGTTTCTCAATAATAGCTTTAACTTTGTGTTCATGTCCTGCTAAAGTATGTATTACATACCATTTTCCTTCAGTCATACTAACGCTCCTTCTATCTTGAAGAAATCCCCAATATTAATGAAGTTATTATACTAAAAATAAAATCATAGAAAGCAATTAAGGTGATAAGAAAAAAAAGCATTATTCCCAAGGCAATAGAAAGTTTCATAACCTTTTCTCTGTCAGGCCATAGAACCTTTTTTAGTTCCATTTTTTCTCCTATCCAAAAATTTTTTAATCTTTCCCCTATAGTAATTTTACTTTTAATTGCCATTTTAAAACCTCTCTTATAAACAAATTTTGGCAGGCCCGGCAGGGCTCGAACCTGCAACCCCCGGATTTGGAGTCCGGTGCTCTTCCTATTAGAGCTACGGGCCTACCTTATTTCTCGATGAACAGTATGCTTCTTACACTTTGGACAATACTTTCTCAATTCTATTCTATCAGGATCGTTCTTTTTGTTTTTCTCTGTTATATAATTTCTATTTTTACATTCACTGCATGCTAATATTACATGTACCCTCATTAATTTCCCCTTCTTTCACTTATTCAATGATCTTAGTAACGACACCGGCTCCAACAGTTTTGCCACCTTCCCTTATGGCAAATCTTAAACCTTCTTCTAAGGCTACAGGCTTTATTAACTTTATCTCCATCTCTAAATTGTCCCCTGGCATCACCATCTGTACC
>CALHLF010000019.1 GCA_938034905.1 uncultured bacterium | reverse complement strand
CTATAATTCAAGACCTGACCCCATATTTATAATTGGAATTTCGAGCCAATACATAGTTTCTTCTATTAATTCTTCATAGTTACCAAGAACAATTGTAAAGTGATGAGGGAAACCTTCCTCTATTATACTTTCAAAGATTTTTTTAGGTTTAACTTTTAAATCCCCCAAATATAAAAAGCTTCCTTTGAATTTTGTTTTAAAGGGATAATGAACCTTTCCCGAAAAGACTATGGAATTCTTTAATTCCTGATTAAAGGAAAATACTGTCACTTCACCTTCTCTTATTCTTCCATCTATAACTGATCCTTTACCAGGATGGTTAAAATGAAAATCTATTTCTGGTGTTCCCTGAGTTATAGAAAGAGGGGAATTTCCACAATGCCAAAAAACCATACTTTTGTCATCAAAATACACAAGATCCAAAACTGTGGTAGGTTTTTCAGATAGATTTTTTAACATAACCATAGAAACAGCACTTAATATATCTCCTTCACATGAAATTGGGATTTTTTCCCCTGATAAAGCGAAACTAAAACATGGGAAAAAAGAAAAATTTTGCGAAAAATCAGGCCAACAACGTGAGGCAAAAGCTGATATATCATCCCTCTCGGCTATTTTTAAATATGCTAAACTAATACTAATACTCTTATCTAACCAAGATTCGTCAACTTTTAATAAGCATTTCTCTTTAATCTTTCTTTTCTCTTTCTCTATTTCTTCTTTTGATATATGCTCTGAGGTTTTAATAATTTCATCGATATTTTGGTAATAAACTACCTCTACTCCGAGCTTTTCTTTAAGAATTTTTGTAGATATATCCAAGTTTACAAACCCAGGCGCATATCCTACCACATAACCAATTTTTAAATCTCTTAACATTTTTATATTTTTTAAAACTTTTATTAATTTTTCTAAATCAGAGCTTAACTCAGGTTCTGAATAAATCCAACGAAATTTTAAATTTGGATTATACTTTTTAATTATACTTGATAGAAGATTTAGAGCACAAAGAGAATTCCATTTTAATTTATTGTCTAACTCAGGCTCTGGAAGAGCCCATAAAATTAAAGGATTAGAAATTTTTGATATTTCTTCTCCTAATAGGCCAGAAAAAAAAGTCGTTAATTGTACTATAACAACATCAACCTTTTCTCTCTTAAGTTTATCTAAAAAAATTTCTAAATCTCTCTTATCCTCAATAAGATTAGGAGAATAAATCAGGTAAAAATCCATCTTTTTACTTAAATCTAATAAAGAATTAATAGAAATCTGATAAACTTTTTCCTTCTCGCTTTGAAAGGTTTTTTGGGTTAGTCCTAAGAAACCTACTTTAAACATAACTAATCCTCCAATTTAATTGTTAATGTAAAATTGCTACTTTTAGGAAAAAGAACAAGTCCATATTTGTTTCTTAAATATTTTATGCTCAAAAAACTTTCATCTATTTTATTGAGACCTAATATGGAAAGGACAAATTCTGCCCAGTTTTCACTATTTACTGAAATAAAAAGCCCTTTTTTGTCCCTCTTATAATATATTTTTATTTTATTATTTTGAGAATAAAAGATTTCCTCTCTTTCACCTTTTGGATACCAAAATTCTATTAAATATCTTTCTTCAAGATTCTCAGTATTTAAGTTTACTTTTAAAAATTTTAATAAAATAGCTCCCTCTTTAACCCATATAGGAATTCTACTTAATGGGACATTTACAGAAAAACTCTTAGGTCCTTCAATTTTTTTCTTTTCCCAAAAATCATACCAATTTCCAGAGGGTAGATAAATAATTCTATTTCCTTCAGAACTAAATATAGGAGAAATTAAGAGATAATCCCCTAATAAATATTCTGAGTCTATGTGCCAAACAGAAATATCTTCTGGAAATTCCAATACTAAATGCCTCATTAAAGGTAGAGAGGACTCTTTTCCTTTAACAGCAAAGGTGTATATGTAAGGTAGCAATGAGTACCTTAAGTATACAAACTTTTTAAATATCCTTTCCGCTCTTTTGCCAAATTCCCAAGGTTCTCGAGGAGTTGTTCCATGAGCTCTTGAAAGAGGATTCAATAAGGCAAATTGAGCCCATCTTATAAAAAGTTCTTCGTCAGGCATTCCACCGTAAAAACCTCCTAAATCATGAGCCCACAGAATATTTCCTCCTGAAAGTCCATAACTTAGTCCTCCTCTAAGAGATGTATACATCCCCTCATAGGAGGTTTCTGTATCTCCACCCCATTGGATTGGAATTTTTTGGGAACCTATATAACCTGATCTTCCCCAAACTAGTCCTTCCCCTTTTTCTTCCTTAATTACCTCATATACTGTTTGATTATAAATTAAGGGATAATAGTTATGAAGTTCTTCTCCCCTCATTCCATTGTATGCTATAACATCCTCTGGAATTTCCTCTCCAAAATCTGTTTTAAAAGTATCTATTCCCATTCTTAAAAGAGGGCGATGAAGATCTTTATACCACTCTCTTGCTTTAGGATTTGTAAGATCAACGATTCCTGCCAGGGGTGGATTGTGTAAACCTTTAAATTCCTCAGGAACCCACCTAATTTTTCTTGTTTTTCCTTCTGAATCCTTTAGAAAATATCCTAATTTTTCAGCCTCCTCAAAAAGAGGTGATTTTTCAGATATATACGGATTTTCCCATAGACAGATCTTAAAACCTAAATCTTTAAGCTGAGAAATAAGATATTTAGGATCAGGATATCTTTCTAAATCCCACTGAAAATCAGTTTGATATCCATGTCTAAGCCAAGCTCTTCCATCTAAGTTTATTACATCACAAGGAATTTTTCTTTTCCTTATTTCTTTTGCTATGTTTAAAACTTGCTCCTGATTCCAATAAAAACAACGAGACATCCAAAGTCCAAAGGCCCAAAAGGGAGGAAGCTCAGGTTTTCCAGTGATATCATGATATCTTTTTATAATTTCTTGAGGATTTTTACCTAAGATGACAAAGATATCAAGATTAGGGGAAAAATCCTCAAAATAATAGGAAACCAAAGATTTTTCAGGATGTCCTATGTAATGTATGGTCTTATAAAAAGTATTAAACAAAATTCCATATCCTTTAGTACTCCAAAGAAAGGGAAGAGGTTTATAAACTCTCTCGGTAAAAGTCCCATAAGCATCATTAACCCATACTTCTATTTTTTGAGAATGCCTTTCGCAAGGATTAAAAATCTCTCCAAGTCCAAATAATCCCTCATTAGGAGTTAATGCAAAAGAACCACAAAATTTTCCATTGATAATACCTAAGTTTGGATTTAGCGGTATTAAGCCTACATTTCTATGATAGTCTAAACTTAAAATTATCCTCCCTTCTTTTTCAAAATAGAAAAAAAATGGCTCTTTTATAATGTTTAAATCATAATCACCACTTCTTAATTTTATAATCTCATCTTGTTTTCTAAACTCTATATCTGAAGGATTTAGATGAATATTTTCTTCCTCAGATTTATAGCGTATTATTTTAAATCTCCATATGTTTTCCTTATATGTATTAATTATTAAATTATATGTTAAGCCTTTTTCTGATAATAACTCCGCTATAAATTCTCCTTTTGTGAGAGAGAAATCTTTAAGCCTTAATATAAGATCAATATCCATTATCCCTTTATACCCCCTGCTGTCAAGCCCATGATAATATATTTTTGTAGAACGAAAGTTACAAGAAAGATGGGTATTATTATTAATAAACCTGCAGCACACATTTTTCCTACTTCTGGAGCATACATGCCCCAAAAAGTTGTAACTAACATAGGAGCTGTTGTTGTTTTTACATTACTTAATACTAAGGTATAAATAAAATCATTCCATGAACCTAAAAAGGTAAAAGTTGCTGCAACTAAAATTCCTGGAGATGCTAAAGGGACAAATACCTTCTGGAAAAGCTGAATTCTACTGCATCCATCGATTAGAGCTGCCTCTTCAAGCTCTTTAGGGATACTTCTAAAAAATGGAATAAGAACCCAAACTACATATGGTAAGCCAAAGGTGCTATGAGCTAAGATAAGAGAGGTATATGTATCTAATATTTTTAAACTTCGCATAACAAGATAAATGGGAATAGCAAGGGAAATTTGAGGAATCATTCTGGTGAGAATAATGCCTGTAGCTATCTCTTTTTTTCTTTTTATAGGAAGACAAGCCAAGGCATAAGAAGCCATAGAACCTCCCACTATGGAAATAACTGTGGTCATAGAAGCAATGTAAAAACTATTTAATATATTTTTAGTAAAGGGAGTTTCTTTAAAAACCCCTAAATATTGTTCTAAAGTAGGTTTAAAGGGTTGAAAGGGAGAGGTAGATGTCCATATTGTCATATTATCTTTAAAGCTTGTACTTAGGAGTATATAGATGGGTATGAACTCTATCATAAGAATAATTAAGGCTAAAAAGAAGAAAAATTTTTTAATAATTTTTCTTTTCATAAAAACACCTCATCTTTTATTATGATAACTCTTCTTTATATATTTTAGATAAGGCATAGAAACTTATTAATAAAGCAATAATTGTTAGCATATAGCCCATTGAATTTGCATAACCTATATTGAAAAATCTAAAGGCATTTTTATATATGTAAATAGAAAGAAAAGTAGTAGCATGTCCAGGTCCACCTTCTGTCATGACATATACTTCAGAGAATATTCTTAATGCATCTATTAATCTAAGAAAGCAAGCAACAACTATTGCAGGGGTAAGAAGAGGGAGAATTATTTTTAAGAAAACTTGGATTTTATTAGCTCCATCTATCTCTGCTGATTCTTTTAACTCTTTAGGAAAGTTAGAGAGGGCAGCATATAAGGTGATGAACATAAAGGGCCAAGTTCTCCATATGTCCTGAAGGATCACAGCTAAAAAAGTTAATCTTGGATTGCTAAGCCAATCTACAGGTTCCATGTTTAATAAATAGTATATATTTCCTATCAAGCCGTATCTTGGTTGAAGCATAAATCTCCACATTAATCCAGAAAGAGAGGGTAAAACAAAAAAGGGTATAAGTAACAATGTTCTCATGATTCTATTTCCAAAAAATTCTACTTGAAATAATAAAGCTACTAATAGACCAATGATTAGTTCTAAAGGAATTGCAATTAATATAAAAGTAACTTGAATTCTTAAGGCATTCCAAAAGAGTGGATCTTTAAGAGCATTAATATAGTTTGTAAAACCTATTAATTTAGGTGGAACGGTGCTTACTAATTTCCAATCATGAAAAGATACATATAAAGAGTAAATCAAAGGATAGATGAGAATAGCAAATAAAAAGATGAGAGTTGGCCCTAAAAATATTACGTTATCAAAAAGGTGGCGGGAAATCCCGCCACCAGATCTATCTGTAAAATCTAGTTTATTTTGCATATCCTTCCTCCCTCAATACTCTTAATATTTCGTTATACATTGCATCGATAGCTTCTTTTGATGTCATTTCACCACTTATTCCCTTTGTCCAATATACCTGTATTATCTCTGAAATTCTTGCGTAGGCTTTGAAGCGAGGTCTTGATACACCATATTTGAAGGCTTCTAAATTTATAGCAAACCATGGTCTTTTAGCTTGTATTTCTGGATCAGCTAAAACCTCTTTTCTTACTGGATTCATTCCAGCATCTACAAGTTTCTTAGCATTTTCTTTAGAGGCCCACCAATAGGCAAATTCAGCTGCGGCCTGCTTATTCTTTGCTGCTTTAGGAATTCCTAATATCCAGCAACCAGTTACAGGAGCTCTTCTTTCTGGACCTGCTGGAGGTAATATATATCCAATTTTATCTGCTACTAAGGATTGCTTTGGATCTATATGGTTTGGTATCAGAGCGGGCCACTGGAACATTATAGCAATTTGACCTGTGTTAAAGGCTTGTATTCTTTCTGAGTGTCCAAAGGATAATTTCCCTGGAGGAGCATATTTTAATAACTCTTTGTAGTAATCCATTGCTTTTACTGCTTTATCTTTATTTAATACTAATGAGACTTTGTCTCCACTAACCTTTAGTACATCTGTTCCAAAAGAAGAGAACATGAAAATTGCCTCACAGGTGACCCCTTCTGCTTTTACAGTAAAAGGACCAAAGCCATACATTTTAGGAGGATTAGTGAAGAATTCTACAAAATCTCTTAGTTGTGTAAAGTTTTCAGGAGCCTTTAGCTCGTATCCATATTTTTTCTTAAATTCTTCTTTATTCTTTGGATCTTCAACTAAATCCTTTCGATAAATAAATACATAGATATTACCATTTATAGGGAGACCTCTTGCTACTCCTCCCCAATATGCTGCTTTTACCGCTCCCTCTGCAATTTCATTTAGACTCACTTTTCTAAACACTTTACCCTCGGGCCAAAGATTATAAGAAAAAAGTAGATCTCCAAATTGTGGAACGAAAGGTTCATCTACTGCTACCAGATCATAATCAGTTTTTTCTAAAGAAATTCCAATAGCTGCTTTTTCTAAAACTGATCTTGTTGGTAGTGCTATGAAGTTAACTTTTATTCCTGTTGTTTTCTCAAATTCAGGTATTAGAGTAGCAACTGCTTTAGTGTGAGCATCATCCCATACTAATACATTTATTGTGGTACTATAAGGTAGTTTTTGGGCAAGAGAAATACTTAAGAAAAGTAACAGAATTACAAAAATTCTTAAAAATCTTTTCATTTTACCATACCTCCCTTAAAATATTTTGATTTTTAAAATTATTTACCCTTTTCACCCCTCTCTTAAATTTTTTACTTTATATAATAGGTACTAAATAATCTCCCCCTATAAGTATCGCTATTTCTTCTTCTTTTACTATTTGGGTAAGATCAGGTTTATTTAATAATTTTATAAATCTTTCAATATTAGTGTTTTTAAAATCAAAATTACTGTATAGATAAAGAGTATAATTTTGAGCTATTTCTAAGAAAAATAAAAGTTTATGAGCTCCTATGGTAAAATTTTTTTTCAAATCATCTATTTTTAGATTTTTTTCAACAGCCTCTTTAAACTTTTCTGAGCCCCATCCTCTATCACAAGGAGCAAAAACAATAATTTTTCCATTATTTTTAGTCATATAACTTGCATGTCTGAAGGCTTTTTGAACCTGGTAAAGATCTTGATCAAAGGGATAGCCCGGAGAGGTAATAGTAGTATCATAATATTTATCTATCTTTACACAATAAATCTCTTTGCATATCTTTATGGCCTCATATAATGAGGTTTTTATTTCTCCTGCTTTTATATCGATGATTTCACCATTTATATTCTGCACAATATTAATTGAAAATATGTTCTTTATTTTTTGAGAAAATTCTTCAACCCATTTCCTTACAATATTATCCTCTTGTCCAGCTTTAAGTTGGTAATCTAAAAAAGCTTTATGAGTCTTCTCTATAGTATTTCTATCTGAAAGTCCTGGAATAATACTCTTCGGGGGTCCTGAAAAACCAAATATTTGATGGGGAAGGACATCTCCAATTATTATTTTAGCATCTGCTGTAAAGAAGAATTTATTAATTCCTACTTTTCCCAAATTATCATCCTCAATAAAAACCAAGTCCTTTTCAGGATCATGTTTTAATATTTCTATATTAAAATCATATGCTATATCTCCGAAATCATAATAGGCATGATCTTTATGAAGCCCTGTGGCCACTATTATTTTTATATTTTTATCCCTTAAATTCCTATCTCTAAGGTATACAAAAAGGAATTTTAATATTTTTTTACTATCTATAGGTCTTGTAAAATCTTCTATACTAATTGCAATATCTTTTTTATCCAACAAGAAATTGTAAAGGGAAAAAGAATTAATAGGTTTTTCTATAGCTGAATAAAATAGTTCATCTATAGAATAGATAGGATGTACTTCCTTAGGAGCATAAATATCTGCCTTCTTTGGAAGAGATATATCAATATTTGATTTTCCATAAGGTAAAGAATAACTATACATCATTTGGGAACCTTTTTCCAATCCTCTAAGAATTGTTGTAAACCTATATCTGTTAGAGGATGCTCAAAAAGCATTTTTAATATTTCAAATCTCATTGTAGCTATATCAGCCCCAATAAGTGCAGCATTTACCACATGTAAAGGATTTCTTATGGCAGCTACAATAATTTCTGTTTTAAAATTATAGTTTAAATAAATACTTTTTATCTTTCTAACAAGCTCTATTCCCTCTTCACTTATGTTATCTAACCTCCCCACAAAGGGACTTACATAGTTTGCTCCGATTTTTCCTGCTATTAACCCTTGAGAGGGGGAAAAGACTAAGGTGATATTAGTTTTAATTCCCTTTTCATGGAGAATTTTTGCAGCCTTGATTCCCTCAATGGTAAAAGGTATTTTTATTACTATATTATCGGAAATCTTAGATAGCTCTTCTGCTTCCTTTACCATACCATGGGATTCTGTACTTACCACTTCAACACTTACAGGACCATTAACTATGGAACAAATTTCCTCAACAAGATCTAAAAATTTTCTTCCCTCTTTCGAGATGTGAGTAGGATTAGTAGTAACACCATCTAAGATACCCCAACTATTTGCCTCTTTGATTTCGTTAACATTAGCAGTATCTAAAAAGAACTTCAAGATAATCCCTCCTTTAAGTTAAAACATATAGTTTTAATCTCTGTCATCTCTTCTAAGGCATACTTTATACCCTCTCTTCCAATACCACTATCCTTTACTCCTCCATAGGGCATAAAGTCTGCCCTATAAGATGGAGCTTCATTTATCATTACTCCTCCTACCTCTAAATTTTTAATCGCATAAAATACCTCTTCAATATCATTGGAAAATATTCCTGCTTGTAATCCATATTTTGAATCATTTGTAATTCTTATTGCCTCTTCTAAATTATTGAATGGAATTATTGTCACTACTGGACCAAACACTTCTTCTCTTATAACTTTAGCTTCCAAAGGTACATCTATTAAAACAGTGGGTTTCATTAATGTTCTTTCCCTTTCTCCTCCTGTTAGTATTTTCCCACCAAGATTTATAGCTTCCTTTATCCATTCTTCTACTCTTTTTGCTGCAGACTCATTTATCATAGGACCTATATCAGTTTCTTCCTTCATGGGATCTCCAACCCTCAATTTTTCAACTAAGGGTATAAGATGACTTATAAACTCTTCCAATACCTTTTTATGTACTAAGACCCTTTGAATACTGATACAAACTTGTCCTGCTACAGCATAACCTCCTTTCACTGTGACCCTTGCACACTCCTCAACATTACCCTTGTCAGAAAGAATTAAGGCGGAGTTTGATCCTAACTCTAGAGAAATTTTCTTTATTCCAGCTTTTCTGGTAATATCTAAACCCACATCTCTACTTCCTGTAAAACTTATCATTCTCACCCTATGATCCTTTACCACAGCTTCCCCTATTGTTTCTCCAGGACCAACCACTACTTGTAATGCTTCTTCAGGAAGACCAGCTTTATATAAGAGCTGACAAAGCTTAATATCTGCTAAAGGGGTTAGGGTCGAAGGTTTGAAGATTATAGAATTTCCTCCTGCTATTGCAGGAGCAATTTTATGAGCTGCAAGAGCAAGGGGAACATTGAAAGGAGTAATGGCAGCAACTATACCTATAGGAACTCTCATAAAAAATCCCATTTTGTTTTCAGAATTCCTAACGGAATCAAAGGGAAGAGTTTCACCATGAATTCTTTTAGTTTCTTCCCCTGCAAGTCTGAATATCTCCGCTGTTCTTCTGACTTCTATTTGAGCTTCTCTTATTGTTTTCCCAACCTCTTTTACTAAAGTGAGGACTAAATCTTTACTATTTTCCTCTATAAGTTTTGCTGTATTAAATAATATCTCAGCTTTTTTATGGGAAGATAAATTGCTCATTATTTTTTTTCCAACTTCTAATTTATTAAGAGCCTTTTCCACATCTTCAAGAGTAGATTCAGGAATGCTGTCCACAATTGTTCCATCATATGGATTATAAACCTTTAATATCTTTCCCATCTTTTCACCCTCACTTTTTTGGGAAAATTTTAGCATTTTAAATTTAAAATGTCAAGTTGAAAATTTTAAATTTAAAATGTATAATTTGAAAAGAATTTTTGTGGAAGAAGGGAGGCAAAATGAAAAAATTAGAACCTATTGAGAGTTCTCTTATCTCTATAAAAGTATACGAAATTATTAGAGAGGCCATAATTTCGGGGAAATTTCCTCCTGGAATGAAATTGACCGTTGATGATTTAAGTAAAGAACTAAAAGTTAGTAGAACTCCTGTAAAAGAAGCTTTAGTGAGATTGGAAAGAGAAGGATTAGTAGAGAATATACCAAGAAGGGGAATGTATGTGGCAAGAATTAGTATCGAAGATGCTCTGGAAATTTATGAATTAAGAGAAATTTTAGAGGGATTAGCAGCAAGAAAAACTGCAGAGAATATAAATGAAGAAAACTTAAAATTGCTAAAAGAAATTGTCAAGAAAAGTGAAAATTATGTAAAAGAAGGAGATTTTAAAAATTACTCTAATTTAGATGAAGAATTTCACAAAATTATATGGAATATTAGTAAAAACAAAAAATTGTTCAAAATTTTAGAGAATATAAGAAGTGTAATAAGATTGCTTATGACAAGTTCTGTAAATATTCCAGGAAGAGCCCAATCTTCCTTATTAGAACATAAAAAAATTCTCTCAGCCTTTGAAAAAAGGGACTCTGACCTTGCAGAAAATTATATGAGGGAACATATACGAAATGTAAAGGAGATTGTTTTAAAGGCTTATTTTGATAGAAGAAAGGAGGATTTGTCAAATGAATCATAAAATTTTAATACATCATGTTAAGGATAATGTAGGAGTGGCAATTCAAGATATAAAAATGGGAGAAAAAGTTATAGGTCATTACTTAGATGGAAAAAAAGAAAATATTGTAGAGATTGAAGCTCTAACAGATATACCCTTAGGGCATAAAGTTGCCCTAAAAGATATTAGTAAAGGAGAGGTAATTATTAAATATGGAGAAATTATAGGAGAAGCAACAATGGACATAAAAAAAGGACAACATGTACATGTTCATAATATAAAAAGCAGGAGGTGGTAAAAATGGAAAAAATAACTTTTAAGGGGTATGTAAGGCCTAATGGAAAGGTTGGAGTGAGAAATTATGTTGCCATAATTCCTGTAGATGATATCTCAAATACAGCAGCAGAGGGGGTTAGTAAGTTAGTTAATGGAACTATAACTTTATCTCATCCCTATGGAAGGCTTCAATTTGGAAAAGATTTAGAACTTTTCTTTAAAACAATGATAGGTACAGGGTCAAATCCCAATATTGCAAGCTGTATTGTAATAGGTATAGAAGAAAAATGGACAGATAGGATTGCAAAGGGTATAGCGGAAACAAAAAAGCCAGTGGAGGCTTTTTACATTGAAAGATATGGGGATTTAAAAACTATTGAAAGAGCTTCAAGGGTAGCTCAAAAGTTAGTTCAAGATGCGTCAGAACTAAAAAGAGAAGATATAGAAATAAGTGAATTGGTAATGAGTATAAAATGTGGAGAATCTGATACTACATCAGGTTTATCTGCAAATCCTGTGGTGGGCAAAGTAGTAGAAAAACTTCTATACTATGGAGGAACTGTACTTTTTGGGGAGACCTCAGAGCTTACTGGAGGCGAACACATAATAATAAATAGAATAAAAAAGGAAGAGGAGAGAAAAAAGTTCATAGAAATTTTTAATGAATATCAAGAATTTATTTTAAAAGAGGAAGCAAATTTACTTGGCTCACAACCTACTGAAGGGAATATAAAGGGAGGACTAAGCACCATAGAAGAAAAAGCTTTAGGAAATATACAGAAAATAGGAAATGCAACTATAGATGGTGTATTAGATTTTGCAGAAGGTCCTCCTAACAAGGGACTATATTTTATGAACACCTCTTCCGCAGCTGCAGAAGCAATAACTCTCTTTGCAGCAGGAGGTGCAGTAGTTCATCTATTTCCTACAGGTCAAGGGAATACAGTGGGAAATCCTATAGTTCCTGTAATAAAAATATCTGGAAACCCTATTACTGTTAATACTATGAGTGAGCATATTGATGTAGATGTAAGTAGAGTATTAACCTTAGAAGAAAGCTTAGAAGAAGCAGGAGAGAAATTGTGGAATTACCTATTAAAGGTTATATCTGGAAGATTAACATGCGCAGAAGTCTTAGGACATAGAGAGTTTGTTTTAACAAAATTATTTAGAAGTGCGTAAGACTCTAATAAGTTTATTAAGGGGAAAATTTTGTTTTTGGGGTCAGGTCTTGAATTATAGTTTGCAAGACCTGACCCCATAATTTTTTGACAAGAGTTTTTCCTTTTAATATACTCCTTAATATAAGGAAGGTGATCTTTATGAAGCTATTATCCTTTATTATATTTATTCTTTTTCTAACAAATATTATTTGGGCCCAAGGAATTCCTGTGATAGAGAATAGAAGCAAAGTTGTTGCAAGGGTGAGATCAGTTATTCTTGGGGATTTCCCTTATGTGGAGCTAATCTTTGAGATTTTGAAAAGTGAGAGTATAGAAGGGTTTAAAAATTTTGCAAAAGAAGGACAGATAATTCTTGCAATACCCTTTTCCCTGAATCCCACTCTTGATATATTGATTCTTCCTGAGAATAGAGATCTTCTCCTTTGTTATTTTTTGAAGCCTTCGGATAATGTATCTTGTATTATAGAGTTTGTGGGGGACGAGACAAAGAGAGGATGGGTAATAAGAAGTATTGAAAGGATTTTAGAAAGTCCTTCGGAGAGTTTGGAGGAGGTTATTAGATATTTTCTTCTTGGTAAGGGATATATAAAAGGGGAAGAAAGCTTTTCTTGGGAAATTGAGGAAAAAGGGGAGAAGGAGTGGAAAGTAAAAGTCCAGACTTCGAAATTAAATTTAAAAATCATCTTAGATTCCTCCCTTTCTATATTATCTTTCTCCTCTTTCTGACCCCTATATTTCCCCAGGTTTGGGAATTTCATGGAGAAGGATATGTTGATCCTTACTATTTATGGGTTTTTGGAGATAAAAATCTTTTTGAATCTCAGAATTCCCTTTATCCAGGTTTAAACTACCAAATAAAAGGTAGAATCTCTTTTAAGCAAATTACTGAACTTTTATCGGTAAGCTTAAACTTTACAACGGGATATACTTCTCAAGATCAAATATTATTAAATCTCAAATCAAAAAATTTTGAAGGCATCTTTAGTAATAATTTTCAGGAATCCCTTTCCTATTTAACATTATGGAAAAAGAACGTAAATGGTTTTGAATTAAAATATAAAAATAAGAATTTTTCTTTTAAGGGATTATTGGCAAAGGTGGAAAGCACAAAAAAACAAAAGAGTTTTTATGGTAATAATACTTCTGGTCCCTATTTTCTTTCTGATTTTTATTTAGTTGCAGGAAAAGAAAGGATTTATCTTAATGGAGAGATCTTAGAAAGGGATATAGACTATATTATAGATTATTCCTATGGAATTTTATATTTTTCTGAGATAATCTCCCCAGAAGATCTTATATTAGTGGAATATGAGGTTAGAGGAATTATCCCTCAAATATATAATCTTTTGGGATTAAGTTTGGAATATCTTCCTCTATCCTTAACTTTTTTAAATATAGATGATCCCTCTTCTCAAATAAATAGAAAATTTATAGATTTTTCCTTTTTAGGAAGATGGGAAGATAATTATCTTAACCTTTCTTTGTCTCAAGGTGTATTGGAAAATATTTTTGCAGGAAGGGCATATAATTTAAATTTTAATTATAGAAGCAAAAATATTAATTTTAATGGGGAAACCTTAAAAATAGAAGAGAATTATCCATATTTTAAAGAACTCCTGGGAAATTTTGATATAGTTCCAGGAATATTTAAAAATAAATTAAATATAAGCTATACTCCTTTTGCTCCTCTCACTTATAATTTGAATTTTTTGAGGGAGGATTATATCAATTATTATCAAAATATTAAGCAAAATCTCTCCCTTAATTTTTCCAAAATTTCCATCTCAGGTTTATTAAGTAATGAGATAAGAGAAAAAGAAAGGGATATAAAAAGATTAGCTATTAATTATAAGGATATTCCTTTATCTTTTTATATTCAAGAGAATAAAGAAGGAGATAGGAGAGAGTTATTAAAGGGTTTTTCCTTTTATCCTCAATCTTCCAATACAAAAATAAATATTAACTTTCAACTTAAGGACACCTATACAATTGATAATCTTTTGCTAAATCAAAGTAATACTTCCTTTTACATAAATATTTTTTCTCCTAATATTCATCTTCTATTAGGAGAAAATTATCAAGAAAATATAAATTTTAAGCCTGATCTTCCCTTAGAAACAACCCAAAGTTTTATAACCGATGGATTTCAATATGAATTTACTTTAACTTATACCCCATTACCTGAAAGTATTAAAATTTATATAAATAATTTTTATATAGAAAATGGAAGAACCTTTACCTATTATCTTCCCTCAGGAGATATGATAACCTATACAGTAGAGATTAATTTATTAGATAAAACTCTACAAATATTTTTCGTAGATGAATCAGGAAAGAATCCTCCCTTATCGGGATTAAATATCTTTATTTCATATAAGTATTTTCTTCCCAATAGAAGCTATTTAAGAAGGGATGAGATTTCTTTAACTCTAAGATGGGACAAATTCAATATTACACCAAAAGGAATAATTTTAGATGATAATGGATCTATTAAGAGGGTTTTTTCCCTATCCCTATATGGAGAGTTAATTCCGAAGCTTTGGCTGAATTTCTCCCTTTCCCAATATTTTGAGGAGAATAAAAGAAACTTATCATTAAATATTTCATATCGTCCCTTTCCCTTTGACTTTTCCCAATTATATATTTATCAAGAAACCCCCACAAGCTTATTAAAAAATCTTTCCCTTTCAAGTAGGGGGAAGATATTTTTTTTAAATCTTCAAGGAGAATATAATTTTAAGGAATCTATCTATTCTAATTATTTATTAAGAATAAGAAATTTTAGGATTTCTTCTAATTTTGATCTTTTTAATGGGAAAATTTCTTTTTCCTACTTTAATGAAAAAAGGGAAAGCAATAAAAGTATATTAAGTTATATTTCTACCTCCTATTCCCTTTCTTATAATACAAGTTTTTGGGGAATGAATTGGAACTATTCTTTAATAAAAGAAGACTATTCTGATCTTTCCTTTAAATGGAGAAATATAATTGAAGTTTTTCCCTTTAAAAATAATAAAAGTAAAATATTTTTAGAAGGTGTTTATTATAAAAAAGATAATAGTTTTTATTCTTTTATAAGATTGGGCTCTTACTTTTCCTTTATATGGTAGTTCATTCTACCCCTTTTATTGACACTCTAATTATTAAGTTGTATTATTATCAAGGAATTTTAGATGATGAAGGGAGCGAGAAAGGTGGCAAAGAATAAGTTTTACATAACTACTCCAATATATTATTCTAATTCTGAGCCACATATAGGTACTGCTTATTGTACAGTAGTTGCAGATACCTTTGCCCGTTACTATAGATTAAGAGATTATGATGTATTCTTCTTAACGGGATTGGATGAGCACGGACCAAAACTTGCAAGGTCTGCAGAAGAAAGGGGATATACCCCAAAGGAATTTGTAGATATGATGGCGGAAAAATTCATTAAGACTTGGGAGAGAATAGGAATAACCAATGATGACTTTATAAGAACCACACAAGAAAGGCATGAAATAGTGGTTCAAAGAGTCTTTCAAAAATTATATGAAAAAGGATATTTATATAAAGGAAGTTATGCGGGATGGTATTGTACTCCTTGTGAAACCTATTGGGGAGAGGACGAGCTAAAGGAAGGGAAATGCCCCAATTGTGAAAGACCTGTGGAATGGTTAGAGGAAGAGACTTATTATTTCAAGCTTTCTTTATTTTCTGAACCATTACTTAAATATATAGAGGAACATCCAGAGTTTGTATTTCCCGAATCTCGAAGAAATGAAGTAATAAGCTTTATAAAGCAAGGTTTAAAGGATATTAGTGCCACAAGGTCCACTGTAAAATGGGGGGTTTTAGTTCCCTTTGATCCAAAACATACCGTTTATGTTTGGTTCGACGCCTTAATTAACTATATTAGTGCTTTAGGATATTTAAGGGAAGATAATGAAAGATTTGATAGATATTGGCCGGCGGATATTCATCTTATTGGAAAGGATATATTGAGGTTTCATGCTGTAATTTGGCCTGCCATTTTAATGGCCTTAGATCTTCCTTTACCTAAAACTATTTTGGCCCATGGATTTTGGACCATTAAAGGAGGAAAGATTTCAAAATCCAAAGGGAATAGAGTAGATCCCCATGAGCTTATGGATTTGTATGGGGTAGATGCTTTAAGATATTTCCTTTTGAGGGAAGTGCCCTTAGGTTTGGATGGAGAGTATTCTGAATCTTCTTTTCATAGAAGGTATCAGTCGGATTTGGCAAATGATTTAGGGAATCTTCTAAATAGAGTAATAACTGTTACAGAAAAATATACAGAAGGAAAGGTTCCAGAGCCCTCCCTCCATGGAGAAAGGGAAAGGGAATTATTGGATATAATAGAGAATTCTATAAAGAAGGTAGAATCTTCTATGGAAAATTTAAACCCAGCTTCTGCCCTTACTTCTATTTGGGAGATAGTACAATCGGCTAATAGATATATAGATCAGTCTGCACCATGGAACTTGGAGAAGATGGGAAAAAGGGATCTTCTTAATACTGTTATCTACACCCTCTTGGAAACATTAAGGAAATTATCTATACTTCTTTATCCCTTTATCCCAGATACTGCAGAAAAAATTCAAGAACAATTGGGATATAAAGATAAACAGTTTGCTTGGGATTTATTATGGAATGCAAAAATTCCAGTGGGACAAAGGGTACAAAAGGGAAAGGTATTATTTCCAAAGGTGGATATCAAAGAGGAAAAGGAAGAAACTTCTTTAGTGAATATAAATGATTTTCAAAAATTGGATCTTAGGGTTGCAAAGGTTCTATCTGCAAGAAAAATAGAAAATAGTGATAAGCTTCTATTATTAGAGATAGATTTGGGATTTGAGAAGAGGCAAATTGTGGCAGGAATTGCCCAATTTTATTCTCCAGAGGAACTTATTGGTAAGAAGATAATTGTTATTGCCAATTTAGAGCCTGCTAAGATAAAGGGATATTTATCCTATGGTATGCTTCTTGCAGGAAAGGATGAAAAGGGTAATCTATCCATTTTAACTGTGGATAAAGATTTGTCTCCTGGAGCGAAGGTGAGTTAAATGCATTTGGCATTATATAGAAAATGGAGACCAAAGATCTTTGAGGAAATTGTTGGACAGGAGCATATAGTAAGAACCTTACAGAATAGCATAAAATTAGGGCGTATCACCCATGCTTATCTTTTTGCAGGACCCAGAGGAACAGGAAAAACAACAGTTGCAAGGCTTCTTGCAAAATCCCTAAATTGTTTAGAGGGTCCAACGATAACTCCATGTTTAAAATGTTCTTCCTGTATTGAAGTGGCAGAGGGGAATAGTTTAGATGTAATTGAGATAGATGCAGCATCCAATAGAGGAATTGACGAAATTAGAGATATAAGGGAAAAAGCAAGATTATTACCTGTAAGAGATAGGTATAAGGTGTATATTATTGATGAAGTCCATATGTTAACTACAGAAGCTTTTAATGCCCTTTTAAAGATTTTGGAGGAACCCCCAGAACATGTGGTTTTTGTATTGGCCACCACAGAACCCCAAAGGATTCCTCTAACTATTCTTTCAAGATGTCAAAGGTTTGATTTTAGAAGACTATCAAGGGAGGAGATTATTAAGCAACTGGAGAAAATTGCAAGGGAAGAGGGAGGAAATATAACAGGGGATGCGTTAAAATTAATAGCTATTCAATCTCAAGGTTCCATGAGGGACGCTATAAGTCTTTTGGAGCAACTTTTAGTATATTCCTCCCAAGAAATTACTGAGGATTTAGCAAGACAGCTTTTGGGCCTTCCCACTTATGAGTTTGTATATGATTTTGCAAAATCCTTAGCGAATTATAATTTAGATGAGGGATGGAGGCTTATTCAGCAGGTTTTCCAATTAGGGAAAAACCCCCAGCAATTTGTAAGGGAATTATTGCAACATTTTAGAAATTTAATTCTTCTTAAGGTAGAGCCTCGCCTTTCCCATTTTTTATCCTTAACTCAAGAGGAGTATGAAGAGATCTTGGAAGAAACAAAGCTTTTCTCCGTCAAAAGACTTCAAGAGGTAATTAATGTTTTATTAGATTTGGAGAATAGATTGAGGGATCTGACTAATGCACCTTTACTTATGGAGATGAGCCTTCTTCCTTTATTTATAACTCCTGAAGAAAAAAAGGTCCAAGAGATAAAAGTTGAAGAAGCACCAAAGGAAGAGGAAAAGGTAAAATCTGAAGCAATTTCCTCAATGCCTATATCCTTGGATAATATCAAAGAAAGATGGAGTCAGGTTTTGGAAAGGGTTAAGAAGAGAAAAGTTTCCCTTGAGGCAATTTTAAGGGAAGCAAGGGTTTTAGAGATAAGTGATGATGGAAGATTGGTTTTAGGTTTTCCAAAGAATTTTACCTTTTTAAAGGAAAGAGTTGAAGAACTTCCCAATAGGCAACTTATTGAAGAAGAGATCAAAAAAATATTTAATATTTCTTTACCCCTTAGATTTATAATTATAGAAGAAGAAATTCCCTTAATAGAGGATGAGAAGGTGGATATAGATCCTAAAGATATTGAAAATATTTTTAATGGAAAAATTATAAAGGAGGGCGAAAAGTGAAAAATCCTTTTGAGGCAATGAAACAACTAAAAAAACTACAAGAGAAAATGGAAAAAATAGAGGAAGAACTCTCTCAGACCTTAGTTGAAGGATCCGCTGGTGGAGGTGTAGTAAAAATAGTTCTTACTGCAAGAGAGGAGGTAAAGGAGGTAAAGATAAATCCAGAAGTGGTAGATAAAGAGGATGTGGAGATGTTAGAGGATTTGATTGCCTCTGCTCTAAGGGATGCCTTAGCAAAGGCAAAGGAGATCTCCTCTCAAAAACTTGGAAGTCTTACTGAGGGTTTGTCTTTACCACCAGGTCTTTTCTGAGAAATGATTGAGAAAAAATATTTTGAGAGGCTCATTGAGGAGCTGACAAAACTTCCCGGAGTAGGTCCAAAATCT
This sequence comes from uncultured bacterium, assembly GCA_938034905.1. Classification (GTDB taxonomy): domain Bacteria; phylum Dictyoglomota; class Dictyoglomia; order Dictyoglomales; family Dictyoglomaceae; genus NZ13-RE01. The sequence goes on along the minus strand of CALHLF010000019.1, from coordinate 5,892 downwards.
GCTCAAAGGTTGGCTTTTTTCCTTCTCAAGCAATCGGACGAGTTTGTAGAAAACTTAGCAAATACCATATTAAATCTTAAAAAGAAGGTAAAATATTGTTCCATCTGCTTTAATCTAACAGAAGAAGACCCATGCGAGATATGTTCTGATCCAGAAAGGGACCATTCTGTTGTTTGTGTTGTGGCAGAACCCAAGGATATATGGGCTTTGGAAAGAACTCAACAATATAGCGGAGTTTATCACGTCTTAGGAGGATTAATCTCTCCCTTGAATGGGATTTTTCCAGAGGATTTAAGAATCTTGGAATTAAAAAGAAGGGTGGAGAAGGGAGATATAAATGAGATTATTTTAGCAACAAATTCCACAACAGAAGGAGAAACAACAGCTATTTATATTGCAAGACTTCTCTTGGACTATCCTGTAAAGATTACCCGTCTTGCCTATGGATTGCCTGTGGGAACAGAGCTTGATTTTGCTGATGAGATAACATTAACTCATGCCCTTCAGGGCAGAAAAGAGATGAAACTAATTAAAGATTAGGAGGGAAGAGAGATGAAGGAAATGTTAGAGATTAGATGGCATGCTCGTGCAGGTCAAGGGGCAAAAACTGCATCTTATCTATTAGCAGAGACTGCCCTTGAGGCAGGAAAGTATATTCAGGCATTCCCTGAATATGGTCCTGAAAGAACAGGAGCACCAATGAAGGCCTTCACCCGTATCAGTGATAAGCCTATAAGGATTCATAGTCAGGTTTACAATCCTGATGTAGTGGTAATTCTTGATAAATCCCTTATTGGTAAGGTAAATATCTTAGAAGGGGTTCCTTCTGATGGGATAATTATTGTAAACACCACCCAAAGTCCAGAGGAAATAAGAAAACAATTAAACATTTCTGACAGGAAAATATACACTGTAGATGCTACAGGTATATCCTTGGCTACTTTGGGAAGACCCATTCCCAATACTCCAATGCTGGGTGCATTAATTAAAATTATTCCCATTATTTCCTTAGAAGAGGTATTAGATCAATTAAAGAAAAAATTTGAAGGAAGGTTTAGGCCTGAAGTGATAGAAGGAAATCTTCAGGCAATAAAAAGAGCCTACGAGGAGGTAAAAGGAGAATGAAATTACCAGGATGGAAAGAATTAGTAGAGATAGGACCTATTATTTTGGAGCCTGGAAATGCAAGGGAGTATAAAACTGGAGACTGGAGAACCTTCAGACCAGAGATAGACTATAGTAAATGTACCACTTGTCTGTTTTGCTGGCTTTTTTGCCCTGATTCTGCTATTTCCTTTGATGGAAAGAGGGTAGAGATAAATTATGATTATTGTAAGGGCTGTGGAATTTGTGCTGCAGAATGTCCTGTAAAGTGCATTACCATGAAGGAAGAAGAAAAATAAAGGAGGGAAGATGATGAAGACAACATTTAAAAAGATTGCTATAGAGGGGAATGAGGCAGCTGCTTTAGCCTTTAAGCAGGTAAATCCTGATGTAGTTGCAGCATATCCTATAACTCCATCCACAGAAGTGGTTCAAAAATTTTCTGAATATGTGGCAAATGGAGAGGTAGATACAGAATTTGTTCCTGTGGAAAGTGAGCATAGTGCCATGAGTGCCTGTATAGGTGCATCTGCTGCAGGGGCAAGGGTAATGACCTCTACTGCATCCCAAGGATTGGCACTAATGTGGGAAATGCTATATATTGCTTCTTCCTTAAGACTTCCCATCGTCATGACGGTAGCAAATCGTGCCCTCAGTGCTCCTATTAATATTCATGGAGATCATAGTGATTCGATGGGGGCAAGGGATTCTGGATGGATCCAAATATATTCCGAGAATGTTCAAGAGATATATGACAATATTTTTCAGGCAGTAAGAATAGCAGAAGATCCTCAGGTAAGACTCCCTGTAATGGTTAATTTTGATGGATTTATAACCAGCCACTCTGAGGAGATTTTAGAGGTTCTTGATGATGATTTAGTCAGAAGATTCATTGGAGAATATAAACCAAAATATTCCCTTTTGGATGTGGATCATCCAATGACCATGGGACCATTGGCCCTTTTTGATTCATATTTTGAGTTTAAAGTGGCCCAAGCTTATGCTATTGCCAATTCTCTTCCTGTTATTAAAAAAGTGGGAAGGGAATTTGGGGATCTAACAGGAAGATATTATGATTTGATAGAAAAATATCACACTGATGATGCAGAGTATATAATTGTTGCTATGAGCTCTACCTGCGGGACAGTAAGGGAAGTGGTAGATGAGTTAAGGGAAAAGGGAGAAAAGGTTGGTCTTCTTAAAATAAGGGTATTTAGACCCTTTCCATTAGAAGAAATTTCTAATGCATTAAAGAATGCAAAGGTTGTGGGAATATTAGATAGAAGTATAATTCCTGGTTCCTTCTCAGGTCCTTTATATCATGAGATAGTATCTGGTATGTATCATTTAGATAAAAGACCCATTTTCCAACCTTATGTATATGGATTAGGTGGAAGGGATATTACTACAGAACATATTAAGAATGTATTTACACAACTTCAAGAGATAGAAAAATTGGGGAGACCTAAGAATCTAATATATATTGGTGTCAGAGAATAGGAGGTGTAAAAATGGCAATTAATTTAAGGGAAATAGCATTAAAGGGAGAGAAATTAACCAGTGGACATAGATTATGTGCTGGCTGTGGTGCCAGTATAATAGTAAGAATGGTGTTAAATTCTGCAGAGCAACCTGTTGTGGTGTCCAATGCTACAGGATGTCTTGAGGTTGCAACTACTATATTTCCATATACCGCTTGGGGAGTTCCTTGGATTCATAGTGCCTTTGAAAATTCTGCAGCTACTATATCAGGAGTAGAATCTGCATATAGAGCATTAAAAAAGAAGGGAAAAATTGATAAAGATATTAGATTTATAAGTTTCTCAGGTGATGGTGGGACCTATGATATAGGACTTCAGGCATTATCTGGGGCTATAGAAAGGGGACATAGATGCCTATATATTTGCTATAATAACGAAGCTTATATGAACACGGGAATTCAAAGATCCAGTGCTACTCCAAGGGGAACCTTTACTACTACATCTCCAGCAGGAAAGGTTATCCCTGGAAAACCTCAAAGGAGAAAAAATTTGACGGAGATGATGGTGGCAAATGGAGCAAAATATGTAGCTCAAGCATCTCCAAGCCATTGGAGAGATCTTATGGAAAAAGTTAGGAAGGCTCTTGATACCGATGGACCTTCCTTTTTAAATATTTATTCCACCTGTCCCCGGGGTTGGAGAACCCCTGATGACTCTGCCATAAGAATTGCAAGACTTGCTGTAGAAACTGGATTCTGGCATCTTTATGAGGTGGAGGATGGGAGATATAAGATAAATTATAAACCTGCAAAGGGATTCAAACCTATTGAAGAATATATAAAAATTCAGGGAAGATTTACCCATTTATTGAGGCCAGAAAATGCAGAAATATTAGAGGAATTTAAGAAAGATTTGGAGAGGGAATGGGAATATTTATTAAGAATGGAAGAGGCAACAAATAAATAAAATTTTCCCCTCCCATATGGGAGGGGGTTTTAAGAGAAATTTTGGAGAAAGAGGAAATAAAATTAGGGATTCATCTATATAGAGGGGATAAAAATCTTTTAAAGACTATAGAAGATTTAAAGGTAAATACTGCTCAGATTTTCTCAAGAAATCCAAGAAGCTTTAGACCCTCGAAAATTTCCCTTCCTAACTTTTCCTTCTCTCCTATTTTTCTTCATTCTCCTTATGTAGTAAATTTGGCATCTCCTAATAAAGATGTCTTTACTTTATCCTATAAATTGATTATTGAGGAATTGAGATTTGCCTGTCAAAAAAATTGGGAAGGAGTTATAGTTCATCCGGGAAGTAGTAAAGGAGAAGGGAAAGAAAAAGCTAAATATAACTTTTTAAGGGCATTAGAAGAAATCTTTAAGGAATATAATGGGAAAGCAAGATTAATTATAGAAAATAGCTCTGGAGCTTCTGATGGGTGGGGATCAAACCCTGAGGATCTCTACTTTCTTTATAAGGAATTTCCTGTTTATTTTTGTCTTGATACCTGCCATCTTTTTTCTGCAGGTTTTGATTTAAGAGATTATAGATCCTGTGAAAATACTTTTTCTCTCTTCTTTGAAAAAATTCCCTACGAAAGATTTTCCCTTATTCATTTAAATGATTCCTTTTATCCTTTGGGAAGTAAAAGGGACAAACACGAGCATATTGGAGAAGGAAGAATCGGAGAAAAGGGGTTTTATTTTCTTCTTCAGATGGAAAAAATTAGAAGATTACCCTTAATATTAGAAACCCCAAAGGAATATGAAGATTCTGATTTGAAAAATCTAAATACTGTGAGAAAAATTCTTGAAAATATTATATAAAAATTTTGAGAAAAAATCTTGACAAGAGATAAATTTTAGGTAAAATAACAATCAGTTAACCTTTTTTGTAGTGGCGAGAAAGGAGGTGAAGACCTTTAGGTTGCCACTATATAGTTGAGACTGGCAAGGTAAGGTTCCGTGAACTTGCCAGGGAGTTTTCTAAAAATTATAAAAAAATTATAACCTAAGGGGGTCAAAGAGAGATGAAAAATTTGGTTTGGTTGTTAGTTTTAGCTCTTCTTGTAGTTCCTGCTTTTGCTGCTAATGTAAGCACCTCTTCTTGGATAGGTGTAGGTTTTCATACAAGATATCTACCCTTCTCTGATGGCTATGGCTTAGCATGGGGAACCTGGGGTTCTGGTAATTTAACCTTCTCTCTTTCTGGAAGTTCTAATCTTGGAAACGTAAGTGCAAGTGTTAAAGTAGATTTACCTGATAGTCTTTCTGGTGCTTCTCCTACAGGTAAAATTACCTTCTCTAAAGTAGCAGGACTTCTTGATATATCCTTCTGCAAAGGAACTCTACCATCTATAAGCACAAGCTTGGTAGAAAATATTTTACCTGATACTGGAATTAATGTAGTAGTATCCCAAGCTCCAGTAAAAGTTACAGTAGGGTATGCACCAGCTGATACTTGGTGGAAATCCGATTTATTGAAAGATGCAGCTCTTGCTGTAAAGGGTGAAGTTTCTGTTTCTCAACCTTTTGCAGTTTCTGCTTATGGTATGATTCAAAAGGAAACTGATACAGGAACAGTTACTGCTTGGGCAGTGGGTGGTTCTGTAACTCCAGTAACTATCCCAGTAAGCTTAACAGTATATGGTGAAGCCGCAAGAACTACTAATTTCGAGGAGCAACTTGTTGGTGTAACAGTGAAGGCTCTTGGAGGAACAGTTACTGTAGATGGAAACTATAAAGTTAAAACTGAGAAATTCAAGGTTTCTGTAACAGCTGATCAGGTGGTACCAAATGTGAAAGCATATTTAGAATATAATACTGCTGAAACTTATACTTTATTTGGTTATGTTTCTGCTTCTGTGCCAGTTCCAGTCGGATCACTATCCCTTGGTACTGCTTTAGCTAGTACTTTAACTAGTGATCAAGAAGCTACTCTCTTTGGTGGATTTGCAAAGTGGTCAGTTTCTCTTGGTGGTGGAGTAACACATGATCTACTCTTAGGCTATGGATTTGACTGGGATAACTATGCCGATAGTGGTTGGCAAAGAGGAGTATTAACTGGTGCTGATGATCTCTGGGGTGTTAATGTAAAAGGTAAGTTCTACGCAGAAAGCAAGTTAATGATTGGATTCTAAAGGCTTAAAGACTAAGCCCTCCCCAAAAAGGGGGAGGGCTTTTTTATTATTATGGAAAAGTTAGGTAAAGAGATTGTTTCCAAATTGGCTCCTTGGTTTTAGGGATTAAGAGGGAAGATAGTGACGTAAGATAATATTGTCTTTCCAAATGTGGGAGCTTTTTATTTGGAT
>CALHLF010000018.1 GCA_938034905.1 uncultured bacterium | reverse complement strand
TAATTGAGGAGGAGGCCCTGGTGATAAGAGCGGAGGGGAAACGCCCGTTCCCATTCCGAACACGGAAGCTAAGCCCTCCAGCGCCGATGGTACTGCCCTGGCAACGGGGTGGGAGAGTAGGTCATCGCCAGGAAGCCTCCTTTCTGTTTTTTGAAAATTTTAACTCTTGAGGATAAGGTATTCGGGGATGTCTCATACTTAAAAGAGTTTTTATAAAACTCTGAGAAATTTTCTCTAATTCTTCTAAAGTCAGATTAGTATTTTCTAATTGACCATCAGTAATTTTTTCATTTATTATTCTTCTAACTATTTTTTCTATTGTTTCAGGTGAGGGATTATTTAAAGATCTTGTTGCAGCCTCAATGTTGTCTGCGAGCATAACTATTGCTGCCTCCTTGGATTTAGGTTTTGGACCTAAATATCTAAAGTCCCCTTCAGGAATTAAAGAGTTGGATATCTCTTTCTGTTTATAATAAAAATATGTGATAAGACTTGTTCCATGATGCTGTTCTATTATATCTATTATCGATTTAGGAAATTTATACTCATTTGCAATTTGTGAACCATCATTCGTGTGATTTTTAATTATAATGGCACTTATATAGGGATTAAGAGAATTGTGAGGATTAATTTGTCCCGGCATTAGATTTTCTATGAAATATTGAGGTCTTTTTATCTTACCAATATCATGATAAAGAGATGCAACTCTTACAAGATAGATATTAGCATTAGATGCTTCTGCTGCTCTTTCCGCAATATTACCCACAATTAAGCTATGATAGTAGGTTCCGGGAGCTTCTAAAAATAGCTTATGTAGAAGAGGATAATTTGGATTAGAAAGTTCTAGTAGTCTTAACGGAGTTGCAATTCTAAAGATATTCTCTAAAAAGGGCAAAAGTCCAAGGGCTAAGATTGTAGATAAGAAGGGATTTATAAAAATACTAAGAATTTCAGTGATTTCAATAATATGATCTCCTAAAAAGAAATTGAAAAGAATTATCAAAAGTAAGTTGGTAAGTAATAAATAAAAAGCAGTCTTTATAAATTTTGATCTATCCTCAATTTCCCTTAGAAAATATGCAATGACTAAAAGATTAAAAATAGAGATTAAAAGGAATAAAAAGGAATTATTAATTAGACCATGGAGAATAGAAAGTTGAGAATTCATAAGGATAGAGTAGGGTATATTTAATATGGGTAGGGATAAGAAGAAAATTGAAGACAAAGGAGATAAATAAGGAGAAATTATAGAGAAAATTTTAATCAGAAATAAACCTAAAGAAAAGAGTACTTGTGATAAAATAAAAATATTTAGATCTGAACTCGCATTAAGTTTGAAGTAAAAAAGTCTTTGAGAAATTTGAAATAAGACAACAAGACTTACTAAGCTTATAAATCTTATGATATTGTTAAAAGAAGTTGTAAGCCCAAGAGTATCTAATATCTTGTATTTTTCTTCATCAATTATTTCTCCCCTCTTTACTATTATATCTCCCTTTGAAATAAGCTTTTCTACAGGTTTTATTGATTTTAATAATTCTTGTTTTTTTAATTCTGTCTCCTTTTCATCTATGTATATATTAGATTCGATGAGAATATTTGAGAGCTCCTCAGATAGATAAGAAGGAAAGTCAAATTCTCTTTTTAAGAAACTTGCAAACTCATTTTTTCTTGCTTCTAAGTTTTCATTAGAAATACCCTTTGAATATATATCAGACAACCAAACTTCAGTTCTAACTATGATGGTATTTATTTTTGAAGGGGGAATGGAAGATAAATATTTTTGGGATTTTTCACTAACCCCATAGAAATTTTTAAATATTACTTCTAATTTTCTTAATACATTTATGGTGATATTCTGATCAATTTTATAGACTGGTTTAAATTGAGATAAAAGAAGAGTTCTCAGTCTATTTGTCTCTTCTTTATCGATATAAACAATAGATCTTGGGGCCTCAATATTTTTAGGAGAAATTTTACCTAAACTTAATGGAGGAGTCACAAAAAAATCTACACTAAGGATAATGCTATTTATTATAATAAAAATTAAGAGTGTTATAGATAAACTTTCTTTTTTTAGCTTTTCTTTAATTCTATATACTTTTGCTATTATTACTTTTTTGTTAAGCTTATTTTTCTTCATAGTAAGAATATTTTACCATTTATTGACCAGTTTTTCACCATAAGCTATAATTGAATGTGGACTGGGGAGTAGCCAAGCTGGTAAGGCAGCGGACTTTGGATCCGCCATTCGCTGGTTCGAATCCAGCCTCCCCAGCCAATTTTTCTAATGATTTATGAAGGACTGGATAGCAGCTATATTATCAGCAGGACAAGGGAAAAGAATGAAAACAGAGCGCCCCAAAGTTCTCCATCCTCTTTTGGATCGCTCTATTATTTATTATTTAATAGATTTAGTATCAAAAATTGTAGAAAGGTATTTTTTAATAGTAAGTCCTAAACTATATAATGTTTTATATAGGGAATATAGAGATCATTTAATTATTCAAGAGAAACCATTGGGAACTGGAGATGCGGTGAAACAATTAGTACCTTTTTTAGGAGAATTTGATGGAAATATCTTAATTTTACCTGGAGATGTTCCCTTGATTAAAGAGGAAACTTTAAAATTGTTATGTGAAACTCATGAAAGAAATAATAATACTTGTACTCTACTTACAACATTTATTGAGAATCCTCAGGGATATGGAAGGGTAGTAAGAGATTCTAATGGGAGAATTTTAAAAATCGTGGAAGATAAAGATGCTACTGGAGAAGAAAAAAAGATCAAAGAAATTAATACTTCTATATATGTTTTTAAATGGAAGAAACTAAAAGAAGTTTTACCTTATTTATCTAATGATAATGTTCAAAGGGAATTCTATCTTACAGATACCATATCTTTGTTATTAAATAAAAGAGAAAAAATTGAGGCTTTGATAACAGATCCTTATGAAGTTATGGGGGTAAATAATCAAATAGAATTAGCTAATCTTCAAGGGATCATTCAGGAGAGAATAAATAAAAAATGGATGGAAGAAGGGGTTTCTTTTATATCTCCAAATTTAACCTTCATAGGAAAAGATGTCATTTTGAATAAAGACGTAATTATTTATCCAAATACTATAATTTTTGGAAAGAGTTTTATAGGAAAAGGGGTAAAAGTTTTTTCCAATGTTATAATAGAAGATTATTATATCGGGGATAATATAGAGATTGGTACTTTTTCTTTTATCTCTTCAAAATTAAAACTTAAAGGAGACTGAGAAATGACTCAAAAAATTTTAGCCTTGTATAGTGGGACATCCAATCTCAAATTGGCAAAAGAAGTTGCTGAATATTTAGATGTGGAATTAGGAGAAATAGAAATAAGAAGATTTTCCGATGGTGAGATTTATGCAAGAATTGTTAAAAGTGTTCGAGGCGCAGAGGTTTACGTTATTCAGTCCTTAGGTAATTCTGTAAATGAATATTTTATGGAATTATTAATTATAATTGATGCCCTTAAAAGAGCATCCGCAGAAGCTGTTACTGCAGTTATTCCTTATTTTGCTTATGCTCGCCAAGATAGAAAAACAAAATCAAGGGAACCTATAACTGCAAAACTTGTAGCAAATCTATTGACTGTTGCAGGAGCAAATAGGGTTGTAACTATGGATCTTCATGCAGGTCAAATTCAAGGTTTTTTTGATATTCCTTTAGATAATTTATCAGCCTTGCCTTTATTCACAAGATATTTTCAAGATATAGATCTTAAAAATCCTGTGGTAGTTTCTCCAGACATAGGGGGTGTTGCTCGGGCAAAAGCCTTGGCTAATAGATTACATACTCCCTTAGCTATAATATATAAAAGAAGGCCTGCTCCTGAGGTGGCAGAGGTTGAGGAAATAATTGGAGATGTAAAAAATAAGGATGTAATTATCTGTGATGATATTGTAACTACTGGGAATACTTTATTCTCTGCAGCAAGACTTTTAAGAGAAAAAGGTGCACGAGACATATATTCTGCTGTTACTCATGGAATTCTTACGAATAATGCTCCAGAAGAGTTACAAAAATCTGAGATTAAGGAATTAGTTATTACAAACACCCTTCCTATTGATGAATCTAAAATCGTTCCTAAACTTAAGATTCTGTCTGTTGGAAGTTTATTGGGAGAAGCTATAAAAAGAATATCGAATAAAGATTCTTTGAGTTCATTATTTGATTAATTAAGTAAAAGGAGGTTCTTAAAATGGAGGTACTTGAGATAAAAGCATATAGAAGAAAAGTTGGAAAGGGGTGGGCAAAAAAATATAGAAAAGAAGGGAAGATACCTGCTATATTATATGGACATCATTTAGAAGAAAGTATTCCTTTAGCTATAGATAGAAAAGAGTTCCAAAAGCTATTTAAAAAAGGGAAATATGAACCAGAAGCATATATTCTTAAAATTAATATTGAGGATGGGGTAGAATCAAAAGTTGAAAATGCTCTTTTACAAGATTTTCAAATTGATCCATTAACTGATTCTATTATTCATGCTGACTTTCATGCGGTGAAAATGGACGAGCTAGTAGATACTCACATACCAATATTATTAGTTGGTGATGCTATTGGGATTAAAAAAGGTGGAGTTCTTCAGCATGGTATTAGTGAGATCTATATAAGAGCTTTACCTGCAGATATTCCAACTCATATAGAGGTTGATATTTCTTCTTTAGATATTGGAGATTCAATATTAGTGGGAGATATAAAAGTTTCTGAGAAAATAAAGATTTTAACACCCTTAAATGAAGTAGTTGTATCAATTCTTGCTCCTCAAAGGGGCGAGATAGAAGCAGAAACTAAAGTTGAGGGTGAAATTACAACTTAAAAATTTTTAAACTTAGGGGGTTAAAAAATGATTAGAATTGTTACTGATAGTACTGCTGCTTTACCTGAAAATTTAGTTAAAAAATATAATATAGTGGTGGTACCTCTTAAGGTAGCTTTTGAAGATGAAGTTTATAGTGATGGTGTCGATATAAATCCTTCTCAATTTTTTGAAAAGATCAAAAAGACAAATATTTTTCCAAAAACGTCTCAACCTTCTGTAGAAGATTTTTATAATGCATATAAAGCTTTAGAAAATGCAGATGCCATAATTTCAATACATATATCATCAAAGTTAAGTGGAACTATTGGTTCTGCAAGTACTGCAAGATCTATGCTTCCTTTTTCGGAAAAAATTTATGTAATAGATTCCCTTGTAACAGAGTTTGCTTTGGGATATATGGTAATAGAAATCGGAAGGGCAATTGAAGAAGGGAAGAACTTAAATGAAATTTTTGATATAATAGATAAAATGAAAAAAAATAATGAAACATTGTTTACTGTAGATACTTTGGAATATCTATATAGAGGTGGAAGAATTGGTGCAGCTCAAGCTTGGATGGGAAGTATTTTACAGATAAAACCTATTTTAGAATTAAGAAATGGAGCTATAGAGCCTGTAGAAAGGGTGAGAACAAAACAAAAGGTAAAAGATAGAATTTTAGAAATCATGAAAGATAGAATTGGAGATGTTCCTGTAAAAGTAGCAGTAGCTTATTCTGACAATGCAGAGGAATTAAAAGATATTGAAAAGGAGGTTTATGAAAAATTTAATGTTAAGGAATATTATTTTGTTCCTTTTAGTTGTACAATTTTATCCCATATTGGACCAGGATCATGGGGGATTATTTGTTATAAGATAGTATAAAGGATAAGAAATATGAGGCAAGAAATTTTAGATGATCTCGATAAATTATTAGAAATTTTTCCTGAAGATATCAGGAAAAGATTAGAAGAAGACAAGGATATAAAAGATCTTATTGAAGTAGTGATAGATTTAGGAAGAGAGATAGAGGCCCGTTTTTATAAAAAAAACATAATTTTCTATGGAAGATATGCAACAGAAGAAGATATTAACTATGTTCTTTCAAGGGTGGGAGAGTTTAGTGGAGATAAAAGAGCAGGAATTGAAAGAACCCTTCACAGAATCTCTGCAATTGAAAATAGGCATGGAAGGATTATTGGTCTAACATGTAGAGTTGGAAGAGCAGTTTTAGGCACTGTAGATATTATAAGAGATGTAATTGAAACAGGAAAAAACATACTTCTTTTAGGAAAACCTGGAGTAGGGAAAACTACTTTGTTGAGAGAAACTGCAAGGGTTTTGGCGGATGAGCTTAACAAAAGAGTAATTATTATTGATACTTCTAATGAAATAGGAGGAGATGGAGATATACCTCATCCAGCTATTGGTAGAGCAAGAAGAATGCAGGTTCCAAATCCAACAAAACAGCATGATGTTATGATTGAAGCAGTAGAGAACCATATGCCTGAAGTTATAGTAATTGATGAAATTGGGACAGAATTAGAAGCAAAGGCAGCAAGAACTATTGCAGAGAGAGGAGTACAATTAATAGGAACAGCTCATGGAATAACCCTTCAAAATCTTCTTTTAAATCCAACCTTATCAGACTTAGTAGGTGGTATTCAGGTGGTAACCCTGAGCGATGAAGAGGCAAAGAGAAGAGGCACTCAAAAAACAGTCTTAGAGAGGAAGGCTCCCCCAACCTTTGATATAGTTATTGAGATACAGGAGAGGGATAGATTAGCTATTCATCATGATGTAGCAAAGACTATAGATAATATGTTAAGAGGATATATTATTCCCCCTGAAATTAGGATTAGAACTCCTGAGGGTAGGGTTGAAAAGATATTTGTTTCTTCTACAAAAATTCAAGAGGAAGAAAAGGATTCTTCGTCTTTGCAAAAGAAGCCTGATATTTTAAAAATTTTTCCTTATGGAATAAGTAGGAATAAATTAGAGAAAGCAATCAGAAGCTTAGGAGTTCCTGCATATGTTGTTAGAAATTTTTCGGATGCAAATTGTTTGCTACTTCTAAAAGCACATCAAAAAAGGGCAAAGGACTTGATAAATGAAGCAGAAAGAAAAAGTATGATTCTCTCTATACTGAGAAGTAATACTGTAACACAGATGGAGAGATTTTTAGCTGAGCATTTTAAATTGGGAACTTTAAGAAGCAATGAAGAAGAAAGAGCATTAAGAGAAGCCCAAGAAGGAATAGAATATGTATTAACCCATGAAGAACCCTATGAATTATCTCCTCAGCCAGCTTATTTAAGAAGATTACAACATCAATTGATTCAGGAATATGGCTTACGTTCCGAAAGTATAGGGAGTGAGCCAAATAGAAAGGTTAAGATATTTCCATATTAGGTATGATTAAATGGAAAGTATTTTTATTACCTTTGAGGGACTGGATGGCTGTGGAAAAACCACACAGGCTAAGCTTCTTAAGGATTTCTTAGAAAAAGAAAATTATAGGGTTTATTTAACAAGAGAACCAGGAGGAACAATTTTAGGTGAGAATATAAGAAATATTCTCTTGAATTTCAATATTAATATTCATCCTTGGACTGAAGCCTTATTATATCTTTCTTCAAGAGTCGAGAATTCTTTAGTCATCAGAGAAAAACTTAAGGAGGAATATGTAGTAATTTGCGAGAGATATATAGATTCTACTATTGCATATCAAGGATATGGAAGAAATCTTTCTATTGAAAAGCTAAAAGAATTAAACGAGTTAGTAACCTTTGGATTAAAACCTGATATTACTATACTTTTGGATATAGTACCGGAAAAGATTTTTATAAGAAAGAAAGTTCTTGATAGGATTGAAAAAGAAAGTTTAGATTTTTATTATAAAGTTAGGGAAGGATATTTGAAGATTGCAGAAGAAGAAAAAGAAAGGATTTTTGTTGTCTCCGGAGAACTTTTGGTAGAAGAGATTCATAGAAAAATTTTGGAAATTATCTTAAGAAGACTTAAGAGGGTGAAATTATGAAATTAATCTTGGCAATTATTCAAGAGGAAGATTGGAAAAAAATAAGAGAGATCTTTGTGGAAAAGAATTTACCATTAACTTTCTTTAAGAGCAAAGGTGGATTTCTGCAAGAAGCAAGTATTACTCTTCTTACAGTAGTAGAGGAAGAAAGATTGGAAGAAGTATTGACTGTCTTAAGAGAAAATTGTAAAGAAAGGGAAAAGATTATTATTCCTCCCCTTCCTTCGGTAGAGTTATTAAGGAGTGTTCCAATGCCTGTAAAAGTGAAAGTGGGAGGGGCAGTGGTTATTATTTTAGATGTATTTCATTTTGAAAAGATTTAGATGGCGTTTAAAGATATTATTGGACAGAAACAAGCTGTTGAAACATTAAGAAGAACTCTAAGGGAAGGAAAGATTTTTCATACTTATCTTTTTGTTGGTCCTGAAGGGGTAGGGAAAAAGCTAACTGCTCTTTCCCTTGCCCAAGCCTTGAATTGTTCGGTGCTTCCTAAAGAGGGATGTGGAGAGTGTTTAATTTGTAAAGAAATAAAAAATATGACCTTCCCTGATCTTCTTTATTATGAACCTGAAGGCATGTGGTTTAAAATTCAGCAAGTCAGAGAGATAAAAAAAGAAATTTATTGGAAACCTCTTCAGAGTAAATGGAAAATAATTATCTTAGATTCAGCACATCAATTGAGAAATGAAGCTGCAAATGCTCTTTTGAAATCTTTAGAAGAACCTCCGCCTTATACTATTTTTATTTTAATTGCTTGGCGTCCAGAAATGTTGCTTCCTACAATAATATCTCGAAGTCAAGTCATAAACTTTAACTATTTAAATGAAGAGGAATTAAAAATAATCTTTAAGGATGTACCTAGTGACAAAAAAGAAATAATAATATCCCTTTCTCAAGGGAGCCCTGGAAAGGGTTATTTTTGGTTAGAAGAGGAAAATTGGAAAAAAAGAGAGGAATTTTTAAAAGAATTATCTCTTTTAAAAAAGGAAAATATAGGTCAAATTTTTGATCTGGTTGAATTTTTAGTAGAAGATAAGAAAGTAGAGTATATTTTATCGTTACTGGAGATATTATTGTTTTGGTGGAGAGATCTATTTTTCTGGAAAATATATGAAAAGGAAGAATACATAACTCAAAAAGATTTTATAAGGGAGATTACAAGAAAGTCTCAGGAATTTTCTTTAGATAAAATAATAAAAAATTTTAAAGAAACTCAATATGCAATGAAATCTATCAGAAATAATGCAAATTTACTTCTAACTTTAGAAACTTTATTTTTTAAGGTAGGTGTGTCTGTATGAATGAGACATTATATATAGCAGGAGTAAGATTGAGAAGTTTTAAAATATACTATTTTTCTACAGATAAATTAAATCTAAAAAGAGGAGACTGGGTAATTGTGAAAACTGTTCAGGGAATAGAAGCAGGAATAGTGGTAGTTCCTCCTTTTTTGATTCCACCTAATTTTAAGCCAGCTACCCCTTTGAAACCCATCATTAGAAAAGCAAATAAAGAGGATTTAGAAAAAATTAAAAAATATAGAGAAGAAGAGAAAGAGGCAATTGAATTTGTTCAAGAGAAAGCAAACAAACTAAATCTTCCTATGAAAGTTTTAGCCTGCGAAATTGCCTTTGACTACAGTAAAATTACCTTTCATTTTGCCTCTGAAGAGAGGGTAGATTTTAGAGAGTTAGTTAAAGATTTGGCAAGCCATTATAAAACCCGTATTGAACTCCACCAAGTTGGAGTTAGAGATGAGGTAAAATATTTAGGAGCATTAGGGATATGTGGAAGAGAAGTTTGTTGTCATACTTTTCTTCCTGAGTTTTGTTCCATTTCTGTAAAGATGGCAAAGGAACAATCCTTAGCTCTTAACCCTTTAAAGATTTCAGGAGTTTGTGGGAGATTAATGTGTTGTTTGGCATATGAATATGAGGTCTATCAAGAAATTAAAGCAAGTTTGCCTCCAAAGGGAAGTAGAGTAGAGACCTCTCAAGGACAAGGAGTTATTGTGGACTATCATATTCCATTAAGAAAGGTTGTTGTTGAATTTGAAGAGGGAAGAAGAGAATTTTTTTCTTTAGAGGAACTTAAAAAAATTCATTTTAAAGAAGAAGATAAAAAACAAGATAAAATAATG
Organism: uncultured bacterium; assembly: GCA_938034905.1. GTDB lineage: Bacteria > Dictyoglomota > Dictyoglomia > Dictyoglomales > Dictyoglomaceae > NZ13-RE01. The sequence continues at coordinate 92,217 of CALHLF010000018.1, read as the reverse complement.
GAAAAGATTTTTAGAATCTTAGAAGAGGATGATTAAGCTATATGAAAAGTGAAAGCAAAGAAGATTACTTTGAGAGTTTTTTAGAAAGATTAGAGGAAATTCGCCTTAAAAGAACTTTAAGACTAAGGGGATATTTTATTACTGAAAGTTGTTTATTAAATAGAGTGATATTACCAAAGAAAAAAGATGAGGAAATATATGAAAAATATTATCAACTTCTCTTTCATTATCGCTTTAGAAGACTTCTTAGTGATTTAATTCAGGTTAAAAATTCAGGTTTTATTAATTTAGAATTGCTATTAACAAAATGGAAATGGGAAGAAATTTCTGAATACTTTGAGTTTCTTGTTTCTTCGGGTATTCTTGAAAAGATAAAAGATAAATTTTATTTTACTTTTTATAATTTAGATAATTTTGGGGAAACCTTAGAATGGTTTGTAGCGCAAATTCTAAAGAGAGAATTTTCTATCCCTGCCTTATGGGGAGTGAAACTCTTAGATATATCTGGAGGAGGAGATTTTGATGTTTTGGGGTTAATAGAAAGTTATCTATTGTATATTGAGTGTAAAACAAGTCCTCCTAATAATGTGAGATTAAGAGATCTTTGGGAGTTCTTAAGAAGAAGAGAGGTTTTGGGATCTCAACTTACTATATTTCTTATTGATACCACACTAAAGGTGGAAAGAAATATAATCGATAATATAAAATTACTTTTAGATAGGAGGTTTTCTCCAACTAGGAAAAATGAAGTAATAAAAGAAAAGGAAGGAATATACTCCTTTCCTCCCAATCTTTTTATACTTCAAAGCAAGGGAGATTTTATTGTTAACTTTCAATATATTTTTAGAAAGTTTCTTGAGAGGGTAATAAATTACTAATGGAGCAAGAAAAATTCTTTAAAGAAGATAAAAAATACCAACCTCTTGCTTATAGAATGAGGCCTCAGAGTTTTGAAGAGATGGTAGGACTTTCAGAGATAATTGGTGAGGACTCTTTTTTAAGAAAGGCTATAAGAAAAGGATATCTTCCATCTCTTATAATATATGGTCCCCCGGGTTCTGGAAAGACCACTCTTTCTATTCTTTTAGCTCAAGCTATAAATGCTGATTTTATAGAATTAAATGCAGCATTAATAGGTGTATCTGAAATAAAGGAAGCACTACAAAGAGCAAAAAGAAACATGGAAATGTTTAGAAAAAATACAGTTATTTTTTTAGATGAAATTCACCATTTTAATAAACTTCAACAGGATGTGCTTTTACCTTGGATTGAGAGAGGTTTAATTATTCTTATTGGAGCAACCACAGAAAATCCATTTTTTACTTTAAATAACACTTTATTATCTCGATGCAGATTAATAGAATTAAAACCCCTTTCTAATGAAGATATAAGAACAATTATAAAAAGGGCCATTCAAGATAAAGAAAGAGGGTTAGGTTTCCAAAATATTGTTTTAGAGGATTTAGCAGAAGAAGAAATAGTAAGATTTGCCAGTGGAGATGCAAGAGTGGCCCTAAATACTTTAGAACTTGCTTCTTTTCTTGCCATACCAGATTCAGAGGGAAGGAATATAATTAATCTTTCGGTGATAGAGGAAGTAATCCAAAAGAGAATTTTTAGATATGATCAAAGAGGAGATGAACACTATCATGTGATCTCTGCTTTTATTAAAAGTATAAGAGGTTCTGATCCTGACGCAGCAGTGTATTGGCTCTCGAGAATGCTTCTTTCAGGCGAAGATCCGAGATTTATAGCAAGACGTCTCATTATTCATGCTGCTGAAGATATTGGAATGGCCGATCCTTTTGCTTTAGTAATAGCTCAAGCAGCAGCCTTTGCAGTGGAATTTGTAGGAATGCCCGAGGCACAAATTCCTTTAACTACTGCTACAATATATTTAGCATGTGCTCCAAAAAGTAATAGTTCTATAGTTGCAATTAATAAAGCGAATGAATATCTCAGAAAATATGGTCCTTCTTTGGTTCCTTTACATCTAAGAAATCCAGCTTTTAGAGGAGCAGAGAAGTTGGGATATGGTAAAGAATATAAATATCCTCATGATTATCCAGAGCATTTTATAGAACAGGATTATCTTCCTGAAGATGTAAAAGAAAGATTTTATTATCCCTCAGATGAAGGAATGGAAAAGATAATTAAGGAAAGATTGAAAAGGTTATGGAGAAAAAGATACGAAAAATAATATTGATTTTTATGATTTTGGCTTGTTTTCTTGGAGGATGTAAGAGGAAAGAGACTCTCAAAAAAACTCTTGAGCCTGTGATAGAAAAAAAGGAGTATAATACCTATTCAGATCTTTATATAAATCTTTCCTATGAAATATTTAATGAGATTTATAACTCATATGCGCAAGATATTAGAGTATTAAAGGTAAAAGGAAAAGAAAGAAAGTTTTTAAATTATAAATTATCTTGGAATCAATATGAAATATACTGGTATAAATCTTGGGAAGAAATTAAAAATAATCTTGAATATGAATTATTAAGAAGAAATTTAAAGTACTATGTGAAGACATTAAAAAACTTTGAAAAAGTTACAGTATCCTCTTCCTATCTTTTACCTAAGGGGGAGAAAATTGAGCTCGAATTTTTTTATTTTTATTTTCCCATAAAGATAAAAAAAGAACTAAAAAAGCCTCTTCTTGCTATTGTAGTAGATGACCTTACCGAAAAAAATTATTGGAGTGATAGGCTTTTTTCTTTATCTTATACATTAAATTTAGCGATTATACCCACATCAAAAGCTAAAGAATTATTAGAAGAAGTCAAGAAAAAGGATTGGTATGCAATTATGCATGTTCCTATGGAATCTATAGACTATCCTCGGGATGCTAAATATCTTATATCTTATCCTATATTAACAGGAATGAATAAAGATGAAATAGAAAAGGTAATTGATAGAGGGTTAAAATATTTCAAAAATTACCCCATTGAGGGGATAAATAATCATATGGGGTCTAAAGTTACCTCAGATCCTGAAACTATGCGTAATTTATATGAGGTATTAAAGAAAAAGAATCTTTTCTTCTTAGATAGTAAAACTTCATACAGAAGCGTTGGAAAAAAAATAGCAGAAGAATTTGATATTGTTTTTTTAGAAAATGATTTATTTTTAGATCACGAGAATGATAAAGAAATGATTAGAAAGAGATTTAAGCAGAGTCTTGATATTGCAAAAAAAAGAGGGAAAGCAATAGTTATTTGTCATATAAGGCCAAAGACCATTGAAGTTATGGAAGAACTGGAAAAAGAAAATTTTTTTAAAGATATAGAATTAGTAAAGCTTAAAGATTTAATACTTGAAAAATCCTACTCTATTAGAGAAAAGTAAATGAGAGGGAGGATATAAATATGATCTTAGTTTGCGGTGAAGCTTTGATTGATTTTACTCCAACAAAAGTAGGAGAAAAAAATGCTTTTATTCTCTCTCCTGGTGGTTCCCCTTATAATGTTGCAATTACCCTTGGAAGATTAAAAGCAGATGTTGCTTTCTTAGGAAAAATCTCTGAAGATATTTTTGGAGAAATTTTAGTTGATTTTTTAAAAGAGAATAATGTTAAGTTAAATTATCTATTAAGAGGAAAAGAACCCACAACCCTTGCCTTTGTTGTTATTGGTCCTAATAATGAACCAAATTTTGTTTTTTATGGAGATAATACAGCAGATATCTCTTTGAAATTAGAAGATCTATCCTCTTTTGTCTTTTCAGATATAGATTTAATTCACTTTGGTTCTATTTCTTTAATAAGAGGATCTACTGCTTTAACCTTAGAGAAATTAATGGAACAGAAAAAAGGAAAAATCTTAATTTCTTTAGATCCTAATGTTCGTCCTATTCTTATTAATGATAAAAAATTATATATCGAAAAACTTGAAAAATGGATAACTTATTCTAATTTAGTCAAGGTGAGCAAAGGTGATTTAAATTGGTTATATCCTAATAATCTATTGGAAGAGATCGCAGAAAATTGGCTTAAGTTGGGACCAGATCTTATTATAATTACAAAGGGAGCGGAAGGAGCCACTGCCTTTAACAAAAAAGGATCCGTAGAGGTTTCTGCTATGAAAGTTGAGGTTGTAGATACAGTAGGAGCTGGAGATTCCTTTATGGGAGGAATTATATATTGGTTATTGAAAGAAGATAAACTTAACATAGAAAGTTTTAAAAATCTTTCCTTAGAGGAAATAAAAGAAGCCTTAAAATTTGCCTCCAAAATTGCTGGAATTACATGTACGCGGGTAGGTGCAAATCCTCCCTTCTTAGAGGAGTTAGATTGAAAAAAAGTTAAATATTGGGTAAACTTATTTATGTTGATTTTAATTGCAGAAATATGTGAAAGGTTTTTAGTTTTTAATTTGTAGTAGGAAAAAAGGAGGTAATTAGAAAATGACCCCTATATGGGTTTTATTAGTTTTTGCTCTTCTTATAATTCCTCACGAGTTTGGACATTTTATTATGTCGAGACTTTTTGGAATTAGAGTTTATGAGTTTTCCATAGGTTTTGGTCCAAAAATCTTTGAGATTAAAGGAAAAAAAACAAGATATGTGATAAGGATGATTCCCTTAGGTGGATTTGTTAGAATGGCTGGAATAGATGATTTAAACGAAAAATCAACTGTCTCAGAAGAGGAAAAATTTGGTAATAAAGCTCCTTGGAAAAGATTTTTAGTCCTTTTTTCTGGTTCTTTAATGAATTTTATATTGGCAATTTTTCTCTTTTGTTTGGTATTTTTATTAGGAGTTTCGTCCCCTATTCCTAGAATTAAAGAGGTTCTTCCTGGGAAACCAGCAAGTATAGCAGGTTTGCAACCTATGGATAAAATTATAGCAATAAATGGCATTAAAATTAAAAATGTTGAAGATGCTATAAAAATTATAAGGGAAGCTGTTCCAAATCCTCAGATTAGAAATTCTGTCAAAATTGAGATTGAGAGGAATGGAAAGATTATAATCTTAGAAGTTGTTCCTGAATGGGAAGAAGAAAGAAAAGGTGGTTTTATTGGTGTAGCTTTTGACTATGAAATTAAAAAATATCCCCTTCTTTTAGCAATTAAAAAAAGTTTTTCTCTATTCTTGACAGTAATAGCTTTAACCTTTTCTATTATAGGTATGTTATTCAAGGGGGGGCAGGGGATTACTTTTACTGGACCTATTGGAATAGCTAAAATAACTGGAGAAGCTGTTTCTGCAGGATATCAATATCTTTTAAATTTTATAGGTCTTTTTAGTATTCAATTGGGAATATTTAATCTTCTTCCATTTCCTGCCTTAGATGGAGGAAGAATACTTTTTATATTAATTGAAAAATTGAGAGGAAAGCCTTTAGAAACAAGAAAAGAAGAAATAGTTCATTGGATTGGTCTTTTAATTTTATTCTTTTTAATGCTCCTTGTTACATTTTTTGATATTCAAAGATTAAGTAAATAATGAGAAAAACAAAAGTAGTAAAAGTTGGAAATATTTTTATTGGTGGAGATAATCCCATAAGGGTACAATCTATGACCAAAACCCCTACATGTGATGTAAAAAAAACTCTAAGTCAAATTTATAGATTATATAAGAGGGGATGCGAATTGGTAAGAATAGGAGTACCAGATAAAGATTCTGCATTGGCTTTAGGAAAAATTAAAAAGAAAAGCCCTATTCCTATAATTGCAGATATACATTTTGACTATAAGTTAGCCTTGATTGCTTTGGAACAAGGAGTAGATAAGTTAAGATTAAATCCAGGAAATATCAAAAACCCTAAATATATTTCGTTAATAGCAAAGGAAGCTAAGGCAAGGGGAGTACCTATAAGAGTGGGAAGTAATGCAGGTTCTATAAGTCAAGAAATTCTAAAAAAATATGGAGGAATAACTCCATTAGCCTTAGTAGAAAGTGCATTATCGGAAATTAGAATTTTAGAAGAGGAAGATTTTCATGACATAATTGTTTCTGTAAAATCTTCTTCTATTCCTTTAACGGTTTCTGCCTATAGAATTTTAAGCGAAAAGGTGGATTATCCATTACATATTGGTATTACCGAAGCAGGAACCTTACTTCCAGGAAGTATAAGATCAAGTATTGGAATAGGAATTTTATTATCAGAAGGAATTGGAGATACTATAAGGGTTTCTCTCTCTACAAATCCAGAAAAAGAGGTAGATGTTGCCTATGAGATATTAAATGCTCTTGGATTAAGGAATAAAGGTATAAAAGTAATCTCTTGTCCCATGTGTGCCCGTGCCCATTTTCCAGTAGACAAAGTAGCAAAACTTATTGAAAAAGAATTTAAAAATTATCCTATAAATATAACTATTGCAGTAATGGGATGTGAAGTGAATGGACCAGGTGAAGCAAGAGAAGCAGATTTAGGTATAACTGGTTCTCCTCAAAAGGTTTTTCTTTTTAAATATGGTAAGATAATAAAGGATGGTTCTTGGGACGATATAATGGAAGAATTAAGGTTAGAGTTGGAAAAAATAAAAAAAGGAGGTGAAAAGCAATTAATATCTTAATTTATACACTAATATTCATTATAGGTTTGCTATTAGGATATTTTGTAAGGAAGATAATAGAAGGAAAAATTTCTGAAAATGCTGAAAAGAAAGCAAGAGAGCTTATAGAAAGAGCAAGGATTAAGGCCGAAGAAGAAAAGAAATCTATTATATTAGAGGGGAAGGAAGAAATTTATAAATTAAAAACTGAAACAGAAAGAGAATTAAAAGAGAGGAGACATGAACTTTTAACTTTAGAAAGAAGAATCCTTCAAAGGGAGGAAAATCTTGAAAGAAAAGAAGAACAGATTTTAAAAAAGGAACAGGAAATAGAATATAGATTAAGTGAAATAAAAGAATTGCAAAAGAAGCAAATTGAAGAACTTCAAAATATTGCACAATTAACAAGGGAAGAGGCAAAAGAACTTTTATTAATCAGATTAGAAGAGGAATTACAAAAGGATATAGCTATCAGAATAAAAGAAGCTGAAACAAAATTTAGAGAGATGGCAGATAGAAAAGCAAAGGAGATTTTGTCTGAGGCTATTCAGAGATGTGCAGTGGATCATACTGTAGAGTCTACTGTATCAGTAGTTTCTCTCCCCAGTGAGGAAATGAAGGGAAGAATAATAGGGAGAGAAGGAAGAAATATTAGAACCTTTGAAACCTTAACAGGAGTAGATTTAATAATTGATGACACCCCAGAAGCAGTGGTACTTTCTTCCTTTGACCCAATAAGAAGGGAGATTGCAAGAGTCGCCTTAGAAAAATTGGTAAAAGATGGAAGAATTCATCCTGCGAGAATAGAAGAAATGGTTAGTAAAGCAAAAAAGGAGGTGGAAAATAGGATAAGAGAGGAGGGAGAAAGGGCAATATTAGAGGTTGGAATACATAATCTCCATCCAGATCTTGTTAAAACCTTAGGAAGACTTTATTATAGAAGTAGTTATGGACAAAATGTTCTTCAACATTCTATTGAGGTTGCAAAATTAGCAGGAATAATTGCTGCAGAATTACATTTGGATTCAGGAATGGCAAGGAGAGCTGGATTACTTCATGATATAGGAAAAGCAGTAGATTATGAGTCAGAGGGTTCCCATGCTATTTTAGGTTCAGAGCTTCTTAAAAAGTATGATGAACATCCAGATATTGTTCATGCTGTAGCAGCACATCATGAGGAAGTGCCATTGATAAAGCTTTTAGATATTATAATACAGGTAGCAGATAGTATTTCTGCTGTAAGACCAGGTGCTCGAAGGGAAAGTATTGAGATATATATAAAAAGGTTAGAAAAATTAGAAGAAATTGCTATGTCTTTTCCTGGGGTTGAAAAGGCTTATGCTATACAAGCAGGAAGAGAAGTAAGAGTTATAGTTAATCCAGATAATGTAGACGATCTTTCTGCTACCCGTTTAGCATATCAAATTGCAAAAAAGATAGAAAAAGAGATGGAATATCCAGGACAAATTAAAGTTACTGTTATAAGAGAAACAAGAGCTATAGAATATGCCAGGTAAAAGGAAATGAAGATACTTTTTTTAGGAGATATTGTGGGAAGTATTGGAAGAAAAGGTGTTTCAATGTTTCTGCCTAAAATTAGAGAGGAGTATAATATAGATTTAGTAATAGGAAACGTGGAAAATGCAGCTGCAGGTTTTGGAATTACCGAAAAAGTTATTAAAGAAATTATTGATGCAGGAGTAGATGTATTGACAGGTGGGAATCATATATGGGATAAAAAAGAAGGGATGCATATATTGGAGTCCTACGAAAGGATACTACGGCCAGCTAATTATCCCAAAGGGGTACCTGGAAAAGGTTATATTATCCTCTCGTATTTTGGGAAAAAAATATGTATAATAAATTTACAAGGGAGAGTATTTATGGAAGCAATAGATAATCCTTTTATTGTTGTAGAAGAGATAGTTGAAAAAGTAAAAAAAGATACTAATATAATATTAGTAGATATGCATGCAGAAGCTACGTCGGAAAAAATAGCGATGGGATATTTCTTAGATGGTAAAGTTTCTGCAGTGATTGGGACCCATACTCATGTTCAAACTGCTGATGAAAGGATATTAGAGGGGGGGACAGGATATATTACTGATGCTGGAATGTGTGGTGCGGAAGATTCCATATTGGGGGTGGAAAAGGAAGCTGTTCTTAAAAAATTTCTTCTCCAAATTCCTCAACGTTTTGAAATTCCAGAAAAAGGACTTTTTAAAATGGAAGGGGTGATCATCGAAATAGAAGAATTTACAGGTAAAACAAAAAAAATTGAAAGATTGCAAAGGAGGGGAAGAGTATAGGAGAGAAAGAGAAGTCTGCCATGGGAGAAAGGAAATGGATAAAAGGAGGTAAAATTATGGAGGTTTTAAAAGTTTCAGCTAAATCTAATCCTAATGCAGTTGCGGGAGCATTAGCAGGTGTTATTCGTGAAAGAGGTCGTGCAGAAATTCAGGTAATAGGAGCAGGAGCAGTAAATCAGGCAGTAAAGGCTATAGCTATTACTCGTGGATATGTTGCTCCAAGTGGCATTGACTTAATTTGTATCCCTGCCTTTACTGATGTACAAATTGATGGAGAAGAAAGAACAGCTATCCGATTTATTGTAGAGCCTCGTTAAGCAAAGTTGGATTTGAAATCTTGTTGGAAGGCGGAGAAAACTTTCTCCGCCTTCTTTAATTTTTATGATATAATTCAAAAGATTAAAGTTTTGAAAGAAGGAGGAACTTATAAAAAATGAAGAAAGGAATTCATCCTTTAATGAAAAAGGCAAAAATTGTTTGCGCATGTGGAGCAGTTTATGAGACTTTGTCTACAAAAGAATATATGACTACTGAAATATGTTCTAAATGTCACCCTTTCTTTACAGGGCAAAGAAAATTTGTAGATACTGAAAGAAGAGTAGAAAAGTTTTCCAAGAAGTATAATTGGGAAATTAAATAGTATTGAGAGTAGATCTTATCTCTTATACGCCCGAACCCGAAAAGATATGTGCTTTAGCAATGCGTCTTTGCCACTTTAAAGGATCCTTAGAGGAATTGAGAAATTCGTTGGATCCTTTAGAGATAGAGAGGCTTTTAAAAAAAGCAAAGAGGCTTCAGCATTTATCAGTTTTTGAACATGCTTATTTTAGTTTTTATATTGAAGGAATCTCAAGAGTAACTACCCATCAATTAGTTAGACATAGAATAGCTTCTTATTCTCAACAGAGTCAAAGATTTGTTAGAGTAAAGGAAGAAACTGTTACTCCTGTTAGTATTGAGAAAAAGGAAGAGATAAAGAAGATTTATCAATCTGCTATTGAAAATGCTTTTCAGAGTTATGAAAAATTAATAGAAATGGGAATTCCCAAGGAGGATGCTCGTTATCTTTTACCTCAAGCGATAGAGACAAAGATTATTGTTTCTATGAATGCAAGGGAACTTATGCATTTTTTCTCCCTAAGAACATGCAATAATTCACAGTGGGAAATAAGAGAAATGGCATGGAAAATGTTGGAAAAGGTTAAAGAAGTAGCTCCAATCATTTTTTCCGATGCAGGACCTTATTGTTTTAGAGGGCCATGTCCCGAAGGAAAAACCTGTGTTCCCGAAAGAAGGTGATAAATTATGGAATTTATCAATGCTCCTTCTGGATGGATAGAAGTAATCTGTGGAGGAATGTATAGTGGTAAAAGTGAAGAGCTTATTAGAAGAATAAGAAGGGCTCAAATTGCAAAACAGAAAGTACAGGTTTTTAAACATAGCTTAGATACGAGATATGGAAGAGATTATGTCATTTCTCATACAGGATTAAAGATAGAGGCAATTTTAGTTTCCAACAGTACTGAAATAGAAAAAATGGTAGAAAAGGATACTCAGGTAGTCGCTATTGAAGAAGGACAATTTTTTGATATGGGATTAATTAAAGTTTGTCAAAAGTTGGCAGATCAAGGTAAAAGGGTGATTGTTGCAGGTTTAGATCAGGATTTTCGTGGAGAACCCTTTGGTCCCATGCCTTATCTTTTAGCAATAGCGGAATATGTAGATAAACTTCATGCAATATGTATGAAATGTGGAAATCTTGCCAGTAGAACTCAGAGAATTGTAAATGGTAAACCTGCTTATTATGATGATCCTATAATATTAGTAGGAGCATTTGAGGTATATGAGGCTCGTTGTAGAAGATGTCATATTGTTTTAAGAAGGAGTGAAAAATGAGAAAAGAAGAAAATATAGGTGGACAAGCAGTATATGAAGGTGTAATGATGAGAAGGGGATTAAATCTTTCAGTAGCAGTAAGAAATCCCCAGGGAGAGATTTTGGTAGAAAAGTATCAGTTAAAATCCTTTTTTAAAAAATGGTTAAATTTTCCTTTTCTTAGGGGACTAATAATTCTTATGGATTCTTTAATTTGGGGAATAAAGGCCTTGAATTATTCTACAAGTATAGCCTTTCCTACCGATGAGAAGGAAAAAGTTAATGAAAATTGGTTAATTTTTTGGGCTTTAATATTAGGTTTTGTACTTTTTGTAGCTTTGTTTATTGTTCTTCCTTTATTAATAATAAAGCCCGTAGAAAGATTTATTTCTTCCTTAATAGTATTAAGATTATTGGAAGGGATAATTCGTCTCATTATCTTTTTAATTTATCTATTCTCTATAAGTAAAATAAAAGAAATATATAGGGTATTTCAATATCATGGTGCTGAACATAAAACTGTTTTTTGTTATGAATCGGGAGAAGAGTTAACTGTAGAAAATTGTAAAAAATTTCCAAGATTTCATCCTCGTTGTGGTACTTCATTCCTTCTTGTGGTTATGATTGTAAGTATATTAGTTTTTTCCTTTTTAGGAAAACAGGGTTTTATTGAGAGAGTAATTTCACGAGTTTTTCTTATTCCCATTATATTTAGTATTTCCTATGAAATAATTAGGCTAGGTTCTAAATATAGTGACTCCTTATTATGGAGAATGATACTTTTGCCAGGTTTATGGATGCAGTATTTTACCACTAAGGAGCCTGATGATTTTCAGTTAGAGACTGCTATAAGAGCTCTTAAGGAGGTGTTAGGAGAAGATGTTACATCAAATCTTTCTTCAGAAACTTCAGAATATAGAGAATAGATTTAATGAACTGGAAGAGCTCTTGTTAAATCCTGAAATTGTTTCAGATATTGGTAAATATCAGGTTTTACTTAAAGAGAGGGGAAAATTAGAAAAAATAGTTGAGGATTTTAGGGAATATAAAAAACTATTAAAAGAAAAAGAAGATACGGAGAGCTTATTAGATGAAAGTGAAGATGAAGAACTAAGAAATTTAGCAGAAGCTGAATTGGAGAAGTTGACTAAAAGAATTGAAGAATTGGAATTTTTATTAAAATCCTCTCTTATTCCAGAAGATCCTAATGATGAAAGAAATATAATTATGGAAATAAGAGCTGGCACAGGAGGAGAAGAAGCAGCATTATTTGCTGCAGATTTATTTAGAATGTATGTAGGATATGCTCAAAGGAAAGGATGGAAAATTGATGTGGTAAGCTCTAATCCTACAGGTTTAGGAGGATTTAAGGAGATCATATTCTTAGTAGAAGGGAAAGGAGCTTATAGTAAATTAAAATTTGAAAGTGGAGTTCACAGGGTCCAAAGGATTCCTATAACAGAATCTTCAGGAAGAATTCACACATCTACGGCTACTGTTGCAGTTCTTCCTGAAATGGAAGAGGTTGAAGTAGAAATAGACCCAAAGGATCTGAGAATTGAGACCTTTCGTTCCAGTGGAGCAGGGGGACAGCATGTAAATAAAACAGAATCTGGAGTGAGAATTACTCATATACCAACAGGTATTGTGGTTCAGTGTCAAGATGAAAGATCTCAGCATCAGAATAGAGAAAAGGCAATGAGAGTTTTGAGATCTCGTTTATACGAATATTTAAAACAAGAGAAAGAAGCAGAGATAGCATCTAAAAGAAAGGCACAAGTGGGATCAGGAGAAAGGAGTGAAAAAATAAGAACATATAATTTCCCTCAACGAAGGGTTACAGATCATAGGATAAATTATTCTTCTTTTCAACTGGAAGAAGTTCTCTCAGGAGAGTTAGATGAATTTATTGATAGATTAATCCTTATAGAAAAGGAAAAACAGATTAATAAAATTTTAGAGGAGGTTGCTACTGCTTCTTAAAGAAGCTTTACTTAAAGCAAAAAATGAATTAGCTAAAATTAACTCCTCTGCTCCTTATTTAGAAGCAGAAATATTATTGGCTTTAGCTTTAGATGTTGAAAGACCATATATTTATCTTTTTGATTACCTTAACGATATTCAAGAAAAAAAGTTTAATTATTTATTGAAAAAAAGATTACAAGGGGTTCCTATAAATTATCTCCAGGGAAAAAAATATTTCTTTAATTTAGAACTCGAAATAGAAGAAGGAGTTTTTATTCCACGCCCAGAGACTGAATTATTATTGGAAAAGTCCATGGAAGTAATTTGTAAGAAAAATGTTAATTCCTTAGTGGAAATTGGAGTTGGTTCAGGAAATATTATCATTCCTCTTGCTTTAAAATTCCCTAATTTAAAATTTTTTGGTTGTGAAATATCTCCAAAAGCTTTAAAATTAGCATTAAAAAATGCAAAGAAATATAAGATAGATGATAAGATTGAATTTTTTTTGGGCCCTTATCTTTTTCCTATTTTGTTGAGGAATATTTCTATTGATTTAATAATAGCTAATCCTCCATATATATCTTCTATAGAGATGTTTTATCTTTCTAAGGAAGTAAAGAGAGAACCTTGGAATGCTCTTTACGGAGGATTTGATGGGTGTAAGTTTTACAGAGAATTGTTAAAGGAAATAAAAATTTTAGATAAAATTATTATGATTTTGGAAATATCTCCTTTTATAATAAATAAACTTCAAAGAATCTTAAACTTATATCTTAAAAATTATTCCTTAGAGGTTTACAAGGATATTTTAGATAAAGAGAGAGTAGTGATAATAGAATGGCAAAATATTTAAAGGTAAATTCAAACAACATCTCCAAAGAAAGCTTGGAGTATGCTGTAAAAGTTTTAGAAAATGGAGGATTGGTTGCTTTTCCTACAGAAACTGTTTATGGATTAGGAGCAGACGCCTTTAATCCCCTTGCAATTAAAAAAATATTTATAGTTAAAGAAAGACCTTTTGATAATCCTATAATTGTTCATGTGGGTAAGATAGAAGAGGTTTATTCCCTCGCTGAATATATCTCCCCAGAGGCAGAGAAATTAATGAAAAGTTTTTGGCCTGGACCTTTAACATTAATATTTCCTCGTTCCTCTTTAGTGGATGATTTAATAACCGCAGGAAGTAATAAAGTAGCTATAAGACAACCTAATCATCCTATTGCTTTAGCTCTATTAAATACTTTTGGTAGGCCTATCTGTGCTCCATCAGCCAATTTATCAGGAAGACCAAGTCCTACTAAAGCAGAACATGTTCTTGAGGATTTGGGAGATAGAATTGATTTAATTTTAGACGGAGGAGAAGTAATTTGGGGTGTGGAATCTACAGTCTTAGATCTTACAGGAGAAATTCCTTTAATTTTAAGACCAGGAGCGTGTCCTAAAGAGAATATTGAAGAAATTTTAGGGAAAAGAGTAGAAATATGGAGAGGAAAAGGGGAAAATGTTCCATCTCCTGGTTTAAAACACAAACATTATGCACCAAAAGTTCCTTTATATATCATTAAAATCAATGAAGAATGGAAAAATAAGATAAATAATTGGATTAAAGAAGGGAAAAAAGTTGGTGTTTTAGCATCTGAAGAATATAGAAGTTTTTACCCTGATGGTGTAAAATTAGTAATAGTTGGGACAAGAAAAAACTTAGCTACTGTAGCAAGTAATCTTTTTGGAGCAATGAGATATTTAGAAGAAGAAGTTGATATTATTCTAAGTGAGGCCTATCCCTTAGAAGGATTAGGATTAGCAATAATGGATAGATTAAGGAGAGCATCATATGAAAATAGCAATTGGCTCTGATCATGCGGGTTATGAATTAAAAGAGGAACTTAAAAAATGGCTTGAAGAGTGGGGTATCAGTTATCATGATTTTGGGACTTATTCTCCTGAGAGAGCAGATTATCCAGATTATGCTATATTGGTTGCAAAAGCAGTTGCAAAAGGTGGATTTGATAAGGGTATTTTAATTTGTGGAACTGGAATAGGTATGAGTATAGTTGCAAACAAAGTTAAGGGAATTAGAGCTGCATTATGTAGAGATCCATATGAAGCGAAAATGAGTAGAGAACATAATGACGCAAATATTTTAGCCTTAGGTGGAAGAATTTTAGGAAAAGATTTGGCAAAAGAAATTGTCAAGGTTTGGTTATCTACAGAATTTAGTGGTGGTAGACATAAATTAAGAATACAAAAAATTTTAAAGTATGAGGAGGAGTTAGCGTGAGACATCTTCCATATGTAGACCCTGAGGTTTATTCAGCAATTATAAAAGAAGAGGAAAGAGAAGAGTATCATTTAGAGTTAATAGCATCTGAAAATTTTGTTAGCCCAGCAGTTTTAGAAGCTCAAGGTTCTGTGCTAACTAATAAGTATGCAGAAGGATATCCAGGTAAAAGATATTATGGAGGCTGTGCTTATGTAGATGAAGTAGAAGAATTGGCAAGGAATAGATTAAAGCAACTATATAATGCTGAACATGCCAATGTTCAACCTCATTCAGGTAGTCAAGCTAATTTAGCAGTTTATTATGTAGTCCTGAGTCCCGGAGATACAGTCTTAGGTATGAATCTTGCTCATGGGGGTCATCTTACCCATGGAAGTCCAGTAAATATATCAGGAAAGTTTTTCAAATTCTTTTTTTATGGGGTAGATAAGGAAACAGAAAGAATAGATTATGATAATGTATATAAATTAGCCAAAGAAGTAAAACCTAAGTTAATTGTTGCAGGAGCAAGCGCCTATCCGAGAATAATAGATTTTGCAAAGTTTGCAGAGATTGCTGACGCTGTGGGGAGTTATCTTATGGTAGATATGGCTCATATAGCAGGTTTAGTTGCAGCAGGATTACATCCTTCACCAGTACCTTATGCCCAATTTGTAACAAGTACTACTCATAAGACTTTAAGGGGACCAAGAGGTGGATTTATTCTCTGTAAAAAAGAATTTGCAAAGGAAATTGATAAGGCAATCTTCCCTGGAATTCAAGGAGGACCTCTTATGCATGTAATTGCTGCAAAGGCTGTTGCATTTAAAGAGGCTCTAACAAAGGAATTTGTAGAGTATCAAAGGCAGATTGTTCGTAATTCTCAGGCTTTAGCAGATGAATTGATAAAATTAGGATATAGACTTGTTAGTGGTGGAACAGATAACCACCTTATTCTTTTAGATTTAAGAGATATAAATTTAACTGGTAAAATTGCAGAAAGGATTTTAGAAGAGGCAGGTATAACTGTAAATAAAAATGCAATTCCCTTTGATCCTCAGCCCCCTACAATTACAAGTGGGATTAGAATAGGGACACCTGCATTAACTACAAGGGGTATGAAGGAAAAAGAAATGAGATATATTGCTCATCTAATTCATGAGGTTCTTTCCTCTCCCGATGATGAAAAAGTTAGGATAAAAGTAAAAGAAAAAGTAAAGGAACTATGTGAAGAATTTCCAATTTATAAAAATTCTTTAGAAAGGAGCAAATAAGATGGTTCATGTCATAGATCATCCATTAATACAACATAAGTTAACAATGCTTAGAGATAAAAACACAGGTCCTAAGGAATTTAGAGAGCTTTTGGAGGA
The DNA here is from genome assembly GCA_938034905.1 of uncultured bacterium. Taxonomy (GTDB): domain Bacteria; phylum Dictyoglomota; class Dictyoglomia; order Dictyoglomales; family Dictyoglomaceae; genus NZ13-RE01. The sequence goes on along the minus strand of CALHLF010000018.1, from coordinate 75,938 downwards.
AATTTCAAGTCTTATGGTATATGAGATAACAAGGGATTTGCCATTAGAGGAAATAGAGATTGAAACTCCTTTGAAAAGAACAAAGGGTAAAGTTTTAACAAATAAAGAAATTGGGATAGTTCCTATTTTAAGAGCAGGATTAGTTATGGCAGAAGGAATTCTTAAGCTTTTACCCTCTGCAAAGGTGGGACATATTGGGTTATATAGGGATCATGAAACCCTACAACCAGTTCAATATTATACAAAACTTCCTGAAGATATAGATAAAAGAGAAGTGATAGTTGTAGATCCCATGCTTGCTACAGGGGGCTCTGCTATTGCGGCTATTTCTATTTTAAAGGCAAGAAAAGTTAAAAAAATTAAATTTGTATGTTTAATTGCATCACCAGAAGGAGTTAAAGCCTTAGAAGAATCCCATCCTGATATAGAAATTTATACTGCAGCTATTGATGAATATTTAGATGAGAATGGATATATAGTACCCGGTCTTGGGGACGCTGGAGATCGTCTATTTGGAACTAAATAAACTGGAGGAAAAATTTTATGCCAGAAAGTTTTATTATAGAAGGGGGACACAGATTAAAAGGAGAAATTGCTGTTTTTGGAAGCAAAAATTCTTCTCTTCCTATAATGGCAGCATCAATTCTTACAGGAGGGAAATTAATAATAGATAATGTCCCTCCAGTAAAAGATATAATCACTATGGCAGAAATTTTAAGGTATATAGGACTGGAGGTTAATGTTGGAGAAAATCAAGTAATTATAAAGGGTGAACCTAAGAGTTTTGAAGCTCCCTACGAATTAGTTTCTAAGATGAGAGCCTCCTTTGAATTATTAGGTCCTCTATTAGCAAGGTTTGGAGAGGCAAAAATACCATATCCAGGAGGATGTAGAATTGGCTTAAGACCCATTGACCTTCATGTAAAGGGATTTGAGAGTCTTGGAGCAGAGATAAATATAGAAAAGGGATTTGTTTATGCAAGAGCTAAGAAAGGCCTTAAAGGGAATAAGATATATCTTGATAAACCAAGTGTTGGGGCTACAAGAAATATTATGATGGCATCAGTATTGGCAAAGGGAGAGACTATTATTGAGAATGCTGCATGTGAGCCAGAGGTGGTTGATTTAGGAAATTTTTTAAAAACCTTAGGGGCAGAAATAGAGGGTTTAGGAACTTCTGTGATCTATATCACTGGCAAAAATGAACTTAAAAGTATAGACTATTATAAAGTTATTCCTGATAGGATTGCTGCAGGAAGCTATATTATTGCTAGTGTTATGATAGGAAAAGAAGTATTAATAAAAAATGTAGAGCTTGATCATCTACAAAGTCTATTTATGAAGTTAAAGGAGGCAGGGGTGGATAACTTTCAATTAAAAGAGAAGGAAGTTCTAATTAGAGGAGTAAAAGGCTGGAAGGGTTTAGAAATAAATACCATGCCATATCCTGGATTTCCTACGGATTTACAGCCTCAAATTATGGTTTTTGCGTGTCTTGCTCAGGGAAGTAGCGTAATAATAGAAAATATTTTTGAAAATAGATTTTCCCATGTAGGGGAACTCCTTAGATTGGGGGCGAAAATAAGTATAGAGGGAAGAACCGCAATGGTACAAGGAGTTCCTAAATTAGTAGGAGCACCTGTGGAAGCTACAGATCTTAGAGCAGGAGTAGCGTTAGTTATAGCAGGTTTAGTTGCTGAGGGAGAGACAGAAGTTATGGGGGTAGATGAACATATAGATAGGGGACATGTAAATTTGGAGAAAGAATTTTCAGATTTAGGTGCTAAAATTAAAAGAGTAAAAAAAGCATGAAAAAAGTATTAAAGATTTTGATAATTATTTTAATTTTTTTGGGAGGAATGATATTATCCTCTCCTCTATGGATAAAATCTTTATTACTATATGTTTTGGAAAAAAATTTTGGTGATGAAGTAAAAATAGAGGAAGTGAGTTTTATATTTCCCAATAAACTTTATGCAGGAAACATTTATATTTCGAATAATATTGCTCTTGCTAATGTAGGTATGTCTATTGGAAATATTTTTAAGTTATCTCCTTTGTATTTAGATTTAACAAAACCTAAGATTGTAATAATTCATAATGAAAAGGGAGAATGGACTTTTCCTTCAATTCCTGGATTAGAGGGAGCAAAGAATGGAACTTCTAATATAATAAATATAGAAATAAGAGCCAAGATAAATGAAGGAATTGTAATTGTTAGAGATATTAAAACTAAAAAGGATATTAATATTTCTAACGTAAATGGCAATTTAGTTTATAAAGATCAAAAGATAACATACACTGCAACAGCAGTGTTGTCTGAAGAAAGCTATAAAAGTGTTGGAGTATATAATTTCTCTGATAACTCTGGAAATTTGTCCTTTGAGTTTAAAAATGCAAATGCTAAAGATTGGGCACCGTTCTTCTTACCTGATCTCTTTTTGGTAAATTTAGGGAAATTTGATGGTAATATTTCTGTTTTCAGTGAAAACAATAAATGGTATGTGAAAGGGAATATTGATGCTAATAAAGTTAGAATAGGATTGAAGGATCTTAATTTAAATATAGATGACTTTAACACAGCTATTTCCATTGATAAAGAAGTAATAAAAATCATCAATGGACAAGGAAAGTGGGATGGAGCTATTCTTAGTATTTCTGGGAAGATTCTTCCTGATTTTTCATTAGAAATAGGTATTAAAGATTTGGATCTTTCGAGGATTGATTCTCTATATTTTTCTAATAATTTATCCCTTAATGGAAAAGGAAATGGAAATTTTAAAATCTTAGGAAGAATTGAGAATCCTGATATTTTAGGAAAACTCTCTGTTAAGGAGGGTAGTATTTATAATCTCTCCTTTTCAAATCTTGAACTTATTTCTAATTCTAAGTTTCCTAAAATAAATATAAACATCTCTACATCTTTAGAATCAGGTAAAATTGAAGGGGCTATAGAGTATGATATTAATAAAACTCAAGGAAAGTTAACTATTAATGGAGAGAAAATAAATATAAAAGATTTAATAAAACCCTTTAATCTCCCTCCTGTAGAAGGAATAGCATCTTTAAAAATAGAAGGGAAAGGAGAAAAGGTGTGGAAATTCAATATCGAAGGAGAAGTTTTAGAAGGGAAATTAGGAGAATATTCTACAGAAAAATTAAAATTTTTTTTGGAAGGAGAATGGGATTACTCTAGTTTTTTTTTCCAAAGAAAGTAAACCTTAATATTAGAAAATTAGCTTGGAATCAAGTTGTTTTTAATTCAGAAGTCAATGTATATTATTCTCAAATTATCAAAAGTTATATAATAAATGGAAAAATCTTTCCTGAATCTTTAGAAAGTATAAATATAACTGGACTTTTTAATCCCAAGGAAAATAAAGGAAATATTAGACTTTCTTTACCTTTAATAGATATTAATAAATTCTCTTCTCTTCTTAATATAAATTTAGAAAACCTTAATGGCAAAATATATGGATCAATTAGAATTAAGGAAGAAATATTTAAAAATCCCCTTTTTGAAATTAATATTACAGGAAAAGATTTAAACTATCAGGGACTTGAAGTTTCAAGAATATATCTTTTATTAACAGGTAGGGACTTATCAAATTTAATAATAAGAAATATATCCTTTGATATTGGTAAAAATTACTTTAAAGGGGCAGGAACTATAAATCTCTTAGAGAAAGATGGAGAAATTAAAGGAAATATTTATATTAGCCCTTTAAATAATTACTTTTCCTTCTATTGGAGAGGAAATTTAAAGGAGGGAAGGGGAGAAATAATTCCACGAGATATTCGTCTAAAGGGTAAAATTGTTTTCAATGGGAAAGGTGATATTTCTGGTAATTTACTTCTACCCTTATTTAAAGGGGCTCTCAATTTAGAAATTATAGGTAAAAACTGGAAATGGGAAATTTATGGAAAAGGAGAAAACTTAGAAAAATATTTAAAATTAGTAGAGTTTAATATATATGATGATTTTAGTTTTAAAGGAAATTTATCATTGAATCTATTTGAAGGTTTGATTAATTTGGGAATCTCAGGAATTTATAAAGAGGGAAGGATTATTGGAGATTTGAGAACAGGAGATTTTAAGGGAAAATTATTTTACGATTTTAAAAATCCTTTAGAGATTAGGGAGCTTTATTATTCTAAGATTAGATTAGGAGATATTATACTAGATATTAGCTCTCAGGGTTTAGATTTAAGAGGAAATATTTTAGATGGAAAAGTTTCTGGAAAGGTTCTTTTTGATAGAGGGGAGATAAGTTTTCAGGAAGTAAATATGAAATCAATATTTGAAGATTTAGAAGGAAAGGTAAATGGGGAGATATTAATTGAGAATTATCCTAAATTTAAATTAGTAAGTGACGAAATTATATTCAGAAATATTAAATTCAGAGATATTTCTCTCTTTGGAAGATTTGAGAAAGGATTATATATTGATAATTTTTCTTTATTTCTCTTTGATAAATTTGAAGTTAAAGGAAGTACTTTTATTAAAGAAAAGAACAAAGGGTTTGAAATTAAAGGAAATATATTGGAGAATGAGTTTTTCGGAGTTTTCGAAAAAAACATATTAAAGCTATCCGGAGATAAATTTATTTTAAAGGAACCTAAAATTCTTTTTGAAAAATGGAATATGGATTTTGACAATGAAAAAGCAATACTTTTCTTTTCTTCTCCTTATTTGGAATATCAAGGGGTTCCAATTAAAAATTTAAGTTTTGATTTTGAATATAAAGATTCAGGTTTAAATATAAAGGGAAACTCCTATGGAATTAATTGGGAAATAAAAGGAATCTTTAAAAATGATTTTGTTTTTGATCTTCAATTAGATCCCTCAGAAGATTTTAAATTACCCCCTCAATATAGTTATTTTATAAAGAGTAAATGGATAGGAAGTTTAAAATTTAAAGATAATATTTACTTAAGTTTAAATTTATTAAAAACGGAGATACCAAGAGTCATTGGAGGGAAAATAGAGGGAAATCTTAGTGAGAAAATCTTAAATTTATATTTTGATTTTATAAATAATGGAAATCTTAAAGTTTCTGTAGACTCATATAGGAATGGGAAAATAGAAGGAAAATTTTTGCCTTTAGACATCTTAAAAGACCTAAATATCATAGATGTTTCTGGAGATATTTCTTTAGATTTAAACTTTAGAGAGCTTTCCTTAGAGAATGGGGATTTATGTATTAATTTGAAACTTCCCTTATTTAAAAATAAAATAGAAAGTAATTTGAAAATATTAAAAACCTCAGATTATAAGATTAATGGAGATATCATAAATCTAAGTAAAAATAAAGGGTTGATTGATGGATTCTTTAAATCAGGAAGTCTTAATATTAAAATATTCTTACCCGATAGCGAATTTTTATACTCCTTTGTACCTAGAGAATTTATTAAAGATTTAGATAAGGGTAAAGTTACTATAAATATCTCTAGTGACTTAAAAGAATTTAATAGTGAAGGGAATATAATTTTCTCTAATCCTATTAGTATTCCATATGTTCTTAATAGAGTAAATTCTGCCGATTTTAAATTAAAATATAAAGAAAATAAAATATTTATAGAATCTTTAGAAATACAAACTGAAGGGGCAAAGATTTCTGGATCTGGGAAAATTTTTCCAGAATTGAATCTTAACTTAGTGTTAAATAAAATCCTTCTAAATATTTCTAATTTTCTTCAAGGTTATACCGATTGGAAGATATATATTAAAAATATAAAAGAACCTTCAATAGAGGGAGAAATTTTGATATATAATTCTTTAATATCCTATCCTCAAGAGAAGATGGAAACCTTTGGAGAGCTTCCCAAGATAAGACTTGCCTTAAATATAAAATTAGGGGATAGTGTTTATTTCTATCTTCCCAATATGCTAAACTTATCTTTGAGGGGGGAAGTTAAGGTTTTAGGTGATCTTTCAAAACCTCTATTAACTGGTAAAATTGATTTTACTAAAGGAAACATTCAAGTATTGAATAGAAATTTTTTAATAGACTATGGATACATAAAATTTCCCGGTTTAAGTTTTGAAGAAAATATTTGGGAATTTTCAGGTTTTTCGATTATACAGAATTATACCATCTTCTTAAAAGCTTATGGATTCATGGGACAATCTTCTATTTATCTTACTTCAATTCCTCCTCTTTCTTTGAAGGAAATATTATTTTTATTATTGGGGCAAGAAAAACTGAGTCTTGCTAAGGAAGAAACTCTTCCCTTTTACACTTTATTAGAGGAAATACCTATAAGTTTTCAAAATTTATTAAGCAGTGTTTTAACAGAATATCTTTTAAATCCTTTTCTCTCGGAGATAAGTAGAATTTTAGGATTAGAATCTATAAGGGTTCAGTATATTTTGGAATCTTTTCTCCCAACTTGGAGTAAAATAACTTTGGAAAAAAAATTGAGAGAGGATATAATAGTAAGAATAGATTATTCTCTGGAGAAAAGTAGATTCATGAATCTCGAATTAGAATATATATTGAGAAGTGGATTAATTTTAAAATGGCTTACTTTACCAGAGGGAGAGAGTTTATTTTCTTTTGAATATAAAACAAAATTTTGAGGAAAGGATGGTGTAGATTTTGAGGGGATTAATCTATATAATCTTAATTCTTTTTATCATAATTAACATCTCTCTTGCTCAGCAAGTATCTTATAAAGTTTTAGCTATAAATATTGAAGGGAATCAAAAGATTAGCAAAGAGGAGATTTTAAAAATTATTAATATTAAGATTGGATCAGAGATTGACGATAATAAATTAGAAGAAACTAAAAAGCGCTTAGAAGAAACAACTTTTTTCATTTCTGTAAATGTTTTAAAGGCTATTAAAAGAGATGGGATAGTTTTAACTTTTCAACTTATAGAAACACCTTTCTTAGTTTGGGTCTCTGGAATAAGATTTTTAGGTTTGAAGAATGTTGATTTAAATTCTATTAAAAATTTGATTTTTCTTCCTCCTATTGGATGGAGTACTGATTTAAGGATATGGGAGCAAAGAAAAAAGTTTTTAGAAACAGGTTATTTTGAAGATGTAGAAGTAAAAGAAGAAAAAATAGATGGTGGTGTAATCCTTACTTTTATATTTACAGAAAAACCTGTAATAGAAAGGATAGATTATTTTGGGTTAAATAAAGTTCCCTTAGAGAAGATTCAAGGGATAATTCAATTAAGAATTGGTGACTTTGTGTCAAATTCAACTTTAGAAGAAAAGAAGAAAGCTTTAATGGAGACAAACTTCTTTTCAAAAGTGGACTATTCATTTTCTGAGAAAAATGGTAAAGCAGTAATATTTTTCTATTTTGTTGAGAATCCTTTAGTATCAGAGATTTCCTTTGAAGGTTTAAATAATGTTAATCCTTTCGAGATCATAGATATTTTAGGTTTAAAAGGAGATATAAAAGATAACCTTTTTAAGCCATTAGAGGAAATATTTTATTCTGAAAATCTAAAGGAAACTTTAAATGAGAAATTACTAAATACAGGCTATTTTGAGAAGGTTTCTTGGTCTATTGAGGAAGAAAGAGGGAAGGTTTATATAAAATTAATTTTTAAAGAGAATTTACCAGTCTTAAGAATCTCTGTTCAAGGAAATATTAATCTTCCAAGGGATAAGATAATGTCTCTTCTTTCTTTAAGAAAAAAGGAATTTTATAGTGAAGATTTTGTAAATAATAAAAGAAATCTTCTATTGGGTACCTCTTATTTTGAGATGGTAGAAGTAAAAAAAACGGTTAGCACTTCTGGAGTTTATTTAACTTTTATAGTTAAAGAAAATCCAATTATATCCTCTATTAGGTTTGAAGGCTTAAAATATTTAGATTTTAATACCTTAGAAAAATTTATTGTTCTTAAAGAGGGAGACTTTTTAAATGAAGATAAGATAAAAGAACAAATTTCGAAATTTGAAGAATCAGGATTTTTCCAAAGTATTGATGTTGAGAAAAATATAGTCCAAAATAAAGTTGAATTAGTTTTTAAATTAAAGGAAAATCCAATAATTAACAAAATAACCTTTAAAGGAGTTTATAGTCTATCCTACGATGAGCTAAAAAGAAATATGAAATTAAAGGAAGGAAAAGTAATAAATTATAATTTATTAAGAGAAGATCTTGAGAATTTACAAAAATATCTCCAACAAAAGGGCTTTGTCTTTACTCTATTGCAAGAATTTAAATTCACAGAAGAAGGAGAATTAATATTTTTCTTCAGAGATTATATTGTGGAGGAAATAGGTATCCAAATTCAACAAACAACAGAAACTTCTACCCTTTATTTTATGGCTTTCTTAAGAAGACCTACAGAAGAAAATGTGGTAAAAAGAGAAATATCTTTAAAGGTTGGAGAGGCCTTTAATTGGGAGATGGTAAAACAGGATCTACAAAGGATATATAATTCTGGAATATTTGAAGATGTGTCTATTAAATTAGAGCCTGGGACTGAAGAAAATAAAATTAAGGTAATATATATTGCAAAGGAAAAATTGACAGGATCTATAAATTTTGGGGGAGGATATGGGGTATCTTCGGGATTTTATGGATATATTGAATATGTTGAAAATAATCTTTTGGGAAAGGCACAAAAGTTAAGTTTAAATGTTCAATTTACAGGGGCTGGAAAGGTTAATTATCAAGTAAGTTTTACTGATCCCTGGTTCTTAGGAAGTAGAAATAATTTTCAGTTAAAGTTGTATGATAAAAAAAGCACCATTACAACAATTATTGATAATGAATCAAAAAACATAGATGAGGAAAGAATAGGCGGAAATTTTTCTTTTTACTATCCTATTTTTAGATATTTTAGCCTAGGATTGGGTTTTAAATATGAAAAGGTATGGCAAAGTATTTCAGGGGCAACTATAACTGAGAATAATATAGCGAGTATTAATCTTAGCTTGATCAAAGATACAAGAGATTTTATCTTATCTCCTACTCAAGGATCAAGGCAAAGTTTAAATATTGAGTTTGCTGGTGGGGGAAGTGGTTCTAATTATGCAAAATACCAAGGAGAATTTCAAGGGCATATTCCACTAAACCAAAGAGATGCAATAACAATTTCTCAGATGAAGGAAAGACATGTTTTATCCTTTAAAATTGCCCTTGGATTTTCTGAAGGTAATATACCTTCTTCGGAATTATTTACTATTGGAGGAGCAAATAGTATAAGGGGTTATGTGGATAATGAATTTAGAGGAGATTCCTTTGTTTTATTTAATTTACAATATAGATTTCCCTTGGGAAGTGGATTATATGGAGTCTTATTCTTTGATTCAGGAAATACATTTTCTTTTAAAAACATAACTTCTTTAAAGGATATTAAACTTTACAATGGAGTGGGTATGGGAATAAGATACGAAACTCTAATTATTCCTATCAGATTGGATTTTGGATATAATTTTGGACAAGATCCTTTAGATCCTAATACAAAATGGAGAGTTCATTTTAGTTTTGGAGATGTATTTTAAGAAATGGAGGGAAGAAATTGAGAAAAAAATTTTTAATATTATTAGTTTTTATCTTTATTTTTAATGTAATTTATGGAGAGGAATATTTTTTACAAGGAATAATCTTTAAGGGAATAAAATATGCTTCTTATTCTCAAATTCAGGAACTTTTAAATATAAAACCATTTCAAAGTTATTCCCGAGAGAAAATAGAGGAAGAGATTAATAGAATAAAAGACATGAAAATATTTGAAGCTATAAACTATTCCTTAAATAAGATTAATGGTGGATATGAATTAATAATTGAAGTAAAGGAGTATCCGATAATTGAGAAAGTAGAGTTTCCTAATATAAGACTATTAAAAGAAGAAATAATAAAGAGAAATATATATTCGGATTCTGGAAAATTCTTTATGTTGGTTAAGGTTGAAGAGGATCTTAATAAAATTAGAGATTTGTATAAAAAACATGGTTTTCCTCTTAAGACAGACCCTAAATATGTATTTAAGAATAATATACTAAAATTTGAATGGGAAGAACTTCCACCAATAAAGGAGATCATATATGATACTAAATCTCAGAAAGAAGAAGACTTAATAAAAAGATTAGTAAGTATTAAAAGAGGAGAAGATTTGAATACCAAAGAAATAGATTTAGCAAACCAGAAATTGTTAAGAGAAGAGATCCCATATGTTGTTAAGTATAATTATAAAGCTGAAGAGGATGGAACTATATTATATCTTTACTTGATGCCTCTTTTCCCAAACTCTTTAACTATTTCTTTTTATTCCCCCTTGAATTTCAATATAAACTACTCCTTCTATAATTTAAACTGGGGAAGAATATCTTTAAACTCTTTTGTTTCGGAGGAAAATAATCCTTTATATAAGTTTACATGGGAAAAGGAAAATTTTTATCTTAGCTTGGAAAATAATTATATATCCCTCTTATTTTTAAAAGATTTTGGAAGAGATTTTGTAGCAAGAGTAGGATATAGATCTCCCCTTTCTTCTCAAGGGAATAAAGCTCTTCTCTTTTCTTTAGAAAGAAATACTTTAATAAAAAGGGATCTTAATATAAAAGGAAGTTTATTAAATTTGTCTATGGACTTTGTAGGAGGGGGTTCTCCTGAGAACTATACCCTTTTTAAATTGTTGACAGATAATTATTGGAATTATGGAGAAGAGCTTGAAGAAAGAATCTTAGAGGCAAAAGGAGAGTTAAGATATGTTTTAGGAAATTCACAAGAGAATAGTAGTGTTAATATTAAATTTAGTTATGGTTTCCCTATTTTTCCTAAGATTTATATATTCTTAGATATTGGAGGTGAGAGTGAGTTTAAATTAGCAGAAATTAAAAGTCTTTCAGAGATTGTCTTTACTTTTTGGGGAGGGTTGAATTTTGTTTGGACTAATTACCCATGGATTTTCAAGTCTTCTTTAGTTATTAAATCCTTAGAAAAACTTAATTGGGAAGTTTATAGTGTAATAAATTTTTAGGAGGTAGTAAAAATGAAGAGTTATAGAATAAGTCTAATTTTAGTAGTAGTTACAGTATTTCTTCTTGTAGGATTAAGATTTATAACTGCTCAGACTCCTACTGTGGTGAAGATTGCTTATGTGGATCAACAAAAAATTATTCAAAGTTATACTCCTCTTTTTAATGCATATAATAAGCTTAATCAAGAATATCAAACAAGACTTTCTAAGCTTCAAGAGGCTCAACAACAAGGAAAATCTCAAGAGGAAATTAAAAAACTAGCAGATCAGTATGATAAAGAACTTCTTCCTTATAAACAGGCAGTAGATGCCTTAATGAAAGAGGTAGAAAAGGCATTCTCTGAATTAGCAAAAAAAGAGGGTTATAGTGTGGTTTTAGATAAAAATGCAGTAGTTTGGGGAGGAATTGATATTACAAATAAGATAATTTCTCAACTGACAGGAAAGAAGTAAGGTGATTCTTTATGAAGAAAGTTTTCTATACTTTCCTTGTTATCTCCCTGATATTATTGATTTTTAATTACATATATTCCCAAGGTAATTCCATAGGATACATTGATTATTTAAAGGTTTTTAGTGAATATAAGGAAACTAAAAATATGCAGACACAGATTCAAAAGAAACAGGCAGAGATTAATAGAATTATAGAGGAGGCAAAGAAAAAGGGATTGGATCAAAAGAAATTAGATGATTTAAAAAAAGAAAAGGAAAAGGAATTGGGAGAGATAGTGGCAAAGATTAGGGATGCATTAAAGAAAAAGATATTATTAGAAGTGGAAAAAGTTGCAAGATCTAAAAATTTATATGTAGTATTAGAAAGAAGTGCTCGAGTTTGGGGTGGAATTGATATTACTAAGGAAGTTTTAAACAATCTAAATAAATAGAGGTTGATATGTGGCTTAAGGAGGTTGCTGAGATAATAGGTGGTGAACTTAGAGGAGAAAATTGCTGGATTGAGAAAGTATCTGATTGGAAAGAAGCAGGAGAAAATGATTTAATATTTGTTTTTGAAGAAAAAGATCTCTTAAGTGCAGAAAAAACAAAAGCAAAAGCTCTTGTTATTCCTGAGGTTGAATTTTCAACTGATAAGCCTATTATATTAGTCAAGAATCCTAAGCTTGCAATGGTAAAACTTTTAAAATACTTTGATTGGCGTAGTTTTCCTGAAGAAATCCATTCTACAGTAATTTTGGGAGAAAATGTAAGAATTGAAGAAAAAGTAGGAATTGGTGCCTATACAGTAATTGGTAATAATGTTAAGATTGGAAAGGAAACAAAAATAGGACCTGGAGTTGTGATAGGAAATAATGTAACTATTGGGGAAAGATGTATAATATATCCTAAGGTCTCTATATATGATTATTGCTATATAGGTAACAATGTTATTCTTCATTCTGGATGTGTAATAGGAAGTGATGGGTTTGGATATGTTTGGGATGAAAGGGCTCATGTTAAGATTCCCCATATTGGCAAGGTCATTATAGAAGATGATGTAGAGATTGGTGCTAACTCTACCATTGATAGGGGAACCCTTGGTGAAACAAGAATTGGAAGAGGGACAAAGATAGATAATCTTGTGACAATTGCCCATAATGTTAAGATAGGAGAGAATTGTATTATAGTAGGTCAAGTGGGAATTGCAGGAAGTAGTGAGATAGGGAATAATGTAATTATTGCAGGACAAAGTGGGATTTCAGATCATGTTAAAGTGGGGGATAAAGTAATAATCTTGGCAAGATCTGGTGTAACTAAGGATATTTCTGATAACTCTATAGTTTCTGGATTTCCTGCAAGATCTCATAAAGAGGAGTTAAAATGGCAGGCTTTATTGCGAAGATTGCCAGAAATATGGGAAAAGGTTAAAAAATTATAAATGAATTTTCAAAGGACTATAAAGAAAGAAATAAAGATAAGAGGATATGGACTTCATTCTGGAAAAGAATCAGAATTAACTTTTTTAAGGGCTCCAGAAAATACTGGTATAGTTTTTATTAAAAATGATGAAAAAATTCCTGCATTAGTAGATTATGTGGTAGATACTCATCGAGGGGTTACCTTAGGTAAAGAAAATATAAAAATAATGACCGTTGAACATCTTTTATCTGCTATTTATGGCTTGAGAGTTTCTAATTTATTTATATTTATAAAAGGAGAAGAAATTCCTATTTTAGATGGAAGCTCTCTTCCTTGGGTAAATATTATTAAGAATGCTGATATTTTAAACCAAGATTTTCCTCTAAAAATGTATACTCTAGAAAGATCAATCTTTGAGAGAGAAGGAAAGGGATTAATGATTCTTTTTCCTTCCTCTTCTTTTTCTATAACTTCTGTTATATCTTTTCCAAACACGATTCTTTATTGGCAAAAATATATCTTTAAAAATTTAGATAATTATGAAAAGGAAATAGCCTTTGCAAGAACCTTTGGGTTTTGGTATGAGATTGAAGAGTTGAGAGAGAAAGGATTAATAAAAGGTGCAAGTCTGGAAAGTGCGCTTTTAATAGGAGCCAATGGGTATGAAAATGAGCCTAGAATCTTTAATGAGCCTGTAAGGCATAAAATTCTTGATATATTAGGAGACTTTTCTTTACTTGGAGGATATTTAAAGGCTAATGTCTATTCTTTTTCTTCAGGACATACTTTACATATAAAAATTATAAAAAAATTATTACATGAAAAAGTCTTTAAGGGGGAATTTTGAATGAGCATAGATATTCTTAAGATTTTACCTCACAGATATCCATTTTTGATGATAGATCGAGTTTTAGAGTGGAAAAAGAGTGAAAGTATTAAAGCATTAAAGAATGTATCTATTAATGAATATTTCTTTAAAGGACATTTTCCAGATAAACCTATAATGCCAGGAGTTTTAATAGTTGAGGCCTTAGCACAATCCGCAGGAATTCTTATGTTTCTTTCCTTTGCTGAAGAGGGTAAAAATTATTTGGCTTATCTTGTAGGCATAGATAATATGAAATTTAAGAAACATGTACTCCCAGGGGATACTTTGATATTAGAGGTAAAGTTAAAACAAAGTTTAAAAAATATTTTTAAATTTGATGGGGTAGCAAAGGTCAATAACGATATTGTTGCGGGTGGTGAAATAACCATTGCTCTTGGATAATAACCTTAAAAATACAATTTTTATTCATCCTTCTTCTGAAATAGGAGAGAATGTAGAGATTGGGCCCTTTACTTTTATAGAAAAGGGGGTAAAGATAGGTAGAAATACAAAGATAGAAAATAATGTTATTTTAAAAGAAGGAACTATTATAGGAGAGAATTGTCATATTCACTCAGGAGTTATCCTGGGAGATTTACCTCAGGATTTAAACTTTAAAGGAGAAAAAAGTTTTTTGATAATTGGAAATAATGTTATTATAAGAGAATATTGTGTAATTCATAGGGCTACTGGAGAGGAAAATGCTACTATAATTGGCGATGATTGTTATATTATGGCATATACCCATTTGGGACATAATGTAAAATTGGGAAAAAAAGTTGTTATTGCCAATGCAACCCAAATTGGTGGTTATGTTGAGATTGATGATCAGGCATTTATCAGTGGTCTTGTAGGGATTCATCAATTTGTAAGAATTGGAAAATTAGCCATGATAGGTGGCTTATCAAAAATTGTAAAGGATATTCCGCCTTATGCTTTAGTAGATGGAAATCCAGCAAGAATTTATGGGATTAATACTGTTGGATTGAAAAGGGCAAATTTCCCCTTAGATAAAAGAAACCTTATAAAAGAAATTTATCATATCTTATATTCTAATCTTCCCTTGGAAGAAAGAATAAAGAAAATTTCAGAATTTGAAGGGGATGAAGCAAAAGAAATTATAGAATTTATTAAGAATTCTAAAAGAGGATTAACTTCTGCAGTATGGAGGAGAATTGAAGAATGAAGATAATGTTTTCTGTAGGAGAAATTTCTGGAGATATTCATGGTGCTCATTTAATAAGAGCCCTAAAAAAGTATAATTCTAAACTTTCTTTCTTTGGTTTAGGTGGAGAGAGGATGAAGGAGGAAGGTTTAAATTTAATAGCGAATGTAACAAGGTTTAGTACTGTTGGCTTTATAGAACCCATCCCATATATCCCTATGTTTTTAAGGCTTTTGGATAAAGTAGAAAAGATTTTGGAAAGGGAAAAACCAGATCTTTTAATTCTTATAGATTTTCAGGGATTTAATATTCCTCTTGCAAAAAAAGCTAAAAAATTAGGAATTCCTGTTATTTATTATTTTGCTCCTCAATATTGGTTATGGGGAAAAGAAGAGAAGGCGGGAGAAGTTTCAAAATACTTAAATTGGATTATAAGTGTTTTTCCTCAGGAATATGAAGTTTATAAAAAATATACAGATAAGGTCTCATTTTTTGGACATCCATTGGTAGATTATCTCTCTGATTTGGAGTCACAAAAGAGAGAAGATCATTTAATAGGACTTTTACCGGGAAGTAGGAGACAAGAAATCAATAATCTTACTCCTTTATTTATGAAAATTGCTATTTATTTTTCTAAAAAAGGTTTTAAATTTTTATTACCCCTTGCCTCAAAAGATTTTATGCCTTTATTACAGAAATATATAGATAATAATATGAAAATAGAGATTCTTCCAGGAAAAGAAAGTCTAAAGGTCCTTCAAAGGGTAAATTTTGCACTGGCATCTTCTGGGACGGTAACTTTAGAGGCGAGTTTCCTTTCTTGTCCTCTATTTGTGTTTTATAGAATCTCAAAAATAACCTATATAATTGGAAAAAGATTAATTCATCACAAATATATAGCTCTTCCCAATATACTCTCGGGAAGGGAAATTTATCCAGAATATGTTCAAAAAATTGATATAGATAATGTAATTAGAGATATAGAAGATTTTATTTATAATTCTGAAAGAAGAGAAAAGATGATTTTGGAATTGAAAAGGGTTACTTCTTCTCTTGGGGAAAGAGGAGTTCTTGATAGAGTTGCTCAATTTATTTTGAATAGAAGCTATGTTTAATTTCTATTTTATAGTTAATGGCCCTGGAGAGATAGCAGGGTGGTTATATCCCTTAGTAGATTGGGTAAAGAAAAGGAGTTTTGATTGGATAAAAGATATAAATTTTTATACTATTTTAGTTCCCTGCCAATTTGCAACGGGAGAGGAAAAGAGAGTTTTAGAGGAATTTAACTTTTTTAAAGAGATTATCCCTCCTGATTTATATTGGAAAAATTTTGTTAATAAACCAAAAGGTAAAAATATAATTTTCCATTTTGGAGGAGACTTATTTTTTAATGGAATCCTGAGCAAAATATGGAAATCTTATTCCATTGCTTATATAGAAAAGAAATACTTTTGGCTTTTCCTCTTTAATCTCGTATACTCTTCTAAAGATTTAAAAGATCCTAAAATAAGGTATGTAGGAGAATTAAGATTTGAGAATCTTAATAAAAATGCCTTTTCAAAGAAAAGTAATAGAATAGCTCTTTTTCCTGGAAGTAGAGATTATGCCTTAAGATTCTATTTTCCATTCTATTTAGCTTTAATAAAAGAAATTTATAAATTATATCCTGACCTTCAATTTACTTTTTTCCTCTCCCAATTTTTGAGAAGAGAAACTATTGATCAATATCTTCGTAAGTTAAACTCATTATTAAAAGAATTGCCCATTGAAATAAAGATTTTAAAAAATTGGAAGGAACAAGTAAATGATTTTCTATTTGCTTTAACTCTTCCGGGAACTACTACTTTACAATTAGGATATTCTGGAATACCTATGTTAGTCTTATTGCCTCTTCATAGACCTGAATATTTACCTATAGAAGGTTTTGGTCATTTTCTAAAGGGAAGATTTAGAAATTTTTTAGTAGAAATTTATTTAAAAAATAATCCATATTTAGCTATTCCTAATAAGTATAAAAGAGGAGTTGTTCCTGAGATAATAGGAAGATTTAATTATAAAAAAGTGATAAAATATATTTTAGATATTCTAGAAAACAGGGAATTAATAGAGAAGATGCATATGGAGTTAATAGGGATATTTCCAGAACTTGATGTATCTCCTTCTGAGATAATATGGAGTGATATATATGAAATATTGGAGAAGAATTTTTGAGTTATTAAGACCTTACTTATTATATATCTTAGGAGGATTTTTATGTATTTTAATAGTAAATTCTACACAATTATATGCTCCCAAAATTTTAGGGGAGCTTATTGATCAACTAAATAAAACAAAGAATTTGTCATCCCTCAACAAAATAGCTTTAATTATTGTAGGATTACTCTTTTTGAGAAGTTTATTTTTATATGGTCAAATATATCTCTTGTCCTTTGTGGGTCATAGATTAGTAGCAGATTTAAGAAATAGATTATTTTCTAAGATTCAATATTTATCCTTAGAATATTTTAATAAATGGTCTAGTAGTGAGTTAATATCAAGAACTCTTCAAGACACGCAACTTATTCAGACATCTTTTTTATCCAGTTTATCTGATTTTTTCTATTCTATAATCCTTCTTACAGGAATAATCTTGATTTTGATTTTTTCCCATTGGCAATTAGCTTTAGCTACCTTTGTCATAATTCCTCTTTTTGTTTTGTCTATTTCTGGAATAGGAAAGGAAATACAAAAATGGTCTCTTGCAGTTCAGAAGAAAATTGCTGATCTCACTACAATTATACATGAAAGCATTAAAGGAGCAAGAATAGTCAGAATATTTGTAAAGGAAGAGGATGAAATAAATAAATTTAAAAGAGAAAATGAAAAAAATTTTTGGAGAAATATAAAAATTGCTCAATTGACTGCAACTCAAATCCCCCTTGCAAGTTTTTTAAGTGCTCTTGCCATAGTGTTTTTGATATGGTTAGGGGGAAGAAAAATTGCTCAAGGACAACTCACTCTTGGTTCTTTTATTGCCTTTTTAACTTATGTGGGAATGGCCTTAGATCCTGCAACTACTCTTTTAAGAGTTTTTTCTGGGATGAAACAAGCTTCTGCATCCTTTGAGAGAATCTTTGAAGTTTTAGATCAGGGTAAAGATGTAATGGAGTTCCATAATGCTAAGGTATTACCTCCTATAAAAGGATTAGTAGAATTTGAAAATGTTTATTTTACTTATGATAACAAAAATTGGGCTCTGAAGAATATAAACTTAAAAATTCAACCTGGAGAGAAAATTGCTATAGTAGGTATTAGTGGAGCAGGAAAAACATCTCTGGTAAATCTTATACCACGATTTATAGATCCTACTTATGGTAAGGTAAAAATAGATGGATATGATTTAAAAGAGGTGAAGTTAAGCTCTTTAAGAAATCAAATTGGATTTGTAACCCAAGAGACTATTATTTTTTATGGAACAGTAAAAGAGAATATAGCATATAGTAAGCCTAATGCTTCTTTTGAAGAAATTGTTCAGGCCTCAAAAATGGCGAGAGCTCACGACTTTATTATTTCTCTTCCTAAGGGATATGACACTATAGTTGGAGAGGGGGGAGCTGGACTCTCTGGAGGACAAGCCCAAAGATTAGCTATAGCAAGAACAATACTTCACAATCCAAGATTAATTATCTTAGATGAAGCTACCTCTTCTTTAGATGCAGAATCTGAAGCTTTAATACAAGAGGCATTAGAAGAATTAATAAAGCAAAAAACTACCTTAATTATTGCTCATAGACTATCTACTATTAGAAAAGTAGATAGAATTATAGTTTTAGATCAAGGTGAAATTGTAGAGGAGGGAACTCACGAGGAGCTTTTAAGTAGAAAGGGGGTATACGCAAGAATAATTCATTGGCAGTTAGAAGAAGGAGAGGTGAGGATATGAGAAAGGTAAAAGTAGGGGTAGTAGGAGTTGGATACTTAGGTCAACATCATGTGAGAATTTTTAGTGAGCTTCCCAATGTAGAGCTTATTGGAATAGCAGATATAAATGAGAAAAGGGCAAGAGAGATGGCTTCTCTTTATCAAATTCCCTTTTATACTGCAGATTATAAAGACCTTTTTGGTAAAATTGAGGCAGTTAGTATAGTTACCCCTACTTCGACACATTTTTCTATTGCAAAGGATTTTTTAGAAAAAGGGGTTCATATCTTTTTAGAAAAGCCTGCAACACAACTATTAGAAGAGAGCGAAGAACTATTGGAATTAGCATCAGGTAAAGATTTAATATTACAGGTAGGACATATAGAAAGATTTAATCCTGCAGTCCAAGAATTGAAGAAGTATGTTAAAAATCCATTTTATTTAGAGGCTCATAGAATGGGATTATATAATGAAAGATCAAGTTATATTGGTGTAGTAATGGATCTAATGATCCATGACTTAGATATTCTTTTCTATCTCTTAGGAAAGAATAGAAAAATTAAGGATATTAGAGCAATAGGCTATTCTCTTTATACTCCTTATGAAGATTTTGCCAATGTCCAAATATTATTTGAGAATAATATTTCTGTAAATTTAATAGCAAGTAGATTAAGTCCTAAAAAGATTAGAAAGTTAGAAATACATGAAGCTGAAGGAACTTTTATCACTGTAGATTATATTGATCAGAGTATTACTATTACCCATGGATTTAATAGAGTGGTAGAACCAAATATTGAGACTCCTCTATTTGAAAGAGAAGAACCTTTGAGGTTAGAATTGGAACATTTTATTAATTGTATTATAAATGGTGGAAGTCCCTTGGTAACCTTAGAAGATGGTAAATTAGCTATATATTTAGCTTCTGAAATTTTAAAGGAAATGAAAATATATAATTTAAAAGATGCTCCTCTTTATAAGTAATGGATTTGGAGAAGATTTAATTGCAAGAGAGATTATTAAAAAAATTCTTGAAGTCAAGAATATAAAAATTTTCGCTTTACCTTTAGTAGGAGAAGGAAAGGCCTACATTAATCTCCCTATTGAGATTCTTGATCCAAGAAGAGAATTTCCCAGTGGCGGTTTCGCCTTCAGATCCAGATTAAAGTATGTTTTTAAGGATATTAGAACGGGTTTTCTTTCTTTCCATTGGGAACAAGTCAAGACATTAAGAGGGTTTAAAGGGAAAAAATTAGAGGTAATATGTGTAGGAGATACTTATAATTTGTTGATGGGTTCTCTTACTCAAAAAAAACCATTTTTTCTTCCTACTGCAAAGTCCATATTAAATTCTTCTTTCTATTTTCCAGAGATTTATATAATGAAAAAATTATCAAGATTTATTTTCACTCGTGATGAGCCCACATATAGATATTTGAGGGGATTTATTCCTCAGGTATTATATTTAGGAAATCCTATGTTCGATGGATTAGAAAATGGAGAGGAAGAAGCAGAAAATACTATTGCTTTACTCCCCGGAAGTAGAGAGGAGGCTATAAATAATTTGAAATTAATGTTAGAATCTTGTAAAATAGTAAACAAAGAATTCCCAAATTTCAATTATGTTATTATAGTTTCACCATATCTTTCTGAGAAATATAAGAATGACATTAAGGAAATTATAGAAAAATATAACCTACCTACTCGGATTTCTTACGGAAATTTTGCCTTTGAGATTAAAAAAGCCTTTATAGTTCTTGGTTTAGCAGGAACTGCCAATGAACAAGCAGTGTTTCTAAAAAAACTTGTAATTTCTTTTCCAGGAAGAGGTCCTCAAATTAATTTTAAGTTTTTAAAAATGCAAAAGGCTCTTTTGGGAGAAGGTTTGGAATTAGTGAGAGATTACAAAGAGGCTGGAGAAAGGATAATTTATTTTATAAAACATCCTAAAGAGATAAAATTTAAGGCAGAAAAGGGAAGTAAAAGATTGGGGGAGAAGGGTGCAGAAAAAATTGCGAAATTTATCTTGGATAATATTAATTTTTAGTTTAATCCTCTTGACTATAGTATTTTCTAGTAATTGGAGAGATTTAGAAAAAGAATATGAAATTCTTTTATCAAAAGACCCTAAAAACTTAGAAATTCTTTTTAAACTTTTGGTGGTCTATTCTGCCCAGGGGAAATTAGATAAGGCTTTTGAAACTTATAAAAAGATAGAGATGATAGATTCTAATTTTTTAGGTAAAAAGGCAGAAGAAAATATTGAAAAAAATAACGATTCCTTTGCCCTCTATCAATTAGCCTTTGCATCTTATTTTAGTAATAAAAAGGATAAAGCCTTAATTTATTTCCGAAAATTATATGAGAGGTATCCAATGGATGATTGGGTAATTTCTTTTTTAGCATATTTATATTATGAAAGAGGAGATATAAAAGAAACAGAAAAACTAATAGAAGAAGGTTTAAAAATAGAAAGAGATAACGAAATGCTACATGCTCTTAAATGTGTAGTATATTACAAAAAGGGTAATTATATTTTAGCCTTGAAGGAATATTTTATTACTTTAAATATCCTACAAAAAAAAGGATATAAAGAAATTTGGGAATTTTTGAGAAGTTTGGTTATTAAATAAATTGACATCTTCTTTCTTTTTCTTTAACATTATCTTTAAAACATGGCATTAGAGACAGTAGGAATTTATAAATATTATGGTAAAAGATGTGTAGTAAAGAATGTATCATTGCAGGTAGAACCTGGAATGGTGGTAGGATTATTAGGTCCTAATGGTGCAGGAAAAACTACAACTTTTTATACTATCATGGGAGAAGTATTTGCTGATGCAGGAAGAATCCTATTAGAGGGTGAAGACATTACGTATCTATCAATGCCTAAAAGGGCAAAAATGGGTTTGGGATATTTAGCACAAGATCCTACAATATTTAGAAAATTATCAGTGGAGGATAATATTAAATTGGTTTTAGAATTAACTAATTTAACCCCAAGAGAGCAAAAAATAAAGCTAAATGAACTTATTGAGGAATTTCATTTACAAGAGGTTAGAAAGAACTATGGTTATAGTCTATCTGGCGGGGAAAGAAGAAGGGTAGAAATTGCTAGAGTTTTGGCTCTTTCTCCTAAATATATTCTTCTTGATGAGCCCTTCGCTGGAGTTGATCCTTTAACTGTTCAAAATCTTCAAGAAACAATCCATTACTTGAGAGGTAAAAATTTAGGAATTTTGATTACCGATCATAATGTAAGAGATACCTTAGCAATAACTGATTATGCCTATATTATTTATTCTGGTGAAATACTTATATCAGGAACCCCTGAAGAAATTGTGAATAATGACTTGGCGAAAAGATTCTTCTTAGGGGAGAGGTTTAATATCTAATGTCAGGACTTTTCTTAATTTTAATACTTCTTCTTTTGAGTGGAGTTATTGCATATTTGGGAGATTATGTGGGAAGAAAGGTAGGAAAAAAGAAGTTAACTCTTTTCAATCTTAGACCTAAATATACTTCTCGATTAATAAGTGTTATTACTGGTATATTAATTATGCTTTTTACTCTAATAGTTCTTTCTCTTTCTTCAGAAAATGTAAGAACTGCAATTTTTGGTTTAGATAGATTAAAGAAACAGTTAAGTTCTCTCCAAGTTGCTATAAGTATAAAAAATGAGGAGTTAAATAGTGTAATACAGAGACTTTCTGAAAGAACAAAAGAAAGAGAATTAATAAGGGAAGAACTTGAAAAATTTAGAAAAGAGCTTGAGAAATTGGAAAAAGATAAGGAAGATTTAAATAAAGAAATCTCTAAACTTAATTTAGAAAGGAATAAACTTTTAAAAGATAAAGAAATTCTTCAAAGGGCTTTATATGATATATCAAAGAGAGTTTCAATTTTAGAAAAAGAAAAGGAACGATTAAATGAAGAAAAAAGAGGTTTAGTGGAAGAGATAGAGTTCTTGTCAAGTACTATTAATCTTATTAGAAGTGAGGGTATTATATTTAGACGAGGAGAATTGATTTTAAATTGGGTAAGTAGAGGTAATTTATCAAAGAATGAGGCCATTAATGAAGGAAAAACATTGCTTCGTCTTTTAGAACAGATTGCATTAAATAGGGGTGCAGGCTCTTCTAATGATAAAGGAGCAGTATGGCTTCCAAAGTCTGAGTGGGATAAACTTATAAATGCCCTTATGACTCCTGGTGATAAAGTTATTAGGAGTATAGCTATGGTAAATACCTTTGAAGGAGAACCAGTTTTAGTTAATTTGCAAATATATCCCTATTACTTAGTTTTTCATAAAAATCAAGTTATTCTTACAAGAGTTGTAGATGGAAGTGAAACAAAAGATAAAATAGAAGCAAAGCTTCTTGAGATACTATCTGATGTAAATAAAATTGCACAACTTAGTGGAATATTACCAGATCCATTAACCAATACTGTTGGGGATATTTCTTTGGAAGATTTTTATGATATAGTTTATAAAATAAAAGAAAAAGGAAAAAAAGTTATATTAAGTGTAATAGTGACAGAAGATACATATAATAGTGGTCCTCTGAAAATAAGATTTGAGTTATAGGAGGTTTTGATATGGAGGAGAAAAAATTTGTAGAAAATATTACTTCTCAAAAAGAGGATTTTTCACGTTGGTACACTGATGTTATCTTAAAAGCAAAGCTCGCAGATTATGCTCCCATTAAAGGCTGTATGGTGATTAGACCCTATGGATATGCTTTATGGGAAAATCTTCAAAGGGTTTTGGATGAGAAAATAAAAAAAACAGGCCATGAAAATGCATATTTCCCCCTTTTTATTCCTAAAAGCTTTTTAGAAAAAGAGGCCGAGCATGTAGAAGGATTCTCTCCTCAAGTCGCATGGGTAACAAAGGGTGGAGATGAGGATTTAATAGAGCCCTTAGCAGTAAGACCTACTTCAGAGTCAATAATATGTAGTATGTTCTCTAAATGGATTCAATCTTGGCGAGATCTTCCTCTACTTATAAACCAGTGGGCAAATGTAGTAAGATGGGAAAAGGAGACAAGGCTTTTTCTTAGAACTACTGAATTTCTATGGCAGGAAGGGCATACTGCTCATAGAACTCAGGAGGAGGCAGAAGAGGAAGCTATAAAAATGCTAAATGTATATAAGGAGTTTTTTGAGAAAGATTTATCTATTCCAGTTGTTGCAGGAGTAAAAACAGAAAACGAAAAATTTGCAGGGGCATTAAGAACTTATTCTATCGAGGTACTCCTTGCCGATGGGAGAGCGCTTCAAGGGGGAACATCTCATAATCTCGGACAACACTTTGCTAAGGCTTTTAATATAACTTTTCAAGATGTGGATGGAGAGAGGAAATATGTTTGGCAAACCAGTTGGGGGGTTTCTACAAGGGTTATTGGAGCTCTAATAATGACTCATGGGGATGATTTTGGACTTGTTTTACCCCCTAAGGTAGCTCCATATCAAATTGTTATAATCCCCATTTGGAAAGATGAGAAAGATAAAGAGAAGATTTACAATTATGTGGATGATGTTGCAACAATATTAAGGGAGTATTTTAGAGTTTTTGTAGATAAAGATGAAGAACATACCCCTGGCTGGAAATTCAATGAATGGGAATTAAAGGGAGTACCTGTAAGAATTGAAATTGGACCAAGGGAGGTGGAAAAGGAAGAAATTTTTGTTGCTCGAAGAGATTTGAGAACTAAAATCTCATATAAAAAAATCAATATGGTTCCTGAGCTTAAAAATTTATTAGAAGACATTCAGAAAACTATGTTTGATAAAGCATTGAAATTCAGAAATGAAAATACTTATGAAGTTGAATCCTTAGAAGAGTTTAAAAGAATAATTGATAAAAGAAGAGGATTTATTAAAGCGAGTTGGTGTGGAAATGGAAATTGTGAAATATCTATAAAGGAATTAACTTCTGCTACTATTCGGAATCTTCCCTTTGATTGGAAAGAAGAAAAAGGAAAGTGTATTTTCTGTGGTAAAGATACTAATATAAAAGCATTATTTGCAAAGGCATATTAGTTAAAAAAAATGGAAAAGGTACATGTATATATAGAACGAATTGATAAGAATTTACCTCTCCCCTTTTATTCTACTGAAGGGGCAAGTGCTCTTGATCTCTTTTCCCGAGAAGATTTTATCCTTCCCCCTTTTAATGAAATTAATGGGGGAAAATTAATTCCCACAGGTATAAAGATTGCTCTTCCTGAGGGTTTTCTTGGACTAATTCTTCCCCGAAGTGGATTATCAGCAAGAGAAGGAATAACTATACTCAATACTCCAGGTTTAATTGATAGTGATTATAGAGGTGAAATTTTCATAAATCTTATTAATTTCTCAGGCAAGACCTTCTATGGGAAAAGGGGTATGAGGATTGCTCAACTTTTAATCCTATCCTTTCAAAAGATTGAATGGAAAGAGGTAAATTGTTTACCCCCATCTAAAAGGGGGGAGAAGGGATTTGGAAGTACTGGAATTTGATATAAAAATAATTAAAAGAAGGGGGTTTAAGATTAAAAAATGAAACAATATACAACTGAAGATTTAAGAAATATTGGACTTTTTGGGCACGGAAGTTCTGGGAAAACCACTTTATCTGAAGCAATACTTTATTCTGCAAAGGTTATTGATCGAATGGGAAAGGTAGAAAATGGGAATACTGTTTCAGATTATGAGCCTGAAGAAGTAAAAAGGGGAATTTCTCTTAACTTGTCTTTACTTCCTATCGAATGGAAGGGTAAAAAGATTAATATTATAGATACCCCAGGATATGCTGATTTCATTGGAGAAGTAATAAGTGCTTTTTTAGCAGTAGATTCTGTAGTATTAGTGATAGATGCTATTTCAGGTATTCAGGTTCAGCATGAAAAGATATGGGGAATGTCTCAGGAAAATAATCTTCCTACTGCTTTTGTTATTAATAAATTAGATAGAGAAAATTCAGATTTTTTTGAAATTTTAAAAGTAATACAAGAAAGATTTGGAAATAAAGTTCTTCCAGTTTTTATTCCTATAGGAAAAGAAGCAAATTTTCAAGGGGTTGTAGATCTTTTAAATAAGAAGGCATATTTATATCCTGACGATAAAGGAGAGCCAAAGGAAATAGAAATTCCATCAGAATTAACTAGCTCTATTGAAAAATGGAGACAAAATTTAATTGAAAGTATAATTGAATCTGATGAAGAGCTTCTTCAAAGATATTTAGAAGGAGAGGAAATCGAAGGTGAGGAAATAATTAAAACTTTAAAGAAAACATTTATAGATAGGGAGATTTTTCCTGTCTTTGGGGTTTCTTCCCTTAAGAACATAGGAGTATCAAAATTTTTAGATGCTGTTGTGGAATTTTTCCCAAATCCAAAGGAGAGAAAACCTATCAAAGTAGAGGATATAAAAACTGGAGAAGAGAAGGAAATAAATATAGGAAATAACAAGCAAACTTTAGCTTTTGTATTTAAAACATCTGCAGATCCCTTCGTGGGAAGATTAAATTATCTTAGAATCCTATCAGGAAATTTAAGACCTGACTCTAATTTATTTAATGTAAATAAAGAAACTCAGGAAAAAATCGCTCAAGTTTATTATCAAAGGGGAAAGAATCAAGAACAAACCATAGAAGTAGTTGCAGGAGATCTTTGTGTAGTATCTAAACTAAAGGAAACATCAACTAATGATACTCTTGCAGATAAAGACTTTCTCTTAAAAGTTAAGCCCTTAGAATTTCCAGAACCTGTATTCTCTGTTTCTGTTATTCCAAAATCAAGAGCGGACGAAGATAGAATGAGTTCTGCATTATCAAGAATTGTAGAGGAAGATCCTACAATTAGGATTCAGAGAAATTTTGAGACAAATGAGACCTTAATTTATGGTTTAGGGGATTCTCATTTAGAAGTTGTTGTAGAACGAATGCAGAGGAAATTTGGAGTCAATGTTACCTTAGGAACTCCACAAGTTGCATATAGAGAGACTATAAGAACTTCTGTAAAAGCAGAAGGAAAAGTGAAAAAACAAACAGGAGGACGAGGACAATATGGACATGTATGGCTTGAATTGGAGCCTCTACCAAGAGGTGGAGGTTTTGAATTTGTTGATAAGATAGTAGGAGGTGTAGTTCCTAAAAACTATATACCTGCGGTAGAGAAGGGAATTAGAGAAACGATGGAAAAGGGAATATTAGCAGGATATCCCATAGTAGATGTTAAAGTAACTTTATTCGATGGTTCCTATCATGAGGTTGATTCATCGGATATGGCCTTTAAGGTTGCTGCTGCGAAGGCGTTTAAAAAGGGATTTATTGAGGCAAAACCCGTCCTATTAGAACCTATAATGCTTGTAGAGGTTACAGCTCCGGATAGTTATACTGGGGATATAATAAGTGATCTTAATGGTAGAAGGGGTAAAGTATTACAAATTGACTCTATGGGTAAATTGCAGGTTATAAAAGCATTGGTTCCTCTTGCAGAAATGTTAAGATATTCTTCTACATTAAAATCTATAACCCAAGGTAGAGGTTCCTATACTATGAAGTTTTCTCACTATGAAGAAGTACCTGCTAAAATTCAGGAAGAAATTATTGCGAAGGCAAAACCTAAATTAGAGGAAGAGGAAGAATGATTACACGCTTTGAGGTGGGAGATATTATAGAACTTCCTAAACCTCATCCTTGTGGAGGAAAGACTTGGATAGTGCTTTTTGTTGGTGTAGATATAAAACTAAAATGTGAAAAGTGTGGACATATTGTGATGATTCCAAGAATTAAAATAAAATTCAAGGCTAAAAAGGTGGGGAAAATTGAAATTGACTCAGAATTATAAAAGAATTGTAATAAAAATAGGGACCTCAAGTTTGTTAGATCCTTTGGGGTCCCTTTCTCAAGAAAAGCTTTTAAGGATTGTGGAACAGTGTGTTAAGGTAAGACGTCTAAATAAAGAAGTTATTTTGGTATCATCAGGGGCTATTGCATCAGGGAAAGAGATATTAAAGAGCTTAGCGAATAGGAAGGATTTACCTGCAAAACAAGCATTGGCAGCTATCGGACAAATTAGGTTAATGCAATACTACTCCAATTTATTTTCTCTTTTTAAACAACCTGTAGCTCAAATTTTATTAACTGCGGAAGATTTAAACGATAGAAAAAGATATTTAAATATCTCTTATACTTTTGAAACCCTCCTAAAGGAAGGAGTAATACCTATTGTTAATGAAAATGATACTGTTGCAGTAGATGAGATAAAGATTGGAGATAACGACACCCTTTCTGCAAAGGTTGCATGTGCTGTTAATTCAGATCTGTTAATAATTTTATCGGATGTAGAAGGAGTATATACTAAGGATCCTCACTTAGATCCTTCAGCAAAACTTATTTCAGAAATATATGAGATTGATGAAAACCTTGAGAAAAGTGCTGGACCTGGAAAAGGAACAGGAGGAATGTATACGAAAATATCTTCAGCAAGAATTGTAATGGAAGCTGGAATACCTATGGTCTTAGCAAGCTCAGAGGTGCAAGAGGTAATTATAAGAATAATAATGGGAGAAAAAATTGGGACATACTTTATTCCTAAAAAGGAGCATAGAAAAAGAAGAAAGCATTGGCTTCTTTTTATTACTAAACCAGAAGGGAAAGTATATATTGATGAGGGGGCTGTGGAAGCTATTATTAAAAAGGGCAAAAGTTTATTACCTGTAGGAATAAAAAAAGTTGAAGGAAACTTTTCAAATGGGGATGTGGTATCAATTTGTGATATAAATGGAGAAGAAATTGGGAGAGGTATTTCTAATTATAGCAGTTTTGAACTTAATAGGATTATTGGGAAAACAAGGGAAGAAATTGTTGAGTTAGGTAATTTTATCTATGAGGAAGCAATCCATAGAGATAATTTAGTTCTTAAAGAAAGTGAAAAAATTAATCAATAATGAAATTGTAAATTGTCTAAATAGATCTTTCCTTCAATAGCTTCAGAATTAAGGAACACAATATATATAGAATGAAGAATTAGAGGAAAAGCTGGTTCAAAATTCCATGAAGGAATTAATGGTTTTAAATCTTTTAATTCCTTCTCTATATTTTTCCAATTGTCATTCCAATTAATACCCTTATAAGGGGTTAGATCTAAAACATAAGGCTTTTTATTATTATCATAAAAAAGAGCCCTTAACCATCCCTTTTGGTTATCTCCAAACACCTTTAAAGAGATTTTTGATATTTTAGGAGATATAGGAATATTTAACTCTAAATATATGAAAGAATCCCCTTTAAGAGTTTTATATGATAATTCAAGGGAATAGGCTCCCTCATAAAATTTATTATTAGTAATGGTGTAGGTAGTGTAATATGGATCAAAATTTACTCCTGTGATTTTCCAATTTTTATCTATCTCAAAATCTTCTATTAAAGACTCAGAAAATATAAAAATTTTTCGTTTTGTACTTAGTTCTCCAATATTTATAGCTATCTCACATTCTCCCGTTTCTAAGGCTTCTATTTCCATATTTTCCGATTTAAAATCAACTATATAAGGAGTAACAGTCCATGACAAATTGAACGAAGATATATCAAGTTTATGAAAATTTTCATCTTGGAGAAGCAAAGATATTTTCTTCTTCTCTCCCTTTTGGAGATATATAGGATTATCTGTAGGAAATAATGTAAGATATTTGGGATTACTAATTGGGGATGTGTTTCTTAAAATTAATGCAGAAGCAATTGTCCTATCACTATCTATTATGGGGTCTCCCCAAAGAACCATATTACTAGAACTTCCTCCATCTAAATTTAATGCACTTTCTATTCCCATGGTTTTTAATAACTCTGATACTTCTTTCAAACTCATTCCAGAGATATTTTCTTTTCTTCCTTCAATAAAGAAAAAATAAATCATATCTTGTTTTATTCCTATGATTGTTCTTGGATGTTTCCCTTCTATAATGTTACTATCAAAGGGCATTTCCTTTGTTTTTCCTAATACTATATTCCCATCTTTTAAAAGAATAGGACCTCCTCCTATTGCTTCCTTTATAGGAATGGTTGGCTTTGACTCTACAATTATCTCCAATTCCTTGCCTACACTAAAGAAAGGAAGATTTTTTAAGGCTAAACCACCAAGAGAAAGAACGCATCCATTTTCAGGGATAATTGAGCTCGTGACTCCATATTCTATATTTATTACTTTTCCAGAGATTATACCATGAAAGGGAATTTTTTCATTTAATTCGATAATTATGTTTACACCAGCAAAAGAATTTTTTTGAATAGCTGAAGTTTTAGCAAACCATTTAGTAAAAAGAACTATATCATTTCCCCCTCTTGGAGTATTAAGATTATTAACGTTTATTATTCTATTATCTATCTTGATCTTAATGGTAGTTTCAAATATATCTATTACTACTCTGTTATCATAGGTTATTGCAAAAGCTCCTCTTTTAATTGGTAATTTTATTAATTCTCCATTACTTACAAAAATTCCAATGGGTTCTCCAGTGTCAAGATTAAAAAAGTTTCCATTTATTGCAAGATCCGCAGAATATCTTTTCGCTATACTGCTTAATTTCTCCCTTCCAATTATCTGATCTTGGGCTAAGATACTGAATAGATCAATATTGGGATTTGGAAATTGAATAGTAGCAATATGATAAACTAAGGATCCTTGTTCTATCTTTTTATAAGAAACATTTGGAGCAATAATTATTTCCTGAGAAAGTCCTATTTTAAGTATAAAAAAAAGAACTAAAATAACCTTTAAAATTTTTCTCATTTTTTCTTTTTTTCCTGAGCTTTTAAATGGGCTATATATAATCTTGCTCTTACCTCTAAAGAAGCAGTTTCAAGCATGGAAGGGGATGGTTTGCTCCTCCATTCATTTATTATTTTTTCTTCTATACTTTCATACCAATCTTGAGCTTCCCTTGAAGATCTTAAAAACGATAGATAATTGCTTAGTAATTCTCTAATATTCTTCCATCTTCTTAGTATAAGTTCCCATAGGAATAATATTATTACAATTAACAAAAATATAGCATCAAAATCCTTTGGTTTTGTAGAAATAAATCCCCATGGTCTAAATACTTCATTAGGCTCTTTCAAGATTTTACCATTGGAATAAGAAGTTATAAGATATGCTAATTTTTCATTAAAGGTTTGGGGAAGAAATTCAGGAGTGTTTAAAGAAAACCAAGAAAGCTTAGCAATATTTTTTTCCCCTTCCCATAAGCTTATTTGATATTTTCCTAAGGTTTTTAAAGAAAATCTACCTTGATAGAATCCTGGGCCTTTTTGTGTTAATTCTCCTTCATATTCTTCACCTGTAGGATCAGTTATTAAATATTTTATATTTAAAAAGTTTTGATAGTTTCCATAAGAATCAGCAGATCTTAGATTTATCACTCCTTCTCCCTCTTCTTGAGTGATATTTACCTGTATATTAGATATAAAATGAGGAATAGATTTTCTTAATAACTCGCTCCAAAATTTTCCTAAATCTTTCCATCTTAACCAATCTTCACCCCAATATGACTTTAAAGCAGATGTGAAAACAAAAACTTGTCCCAATCCAAATTGTCCAAAAGCTAATATAGGGTCTCCCATAGGAGTACTTAATAGAACTGGATAAGGATATTTTGTAGATGTGAGGACATATCCTAATAAAGGAGGAAATTCTTTTATCCCTAAGAATTCTTCTCTTTCCACTTTTGGTATAAATTTTCTCTCAATAATATTAGGACGTAGTAGAGCTTTTGTCTCAGAAAGAAGGAGTTGGGGTAGAGTTCTTAAATCCCATGTATGGTAGTATCTTCCATTTCCCCATTGAGCTATATCTCTTAAAAGGGAATAATTGGCATCTTCTCCTATTCCAATGGTAGATATAGTAATTTTATTCTTGGAAAGCCATTTAGTAATTCCATAAAAGTCTCCCACTTCGGTCTGTCCATCGGTAATAGCAATAATATGCTTGTTCTTATGTGGTAATTTTACTAATTCTTCACCTGCTGCTTTTAGTGGAGGATATAGAGAAGTTCCTCCACCAGCTTCAATTCTTGATATTAATTCTGATACCTTTTCTTTATCCTTCAAAGGTTGTAGAGGAACTATCCATTGATAAGCATGATCAAAGGCAATAAGTCCAAAATAATCTTCCTCATTTAAAAAATCTACAACTAAGTGAGCAGATTCTTTTGCTAATTCTATTTTAGGCTCTCCACCACTTAAAGCTCCCATACTTCCTGAAGCATCTATAACTAAAACTAAAGCAACATTCGATCTTTTCAAAAGATGTTCAGGTCTTAAAGTTACAGGTAGAATGTCTTCAAGCGGGGTTTGTTGATAATCTCCAGCAGAAAGACTTTTATCTCCACCAAGAATTAGAAGAGTTCCTCCCCTTTCTAAGACAAAATCCTTGATAAAATTTATTTTAGACCAAGAAAGGCTTTTTATAGGTACATTATCCAATATTAGAACTTGATATTCTAAAAGTTTTTTATTTAAAGAGGAATAAGGATAATTTTCATAAACTATCTCCCAACCTTGAGCTTCTAAAGAAGAACCGAATAATGGTTGAAAATCTTCTCCAATAAGATAAAGAATTTTAGGTTTTCCTTGTACATATATAAAATTAGTACCTTTATTATTTTCAAGATAGGTATCAAAGGGGGAAGAGATTTTAACACTTATACTATTAAGACCAGGGTTATTTGCTTTTAAATTAAAGGAATAAAAATTATCTTCTTGTAAGTTTTCAAGTGAATACTTGTAGGTTTTTCCCTCCCAGGTTACCTCTAAGGTCCCCTCTTTAATCCCATAACTTTTTATGTAGACTTCTAGAGAGAAGTATTGTCCTTGATGTACAATATTAGGAACTTGTATTTTCATTAGTGCAATTTCATCGAATTCTTTTACTTTAAGAGGATATATGTCTATCTGTACTTTTTCTTCCTTTAACCTATTTAATATTCTTTCAGTACTACCAATGTTCTCTTGAAGATCACTTATTAAGACAATTCTTAGAGGTTCATTTCTCTCGCGCAGAGATAAGGCTGAAGAAATTGCAAATTCTATATTTGTAAAATGTGGCAATCCTACTCCAGAGATCTTCTCAGTATTAATTCTTTCTTTCAAGTCTTCTTCAATATTTATATCCCCTGCAAATGAGATCATACCTACCCTATCTTGAGTTTTTTTAAATTTTAAAGAGGAGTTAACAAATTGAAGTGCTTCTTCCTTTTCTTTTGAGGAAATACTTAAAGAGTGATCTAATAAGAATATTACATTTATTTGAGAATATGGAGTAAAAAATTGAAAACCTGAAAGAGATAATATTAACAATAATAATTGGATATTCCTTAAAAGGGTCTTCTTAGTAGGAAATCTTTTTATAAGAAAAATTAAAAATATGAAAAGTATTAGAAAGTAGGGCCTACTAAATCCTATCACTTCAATTTTAATCCTCCTAAGAATATAATTATCTCAATAATAAAAAGAATAAAAGCTAAAAATAAAAGATATGGAGATAAGTCTAAATTTATAAAGCCAGCCTCATTTATGCTATCCTTTGTTTTATCTTTTAATATAAATCTTGGTTTTATATTAGACTCCTCCTTAGAAAATATGTTTACAGCAAATATTTTTTCTTTTTCTCTACTTTTAATTATATAAAATCCTAAATCAAAGGTATCTTTAAATTCAATTACTCCTCCTATATTTTCATATTCCTTCTTACCCTTTGGTGTTTCGATGGTATATATAGGATTCCCATCTCTTATTATAATACTCTCTCCTGGAGAAATTTGGGAATTATAGGATAGAGCATATTTTATAGTGTTATAGATAAAAATAGGGAAAGAATCATAGAAATACCAGTCGGTATCTAAGATTGAAAAGGAGAGTATTAGAGCAAAAATATCTTTTTTTTCATATATAAAACCAATTGGCCCTTTCTCACAATACAAAAAAGGTTTAAAATCTGAGGACCTTAAGATTAATGAGGAATTGATATTGATATTTAAGGGGTAAACAAGGCTCATTATGGAATTTTCTTCCCAACTTACAATCTTTGTTTTTGTTATTTTTCCAATAACTTCAAAATCAAAACTTTTAGGAGCTGATCCAATAAAAAGATAATTTCCAGGAAAGACATATTCGGGAATTAATCTATCAAATACTATAAAATCATAATTTAAAAAGTCCTCTTGAATAATGTAACTTTTTACATCTATATGGGAATTAGGAATTGCTTTCAGAGCCTTCTCTAAAAAGGGATTTCCTGGAGATACTAATAAAATCCTTGGTTTTAATATGGGTAGAAATAAATAAGCAGTGTTATCTTCTTCCAATTGATCTCTTATTCTTAATTTTATTACTAATTTATAAGCAATATATGGAACTTCAAAAACTAGTTTTTTAACTTCTTGAGGTTTTATACCTACCTCTACTTTACTCCAGAGTTTATCATTTCCCCATATTTCTAAAGGAAATTTCTTTAGATCATCAGAGAAATTTGATATTTCAATAAAAAGTTCTGCAATTTTATTGTTTTTAGGAATAATCTCTGCTCTTGTTATACCTATATTATCTCCTCCTTTTCCTATGATGTGGATATAGTAATTATTGATTGAATTAGGAGGATAAGAAAACTTAGCATTTCCATCAGAGAAAATATGGATTTCTTTAGGCGTATTTGGAATTAAAGACTCGACAAGTTCAATTGCAGATTCAATATTATTTTTTGTATACAATACCCTCAATTCTTTTATATTTTTTTCAATTAGATTATGTCTTGAAGTGAAAGAAGAAATAATTTCTATTTTTTTCCCTGCAGTTATTAGTGCCACGGGTCTCCAAAAGGGGATCTTATGAAGAACCTTTAATGCCTCTGTTTTTATATTCTCAAAACGAGAGGGTAAGATATCCCTTGCGGCTAAACTTGCGGAGCAATCAATTATTAAGACTAAAGGTAGGTTTATATTTCCTTTAAATATTATTTGAGGTTGAGCCAAAGAAAGAACTAAAAGAATTAAGGTTAATATCTGAAGGTAAAGGAGAATATTTTTAGGAAGTTTTTTAAACCACTTTCCCGAAGGGTTTTCTTTAATAATTTTTTCCCAAAGTAAAAGGGTTGAAATATAAACTAAAATTCTTTTTGGTCTTATAAGATGAAGGATAATGATTATAGAAATTAATGATAAAAGCCATAAGAATTGAGGATTTATAAATTTAATATTCATGTAATCCACCCACTGACTCTTAAATACTTTAGAAGAAGCTCCTCTACAGGAAGAGAAGTTACTGTTCTTAAATACTCAATTCCATACTTTAAAGTAAATTCTTCTAATTCCTTAAGAGAGTTATCTAACTCTTTTTTATAAATTTCTATAAGATTTTCATCTATAAAGATCTCTTTTCTTTCATTGGTTTCACTATCTACCAACCATATATCTCCTTTAAAAGGAGGATTTATTTCTTCTTCTCCTAAAATTTGAATAGCATATATGGAAAATTTCTTATACCTTCCCAAGGAAAGACCTTCTTTATATCCTGAGGGAGAAAAGAAATCAGAAATAATTATTAATACTCCTCTTCTTTTTTGCCAACTTATATACTGCTTTAAAACATTATTTAAATCAGTAATTCCACTGGGTTTTATAGTCTTCAATAAATTAAATAAATTAAATATATGCTCTCTTTTTCTCTCTAAGGATATAAGATTATTTATACTTTCTTGAAAAGAAGCAAACCTAACTTTTTCCCAGGAGGAAAGTCCCAAATATGCAAAGGCTAAGGAAAGTTTTTTCCCATAAAATAATTTTGATGGACTTCCAAATCTCATTGAAGAAGAAGAATCTAAGAGAATATGTATATCCAAATCTTCTTCTTCCTCAAAAAGTTTTATGAGAAATTTTTCTAATCTTGCATATATATTCCAGTCTATGTATCTTAATTCATCACCTATCTGATAATTTCTATAATCAGCAAACTCGCTTCCCCTTCCTACCTTAGGACTTTTCCTTTCACCAGTAGTCCCTCCAATTTTAATTCTTTTTGCAAAAAACTTTAGTTTTTCTAATTTTTCTATTATAGATAAATCCAATTCCTCTCTCATCTTTCTATCTCAGGAATTTCCTCTAAAATTTCTTTCAAAATCTTTTCTACAGTTATTCCTTCTGCTTCACCCTCAAAACTTAATATAATTCTATGTCTTAAAGCAGGAACTATAACTTTTCTAATGTCTTTAAAACTTACATTACTTCTACCTTCCCATAATGCTAATGCCTTTGCTCCTAATATAATTGCCTGAGCTCCTCGAGGACTGGATCCATACCTAACATACTTCTTAACTATTTGTGGGGCAAGTTCACTTTCTGGTTGAGTTGCCAAAACAATCCTTATAGCATAATCTTTGACTACATGAGATATTGGAACTATTCTAACCATCTTTTTTAGCTCTTCAATTATGACATCATTGGTAACCTTTTTCACTTTTGGCATCTCAATATTTGTTGTTCTATCTATAATCTCTAAAAGTTCATCTCTATTTGGATAATCAAGTTCTAACTTAAAGAAAAATCTATCCATTTGAGCTTCAGGTAAAGGATAGGTTCCTTCCATCTCAATAGGATTTTGGGTTGCTAATACAAAAAAGGGTTTTGGTAGTGGGTATACTTTCCCACTACTTGTTACATTACCCTCTTGCATAGCTTCTAATAATGCCGATTGAGTTTTAGGAGTTGCTCTGTTTATTTCGTCTGCTAATAAGATATTTGTAAATATTGGACCTTCTTGAAATTTGAATAATTTACGTTCCTTTTCATCGGTAATTATTATATTAGTTCCTGTTATATCCGCTGGCATAAGATCTGGAGTGAATTGTATTCTTGAGAATTTTAAATCTAAAACTTCACTTAAAGTTTTCACCATTAATGTTTTTCCCAATCCTGGAACTCCTTCTAAGAGAACATGTCCACCACAAAGTAAGGCAATTAATACATAGGTAATTATTTCCTGATATCCGACTATAACTTTATTTATTTCTTCTTGAATATTGTGGGTTATAATTGTGAAATCCTCTAATGTTAACTTCAAGTTAGTCTCCTCCTTCATTCTGAAAAATAAGATTTAATAATTTCCTGTAAATCTTGAGGAATAAGTCTTGGATAAGTAGGTGACTCGCTTTTACTTATAACAGGAGAATTTATAGGAGTAATTACTTTTTCTTTTTCTTCTTTTATGGATGGAGCTTCAAAAAGATAAACTTTCTTCTTTGACTCATCTATTCCTTGAGAGGGAACATATACTTTTTCTGCTTCTACATTTAATCGAGGAGTAGGTTTTGAACCAAGTTTTTCTTTCCTTTCCTCTATTCCTGGAAGGGAACCTTTAGCTTCTTTATCCTTTTCAGATTTATTATATGATGAATCAATATTTAAATCTTTTATAGTTTCGTCTCTTTCTATTCCTTTCCCCAACTCCCCACTCTCCATACCAAAATTTCCCTGAGATATGTTTTTGTCAGATTTGAATTCTTTATTAGGATTTTCTCTTAAAAAAGCATTTTTCTGATCCATATAATTTTGAGAAAATCCTTCCTGCTGAATATTTTTTTCTTCCTGAATTTTTGAGGGCGAATTTTTCTCATCAGAAGAAGTAGTCTTTTTTTGCAATAATTCTTCTATAAGTTTTTCTTCCTCAAAATCCCACTCTGAGAGCAGTTTCTCTAAAACTTTGTCTTTTTCCTTTTCTACTGAGGTTTTTTCTTTTTCTCTCTTTTCTTCAGTTATTTTCTCTCCCTGTATATTTTTGGATATCTGGATTTTGGAAGATAGATTTTCTTTTAGTTTTAAAGATGATTCCTGTTCTATATTTTCCTCTTTGAGGATTGTTTTGTGTTTTTGTATAGAAGAATAAGAATTTAAAATGTTTAGAATTATTAATACTATCATTATAAGAGTAAGGATTGATAAAAGTTTAGAGGGTTTCCATCTATAAGAGGTTTTTAAAGATTTATTAGAAAGTTTATTCTCAAGTTCATAGATCAATTTTTTCATTATTCCATAGGGCTCATTGTATTCTTTATATTCCCATAATGTAATTAGACTTTCTTCTAAATTAAAAAATTTATCTGCATTTAATAGGACTTTTTCAAAATTAGGTCTTTTTCTTAAATATTTATACATAAGGTAAGAAGTTAAAAGAAGTAAAATTGGAATATAGATATTGCTAAGATAGAAGTATTTTAAGAACAAAAAGGTATTAACAGAGATAATTGTTGATATTAAAACTCTTTCGAATAAATAATAAAAATTCACTTTTTTCCACAAGTCATTTATTTCTTGAAAAATTTTCATTGTTTTTCCTCCATGATTTTAACTTTAATTGGGAAATAAAGAGTAAAAGAGAAGAAAGAGATAAATAGCTAAAGAATACTGTTAAAAAATGAGAGAACTCAAAAACCACATCTAAGGAGAGAATGCGCTGAGCCATTCCTGCCCAGAGAATATTATTTAAGGGAAGATAGGGATTTAATATGGGAATCAAAAAGGGAAGAAAAAGAAAAAGCAAGTAATTTAGCCAATGAGCAGTCCAATTTAAAGTTGGATTGTATATAGTGGACCATAAAATTCCAAAACTTATGAATATTAAAGAATCTAATAGAACAAGGAAAGTAAAATAATAGATTCTAATTTCAAAAGGAGAAGATGCATAATTTGCTAAAATATTTATTGGAAGAAGCAAAATTACTAATATTAAAATATATGAAAATACACTAAGGAATTTACCTAAAACTATATTCCAAATTTTTTCAGGAGCATATTTTACTAAATCAAATATTTTAAATTCTTTTTCTGCCAGTAAATTTCCAGAAGCTATAAGGGATGAAAGATAAAAAATAATTAAAGCCTGAAGAGTAAAATTAACAAGGGAAAGATTAGATATATTAAAAGTTTTTACGTTTAATGTGGAGTCAGGCCAGAAAAGAACAAGAAGTAATGTCAAAAATAGAATTATGGTTATTTCTATTTTAATATATCTTTTACTTTTCAATCTTAATTCTAATTCTTTTGTCCACCATAAAATCATTAATCTATCCCCCTCTGAGGAGGGGTAAAATTATTATATTTTCCGCTCTAATATTATATTTGGTCTTCTCAATATCTAATTTTATTAAAGACTCTTTTATTTTTCCCCAAATAAAAATTTCTTCCTCTTTAATTATACCATTTTTAATTTTCCATTTAGAAATTACAGAAGAAAAGGAGCTTTCCTTTTCTAAATTTTTAAGATTAACATTCCATGTTTTAGTTTCTCCCTTTTTTAAATCTCCAAGATAAAAATCTCTATTTTCAAAAGTAAAAATAAGATTTTCAATATTATATTCAGAGTTATTTTCTACTCGGATTTTTATAAAATCTTTATTCTCATAGGAAACCCTTATAGGGAGGAGTACGAGAGACAATGCTTCGAGATAACTTATTTTATTCTTTTCTAAAGATAGAACTCCCTTTTTTTCTTCAATTTTTAGTGGTCCAATATTTCGTTTGGGTTGATAAAAGGGTTGATAAATTTGCAGTATGTTGGGTTGTATTGAAAACACTAGATCTCTTTTATATGGAGAAAAAAATATAAGATGGGAGTATATTTCAGCAATTTCCTTCTCCGGTGAAAGATATACTATTCCTTTTTCTCCTACAATTAATGAGTCTTGTTTAAATTTAAAACCTATTAAAAAGGAAAGGATTATAAAAAAGGAAAGGGATAAGAATAAAGATAGGATTAAATATTTAAAGCTTTTTATTAGTCTTTTTAATAAATATAAAGAAAAAGAATAAAAACTAAGAAAAATTAAGATCTGCAGTCTGTTAGGATAAGAAAAGCTCTGCATATCTATTAAATAAAGATCAGGAGATTCTAAAAATGTTGGAGGAAAAAACTGAATCTTTGAGGATATCAAATTAAGATTTTTAGGAAGATTTTTAATCTCTTCAAAAAAGAATACCCTTCTTTCAAAAATTCTAAATAGTCTTAAGGCATTTTTCTTACTTGGACTTAAAGTTTGCCAAAAGTTATAGTCTATAAAAATATAGTCTGCTGAGTCATAGGATTTATAATTTATAGGAAGGAGTTTTTCATTTATTATATTAATAATTCTTGTTTTTGGGGAAAAAGAAAATGGAAGATCTTTTTTCTCTCCAAGAATAAAAACTAATGGTAAAATAACCTTTTCTATGTTGAATTCTATCTTCTCAATATAATCTAAATTAGCCTCCTTTGATATTGCTTTTATTTCTATAGGATATCTAAAATCAATAGGAGGTAGAAGAATCTCTATGGTTCTTGTAGAAAGAGATGGTATTTCAAGAGTCTGTTTGTATATTGTTTTTGAATTGCCTGCAAATCTCAGTCCTTGAGTAAATAATATCTCCAAATCTACTTTTACTTTTCCACCAAGATTTTTAAAATGTATAAATAATGGACACCATCTATTTATTTTCCATTCTCCAGAGATTCCTAAGACACTTCTTACCTCCACCTCTCCCAAACTTCTGGAAGAGAATATTATTAAAAATATAAAAATAAATAATAGTAACTTTCTCATTTCGTTTAAATTATAACCTTTATCTTGACACCTTGTATAGGTATAATATACTAATCAAGCAATATAGAAGTTGAAATATTTTGAGAGGAGGGATAATTTGTTGAAGAAACTGCCATCGCTAATAAACTTTCCTCAGATGGAGGAAGAGATACTACAGTTTTGGAAAAAGGAAGAAATTTTTAAAAAGTCAGTGGAGGAAAGAAAAGGCAATCCTAGATTTAGTTTTTATGAGGGACCTCCTACTGCCAATGGAAAACCCCATGCGGGACATGTTCTCCCAAGAATTTACAAAGACCTTTTTCCACGATATAAGACTATGTGTGGTTACTATGTTCCAAGAAAAGCAGGATGGGATACCCATGGACTTCCTGTGGAGTTAGAGGTGGAAAAGGAGTTAGGAATAAATAGTAAACAAGAAATTGAAAAATTTGGAATAGAGAATTTTAATAAGTCCTGTAAAGAAAGTGTTTTTAGATACGAAAAAGAGTGGAGGAATTTTACTGAAAGAATTGGTTTCTGGATTGATATGGATAATCCTTATATAACCCTTAGCAATGAATATATAGAATCTGTTTGGTGGATTATAAAGAAGATATGGGAGAAGGGACTTTTATACAGAGGTTATAAGATTGTTCCTTGGTGTCCAAGATGCGAGACTGCTCTTTCTGATCATGAGGTAGCTCAGGGATATAAAGAAGTAGAAGATCCTTCAGTGTTTGTAAAATTCCCCCTCTACGATGAGGAAGATACATTCTTCTTAGCATGGACTACTACTCCGTGGACCTT
The DNA here is from genome assembly GCA_938034905.1 of uncultured bacterium. GTDB lineage: Bacteria > Dictyoglomota > Dictyoglomia > Dictyoglomales > Dictyoglomaceae > NZ13-RE01. Next base: position 34,806 of record CALHLF010000018.1, on the reverse strand, counting down.
AATTTCTAATACTGCTTTGGCGGTAAACCCAAAGGAAATATATGTTAAAGTGAGATATGAAAATAGTTGTTTTATTCTTGCAGAAGAGAAAGTGAAGGATATATTTGGAGATGAGAAATATGAAATTGTAGAAAGATATATTGGAAAAGATTTGGAGGGTAAAAAATATAAACCATTATTTGAATTTATTCCTCCTGATAAACCTTCTTATTATGTAGTTTTAGGAGAGTTTGTAAGTTTAGAAGAAGGAACAGGAATTGTCCATATAGCTCCTGCCTTTGGAGAAGAGGATTTTCAGGTGGGAAAACTATATAATTTACCATTGATTCAGGGGGTAGATCCAACAGGGAAATTTATTTCCCAGGTGAAGCCATGGGCAGGTCTTTTTGTGAAAAAGGCAGATCCAATGATTATAGAAGATCTCAAAAATAGAAATTTACTTTTCAAGGTTGATGTTTATAAACATACATATCCCTTCTGTTGGAGGTGTGATTCCCCTCTATTATATTATGCTCGATCATCCTGGTATATAAAAACTACCGAAGTAAAGGAAAAGCTTATTAAAAATAATGAGAAGATTAATTGGTATCCAGAATACCTTAAACATGGGAGATTTGGAAATTGGCTTGCTAATAATATAGATTGGGCATTAAGTAGGGAAAGATATTGGGGAACTCCTTTACCTATCTGGATCTGTGAGGAATGTGGATATGAGTATTGTGTGGGAAGCTTTAAAGAATTGGGAATAGAAGACAAAGACTTTGATCCTCATAAGCCTTATATTGACAATATTACCCTTAAATGCTCTAAATGTGGAGGATTAATGCGTAGAGTTCCTGAAGTTATAGATTGTTGGTTTGATTCAGGAGCTATGCCCTATGCTCAGTGGCATTATCCCTTTGAAAATGAACAGGAGTTTAAAGAATCTTTTCCTGCTGATTTTATATGCGAAGCTGTAGATCAAACTCGGGGATGGTTCTATAGTCTATTAGCTATATCCACTTTAATATCCGATGAGCCAGCATATAAGAATGTTTTAGTTACAGAACTGGTTTTAGATGAAAAGGGAGAAAAAATGAGTAAACATAAAGGAAATGTTGTGGATCCTTGGCTTATTCTTAATAAATATGGAGCGGATGCCCTTCGTTGGTATATATTTTCTGTAAGCCCTCCATGGATTCCCTTGAGATTTTCTCCTGATGGGGTAAATGAGTCTTTAAAGAAGTTTCTTTTAACTTTATGGAATACTGTTTCTTTCTTTTCTATCTACGGAGAGATTGATGGGTTTAATTTAAAAGAACATTTTATTCTCTTGGAAGAATTAGAAGATTCCTTAGACAGATGGATAATTTCTCGTCTAAATTCTTTGATTAAAAAGGTTAGAAAAGAACTTGATAATTATAATGTGACCACTTCTGCACGAGAGATTCAAAATTTTGTTATAGAGGACCTAAGTAATTGGTATATAAGGTTAAATAGAGGTCGCTTTTGGAAATCAGAAAAGGATAAGGATAAATGGTCCGCATATTCTGTGGTTTATACTGTTATAAAAGAGCTTACAAAACTTTTAGCCCCCTTTATTCCTTTCACTACGGAAAAAATTTATCAAGAAATAATAAGACCTTTAGAAGAATCTTCCCCTATTAGTGTTCATCTTTGTATGTATCCTAAATATGAAGAAAAATTAATAGATGAAAAATTAGAGGAAGATATGGAGAGTATAAGAGAAATTGTGACTTTGGGAAGGATGTTGAGAAATCAAGTAAATATTAAGATAAGACAACCCCTTTTAACTTTATGGGTAAACTCTCCTAGAAGGGATGCTAAGGATTTGGCAAGGTATGAAGAGTACATAGCTAAGGAACTAAATATTGAAAAGATCATTTTTGGAGAGATTCCTGAAAAGGAAAAGGAAGGAATAGTCTTTACCGAGACCGAGAATTTTGAATTGGCTTTGGATACTAATCTAACCGATGAGCTTTTAGAGAGGGGTATTTTGAGAGAATTAGAGCATAAAATTCAGATGCTTAGAAAAGAAGCAAAATTAGACTATACTGATAGAATAACATTATATTATCAAGGTTCTGAGAGAATTAAAAATATAATAGAGAGTAATAAAAAGGAATTAGCAGAAGAAATTTTAGCAATATCCATAGATGAAGGAGAAATTCCCGAGGGGATATTTAAGAAAAAAATAAATTTAGCAGGAGAAGAACTTTTTATAGGATTTAAAAAGATTTAGAAGAAGAAAAAATAAAAGGGGGAAGAAAAAACTTCCCCCTTTTATTTTTATTTAAAGAAAATTGGTAAGAAAACTAAAGAGATTACAGCCATAAGTTTAATCAGAATGTTTATTGATGGCCCTGCAGTATCTTTAAAGGGATCTCCTACTGTATCTCCTACAACTGCTGACTTATGAGCATCAGATCCTTTGCCCCCATATTTCCCATGCTCAATTAATTTTTTAGCATTATCCCATGCTCCCCCTGAATTTGCCATAAATACTGCCAATAGAACTCCAGAAAGTGTTGCCCCTACAAGCATCCCCCCTAAGGCCTCTTTTCCTAAGATAAAAGCTATTATAAAAGGAGAACCAATCATTATAATACTTGGAAGAACCATAGCTCTTAATGCTCCTAAAGTACTAATATCGACACATCTTGCATAATCTGGATCTGTCTTTCCTTCTAACAATCCTTTAATTTCTCTAAATTGTCTTCGTACTTCTTCTACCATTTTTGTTGCTGCATTTCCTACTGCTCTAAGAGCTAAGGAGGCAAATAAAAAGGGAAGCATAGCTCCTATAAAGGCTCCTGCAATAACCTCGGCTTTTACAACATTTATTCCAGGAATTTCTGCCCATTCTGTATATGCTGCAAAAAGGGCAAGGGCAGTGAGGGCTGCTGAACCTATAGCAAATCCCTTTCCCATTGCTGCTGTAGTATTTCCATAGGCATCTAGGGAGCTTGTTATTTCTCTTACTTTTTCTCCTTGATGGGCCATTTCTGCAATTCCACTGGCATTATCTGCAACAGGACCATAGGCGTCAACAGATAGGCTAATTCCAAGGGTTGCTAACATTCCAACTCCAGCTAATGCGATTCCCCAAAGACCAGCTGCTACATAGCTTAATACAACTCCTATTGCTAATACTAAAACAGTTATAAAAGTACTTTCCATTCCTACAGCAATTCCAGATATAATATTTGTTGCAGATCCAGTTGTGCTTGCATATGCAATATCTTCAATGGGTTTCTTAGAGGTATAATATTCACTGGTTAGTCCAATAAGAATTCCGGCAATGAGACCTATAACTGAAGCCCAGAAGGTTCCAAGATTATTGAGATAATAATAAGAAAGAATAAAGGTACCAATAGCTGTTAAAACTGCAGTTAATAAAGTTCCATCTCTTAAAGCCTTTGAAGGATCAGCGGTCTTTCTTGTAGCAAGAATTTTTACATAGATTATTCCCATCATTGAGGAAAATAAACCTATTGTTGCTACTAAAAAGGGATAAATTAAACCTTTCAATTCTGCATAAGCAAATCCTAATACTGCAGCTGCATGGATTGCTCCCACATAAGATTCATAAAGATCTGCTCCCATCCCAGCAATATCTCCTACATTATCTCCCACATTGTCTGCTATTACTGCTGGATTTCTTGGATCATCTTCTGGAATCCCTGCCTCAACTTTTCCCACAAGATCTGCACCCACATCTGCTGCTTTTGTATAAATTCCTCCACCAACACGAGCGAATAAGGCAATAAAACTTGCCCCTAATGCATATCCACTTATAACTTCTAACTTAAGACGAGGATCAGGCATAAATCCACTTAAAAGTAAATAAATTAAACTGGAACCAAAAATTCCAAGACTTGCTTCAATCATTCCCATTACTGCTCCACCAGAGAAGGCAAGATCCAAAGCTTTTCCTGCACCATATCTTGCTGCTGCATAAGTAGTTCTTCCATTGGCACGAGTTGCAATTTTCATTCCTATATAGCCAGAAGCCATAGAAAAAGTTGCACCAATGAGAAAGGCTAATCCAAGAAGTGGTTGAAGAACTAATGCCATAAAAATTGCAAAAACTAATACAAAAATTGCTACTGTTTTAACCTCTCGATTTAGAAATGCGTCTGCTCCCTGTTGGATTGCTTTCATGATTTTTCTTATTTCTTCAGGACCTTCGTCTTCTTTAAGAATTCCCTTTGCTATAAAATATGCAAAGATTAAACCAATAGTTCCTGAAATGGGTACAATCCATAAAATATTTTGCATCTTTTAACCTCCATTTCTTTAAGAATTTTTTCCTTTAATTAATAATAGAGAAGAAGAGAGGTATGTCAAGTTAAAATTATTTTAAACTAAGTATTATTTAATTCTTTAATCCTTTCAGAGAAGATTCTTGAGAGTTCTTGAGCTTCCATCAATGAAGATGCTTCTGCATATATTTCAAAGGCAGGTTCTTCGGGATGAGGAAGGATTAGTACCCAAGATTCTCCAAAAAATATCTTTATTCCATCAGTATAATCAATAGATTTATCAATATTCTCTTCAATAACTCTTCTCATAATTTTACCCTTGTTCTCTATGGAGCATTCTACTGTATTTTTTACTTTATATAAATTAGGTAAACTCAGGAATAAATCATCTAAGCTTAATTTTGTTTTTGCAAGAAGTTCTAAGGTTTTTATAAAAGAAAAAATACCATCAAAGGACAATTGAAAATCTGGATATATAGTTCCATCCTCGGAAGCTCCAAATTTTGCATCAATTTTTAACATGGTTTTTATAAAATCTGATGGAGAGGTTTTACATCTATACACTTTTCCTCCTTCTGAACGCGCTATTTTCTCCACAATATGAGAAACTGTTACTGGTACAACTATTTGGCTATCTGGAAAATTTCTATAATTTAACCAAGATAAAACTCCTATAAGTAGATCTTTAGAAATAAAATTACCTCTTGGGGTTAAAAGGGAAAAATTCTCACTATCATTAGTAAAAATAACACCCAAATCTGCTCCTAAGCTTTGGACAACTTTTCCTAAGGTTTCCAAAGAATTTGTAGTGGTATGTAAGGATCCCTCTCCATATAAATTTAAAGATACTGTCTCAATTCCTAACTGAGAAAGAATAGGAGATAGAACAAGAGATAGACTTCCTCCTTGATAGTCTACAACTATTTTAAAATTTTGTTGTTTAATATATTCCTTGTCAATTTTTCTTAGTAATCCCATAATATAATATTCAATAACATGAGGAGGAAATTTAATTTCTCCAACTTCCTTAGCATAGGTTCTTCTAAAATCTTCTCTAAATAAGACGTTTTCAATTTTTCTTTCAATTCCTTTATCAAGGGGAATCCCTTTATCATCAAAGAATTCAATAAGAACCTTTTCTTTATCAAATGGGGAAATTCTTACATGGACCCCTGCTTTTGCAAATAGATTTCCAACAGAATATTTTACTACAGGAATAGGTAATGTCCTGACATCCAAAACATTTACCCCTGTAGAAAGGATACCCGTAAGTAAAGCTCTTTTAATCATTCTACAGGAAGAATCAGTATCTCTACTCATTACTACATTGGAAAATTTGGGTAAAATAGTTCCAAAAGCAGCTCCAATCTTTGTTGCCCATTCTGGAGTGATCTCAATATTGATTAATCCTGAGACTCCCCTCTGTCCAAAGATGGTTCTTTTATAATGGCTCCCCCAAATTATACTTGAATTAACAATACTTCCTGATTCAACAATCTTATTAGGCCAAATCTTTACATTGTTATTAATAAATACTTTATTTCCCAGAATCGTATTATCTCCGATTATACTACCTTCTTCAATTCTTACAAAATCTTTAAGATTACATCTATTTCCAATTATTGCAGAGAAAATAGTGGTTCTTTTTCCTATATAAGTATTGTTAAAGATTACTGTTCTTTGAATTTTACTATCATTATCCACATAAACGTTGTCTCCTAAGACTACCGGTCCCAAAATTTGAGTGTTTCCTATTATTCTCGTAAATTCTCCAATATAAACAGGAGGTCTAATATAAGAAGAAGGCGATATATCTGTTCCTTCTTTTACAAATATCCCAGGAAATATTTCCCTTCCAGGAATTTCTATATTTACTTTTCTATAAAGAATATCAAAATTTGCCTGTAAAAATTGATTTAGATCCCCTATATCGCACCAATAGCCAGAAGCTTTATATCCAAAAAGGGGAGAATTTTTACTTAATAAAAGAGGAAAAAGATCTTTACTAAAATCAAAGGGAGTGTTATCAGGAATATAATCAAGAACTTCAGGTTCTAATATGTAAATTCCTGTATTTACATTATCACTAAAAACTTCACCCCATCCCGGCTTCTCAAGAAACCTTAATATTCTTCCTTCTTCATTAGTAATTACAACACCATATTCCAAGGGATTTTCTACCGACTTTAGAATTATTGTTGCTAAGGCCTTTTTTTCTTTATGAAATTCTAAGGCTTCATTTAGATCAAAGTCTGTTAAGGCATCGCCACTTATAACGAGAATTCTATCTTTTTCTTTATTCTTTAAAGCATACTTTACACTTCCAGCAGTTCCAAGGGGTGTTTCTTCGATAGAATACTCAATTCTAACATTCCAATGGGAACCATCATCGAAATATTCTTGGATTATCTCAGGAAGATAATAAAGAGTTACAATGAGATCCTTAAATCCCTGTCTTGCTAGAAGTTCCACTATATGTTCCATAACAGGCTTTCCAACAACATAAATCATAGGTTTAGGACGGGTTAAGGTCAAAGGTCTTAATCTTGTTCCTTCTCCTCCTGCCATTATAACAATTTTCATAGGAAATCACCTCACTTCCAATTTGATGAAAGATATTCCTGGTAAATCTTCTCATATACCTTTAATGTTTCTTCTGCTATTTTCTCCCAGGTATAGAGTTTTTCAATTTTTTCTCTTGCTCTTTCTCCTATTTTCTTTGCTAAATTTTCGTCCTTTAATAAAGATAATATTTTTTGGGAAAGATCGTAAATATCTCTTGGAGTAAAAAGGAAACCATCATATCCAGAATTTATTATTTCTTTAAAACCTCCAAGATTTGAGGCGACTACAGGCTTTGATAGGGCCATAGCCTCTAATGCAACTATTCCAAAGGGCTCATATATGCTGGGAAAGACACAGATATCTGCAAGATTTAAAAGGGCATTTCTTAAAGAATCATCGATAAATCCTGTAAAAATAACCTTATTTTGAAGTCCCAAATTATTAGCCTCTTCTCTCAAGGAGTTTAATAAATCCCCAGTCCCTACAAAAATAAATTTCGCATTGGGAAATTGAGAAAGAATAAAAGGTGCAGATCTTAATAAATATTCAGGCCCCTTTTGATAATACATTCTTCCTATAAAAAGAATAATTTTCTCATAGGGAAGAGCAAAGTTTTTTCTTATCTCATTTAAATTTAAGCTTGTTTTTAGATTTTCTATATTAACCCCATTTGGGATTATATTTATTTTATCTTCAGGTAAATTAAAAAGATTTTTCACTTCTTCCTTCATGAAATTACTGCATACAATTACCTTCCATGATTCATAAGTTAACCACCATTCCACATTGTGGATAAACTGCTGTTCCTTTGTATATATTCCCTGATTTCTTCCATACTCTGTAGCATGAATAGTTGCAATTAGTGGCTTCTTGAAGGAATGTTTTAAAACATATCCTACAAAAGCAGAGAGCCAGTCATGAACGTGAATAAGGTCAAAAGAGGTTTGTTTGGATATTTCTAAGGCTTTTATAATCATTGATAGATTTAGAAAATATATCCAGCTAATGAAATCTGGCGTTTCAATAATTTTAGATGGAACTCTATAAATAGAAAGATTTCCTATAATCTCCCTTTCTCCTCCCCCCTCTGAACAACAAGTGATTATTGTAACATTTATTCCCTTTTTGGATAGGGCATGGCTTAAGTCTGAAACATGGCGGCTCAGACCCCCTATAATTCTTGGAGGAAACTCCCATGTGGGCATCAATATGTTCATTTATTTCCTCTTCATTAAAAAAATATTATAAGCCTTTTTTAAGATTTCTTTTTCTAAGGGAAAAGTTAGAATATTCATCGCATCTTCAACTGATAAAAATTTACCTTGGATAAATATTTTTTCTTCAACTTTTATCTCTAAAGACAGGGCTTCCATAAGAAACCAAAAAACCTTTTTATCTTCTTCAGGATGAAATTCTGTTGCAGGTGCATGATAATTTATTTCTCCAATGTAGGTAATAATCTTTGCTTTTATTCCTGTTTCTTCCTCTACCTCTCTTATTGCAGTTTCTTCAATATTTTCTCCCCTTTCAATATGTCCCTTTGGAAGAACCCAATTCCCATTTTTTCTTTGAAGAACCAACACCTGATTCTTATTAAACACCACTCCACCTGCTGAGATTGCTTTCATAAGAGATTACCCCAAAAATCTCTTATTAATCTATTTAGGAGTATCTCTTCTACTCCTGTTTTTATTAACTCCTCGTAAATCTCTTCTCTTGATTTTCCTTTATCTTTTAAGTTTTTAGTAATTTTTAATAACGTTTCATTTATCTCCCAAGGGAAAATTATCCATGAAGAGGTTTCTTCTATATAATAATCAGGTTTAATTATAGACCAAGGTTTATAGTAAATTGTAGCTATCTTAACTATTGTTGCACCACAATGTTCCAAATGTTCCTTTGCAACTTTTAAACTTTTTCCGCTATCTGCTACATCATCTGCAACTAAAACTCTTTTTCCTTCCACCCCTGTAGAAATTGTTTGGGTAATAACAGGTCTTTCTCTTGTTTCTCCAACACCCCTATAAAAATCAATTTTTATATTTGCAGTATAGGAATTCTCCAAAAGATCAGAAAGAATCCTTGCAGGAATCCAACCTCCTCTTGCTACCCCTACAATAATTTCTGGACTGTAATTATCATCTTTTACTTTTTTAGCAAGTTCTAAACATAGATTGTATATCTCATTCCAGTTTGGAGATATATACTCCATAAAAACCTCCATTATTCCATTTATGTTTTTTCCATTTATTTTAGCTTATTTCTTATCTTTTTAAAAGAACTTTAAACAAAATTCTAATAAATTGATGTTATAATAGTCACGAAGATAATTAAGGAGGTGATTTTGTGCCAGCAATATTAGATGTGATTGGAAGAGAAGTATTAGATTCCAGAGGAAATCCTACCGTTGAAGCGGAGGTATATTTAGAAGATGGTTCAAAAGGGATTGCTATTGTCCCATCAGGTGCATCTACGGGAAGTAGAGAGGCTTTAGAGTTAAGAGATAAAGATGAGAAGAGATATAAAGGTAAGGGAGTAACCCAGGCTGTAAAAAATATTAATGAAATAATTGCACCTGAGTTAATTGGTTTAGAATCCCTTGATCAATATGTTGTTGATAAAACAATGATCGAATTAGATGGAACTGAGAATAAGTCAAGATTAGGGGCTAATGCTATTCTCGCAGTTTCTTTAGCAGTAGCAAGGGCAAGCGCAAATTCTTTAGGAATTTCTCTCTATTCATATCTTGGCGGGATCCAAGCGCGAGAGCTTCCTGTTCCATTAATGAATGTAATTAATGGTGGAAAGCATGCAGATAATCCCTTAGATTTCCAAGAATATATGATCGTCCCATTGGGACCATCCTTTAAAGAATCCTTAAGATGGGCTGTAGAGGTGTTTCATACTTTAAGAAGTATATTAAAAGGTAAAAATCTTAATACTAATGTAGGAGATGAAGGGGGATTTGCTCCATATATAGAAACTAATGAAGAGCCATTAGCAATACTTGTGGAGGCCATAAAAAAAGCTGGATTTGAGCCTGGTAAAGATATTGCATTAGCTTTAGATCCTGCAGCTAGTGAATTTTACGAAGATGGAAAATATGTATTACGCGCTGAAGGAAAATCTCTATCTAGTGATGAAATGATTTCTTTTTTGGAATATTTAGTAGATAAATATCCAATAGTATCTATAGAAGATGGATTGTCAGAGAAAGATTGGGAGGGATGGCAAAAATTAACTACAAGGATAGGTAAAAAGGTTCAGTTAGTAGGAGATGATATTTTTGTAACTAATCCTAAAATTTTGAGAGAAGGGATAGAAAAGGGAATAGGTAATGCTATTTTAATTAAGGTAAATCAAATTGGGACCTTAACTGAAACCTTAGATACTATAAGATTGGCTCATCAATGGGGATATAGAACTGTTATTTCCCATCGTTCAGGAGAGACAGAAGATACTTTTATTGCAGATTTAGCTGTAGCAGTAAACAGTGGACAGATTAAGACAGGATCAGCAAGTAGGACTGATAGAATTGCAAAGTATAATCAATTGTTAAGGATTGAAGAAGAACTTGGAGAAGCTTCAGTATATAAAGGGATCTTAAATTTTAAAAGATAAAAGAATAGGGGGGTAGATTTTATCTACCCCTTCATTTTACTATGAAGAGGAAGGAATTTATAATAGTCTTTTCTCTTTTTCTTTTTGGAATTATTCTTTTGATTTTTCAAGAAAGATTATCCTCCCCATTGTATTTAATTGCAGAAGTTAATAATAAAGAAGTTTTAAGAGTAAATTTAAAATCTTTAAAATTAAAAAAGGAATTCTCAGTAAAAGGAAATATAGGAGAAAGTTACTTTGAATATAACCCGGAGAAAGGAATCAGGATGATTTCTTCTCCTTGTCCTGATAAGATATGTATAAAACAAGGATGGATAAATAAAGAAGGAGAAAGTATTGTTTGTTTACCTAATAGAGTAGTTCTTAGGTTAGAAGGTGGAAAATGAGAGTAATTTCTATCGAAGAAACAAGAGAACTGGAAAGAAGAATAACGGAAGAGTTTAATATTTCTCCATTAATTCTTATGGAGAATGCAGGATCTTTTATTTATTATTTTTTAAAAGATAGATTTAAGGACCTTAAAGATAAAAAAATAGCAATCCTTTGTGGACCAGGAAACAATGGAGGAGATGCTTTAGTAGTAGCAAGGTATTTACATATTAATGGAAATTCCCCTCTTGTTCTAACCTATGCTTGGGAAAGGGGAATTTCTCCATTATGTAAAGCTCAATATGAACTTTTAAAGGATTCTGAAGTTAAATTTTTATCCTTAAAGGAAAATTGGAAGATAATTAAAGATGTAGATTTTATAGTAGATGGAATCTTTGGGATTGGACTAAAAAAATCTTTGGATAAAGAGTTAATAGAAATTATTAAAGAAATTAATAATTTGAATAAGACTGTACTTTCTATTGATGTTCCAACTGGAGTTAATGCTGATTCAGGAGAAATCCTTGGAGAAGGTATAAAGTCAGATATTACAATTACTATGTTTTTCCCTAAAATTGGATTTTTCAATCTGAGTGCTATAGATTATATTGGAGAGATAATTGTAAATCCTTTGGGTTTTCCTAATAAATTTTTAGAAAAATTTGTCTCTTCAAAAGTATTTTTAGTAGAAGATAACGAAGTTAGAAATTTTATTCCATCTTTTTCTGTAGGGGTTCATAAGGGAAGCAAGGGAAAAGTTCTAATTATTGGTGGTTCCATTCAATATACAGGAGCACCAATTTTATCAGCAAAAGCTTCTTTAAGAAGTTCTGCAGGAATGGTTTATCTTGCCTTACCAGAATCTATAAGTAATATTCATCGAGCCTTAAATCCTGAGATAATATTAATCCCCCTGAAAGATGAAATGGGTTATATTTCTGAAGATAATATTCCTTTTATATTGGATAGAATTGAAAAACTTGGAATTAATGCCATAGGTTTGGGCCCTGGAATAGGAATCTCTGAAACCACTCAAAACTTTGTCAGGACTCTTTCATTAAAATTATCTTTACCCTTAGTTATTGATGCCGATGGATTAACTGCAATTAAACCTATTCTTCCTCTATTAAATCAGGGAAATATTATCCTTACCCCTCATGGAGGAGAAATGGCTCGACTTTTAGATACTACTCCAGATGCTGTCCTTAAAAATAGAATTGAAATTTCTAAGACTTTTTCCCAAAAATATAATATCAATCTAATATTGAAGGGACCATATTCTATAAGTTCCTTCCCTACAGGGGAAATATATATTAATCCTTTTGCTTCTTCTCTCTTAGCAACCGCAGGTTCTGGGGATGTTTTAACCGGAATAATTGTTAGCCTCTTAGCTCAAGGATTAGAGTTAAATAAAGCATGTATTTTAGGGAATTACATACATTCCCTATCTGCTTTAGTTTTTAAAGAAAAATATGGAGAAAGAGGACTTATTGCAGGAGATATTATAGAGAATATACCTTTAGCTTTTAAGAAGTTAATTAATCTCTCAAAAAATAACTAATCTCTATTCACTTCTTGTCAAACTTTATTAAATATAGTAGAATTCTTATGAAACTTAAAATTTATTTTCATAATAGGGAGGAGAAATAATGTCTGGACATTCTAAATGGGCAAATATAAAACATAGAAAAGCAGCAGCAGATGCTAAAAAGGGTAAGCTTTTTTCCAGTTTAAGCAAGGAAATTATTATAGCTGCAAAACACGGAGGTGGAAATCCCGAGACAAATTTGAGACTAAGAGCAGCAATAGAGAGAGCTCGAGAAGCAAATATGCCAAAGGAAAATATTGAAAGGGCAATAAAAAGAGGAACAGGAGAAATCCCTGGTGTTATATATGAAGAGGTAGTATATGAAGGATATGGTCCTGGTGGTGTAGCTATTATGGTAGAAGTTGTAACAGACAATAAAAATAGAACCGCATCAGAGATTAGAAGAATCTTTACAAAACATGGTGGTAATTTAGGAGAAGCAGGATGCGTATCTTGGATTTTTGAAGAAAAGGGAAGTATCTTTATAGAAAAGGAAAGTGTAAAGGATGAAGATCAATTATTAGCTGATGCATTAGATGCAGGAGCAGAAGATGTTAGAATTGATCCTGATTCTATTGAGATAGTAACTTCCCCCCAAGATTTTTCAACAGTTAAAAACATATTAACAGAGAAAAATTATAAAATTACCAGTGCGGAGATTACAAAAATCCCAAAGAATTTAGTCCCTGTTCAAGGTGTTGATGCAGAAAAGGTATTAAAGCTCATGGAAGAATTAGAAGAACATGATGATGTTCAGAAAACTTATGCCAATTTTGATATACCCGATGAAATATTACAAGCACTATCTTAGATGTTGATTTTAGGAATTGATCCAGGCACAGCATTAATAGGCTTTGGTTTAATTGAATCTAAAAAAGGGAAAATAAGGGTTTTGGAATATGGATGTTTTACCACCCCTAAGAATTGGGATATGGGTAAGAGATTAGATTATTTGTATCAAGAGCTTTCTAATCTTATAGAAAAATATACCCCAGATGTTATAGTAATGGAAAAGTTGTTTTTTTATAAAAACTTAAAAACAGCCATAAATGTTGCACAAGCTCAGGGAGTAATTCTATTATCCTCTTATCAGCATAATATTAGAACTTATACCTTTAGTCCTTTGGAAGTAAAACAAACTATTGTGGGTTATGGAAGAGCAACAAAGGAACAGATTCAGATTATGGTGATGGAGCTTCTTAAGCTTCCTAAAATACCAAAACCTGATGATGTAGCTGATGCTCTTGCTTTAAGTATATGCTATTCCTTAACTTATGGTGATCATAATTGACCTTTTTGAATTATATTCAAGGGAAAATAATAGAAGTTTCAACTGACTTTTTAATTCTTTCTTTAGGAAACGTTGGTTTTAGGATAAAGGTTTCCCCTGAGCTTCTTAAGATTTTAAGAGATAAAATAGGAGAAGAAATAAAAATATATGTGAGTGAAATATTAGAAGAAAAAGGAATAAGTATATTTGGATTTATAGAAAAAGAAAAGCGAGATTTTTTTGAAGAATTATTAAGCTTATCAGGAGTGGGAGTTAATTTGGCTTTTAAAATTGTGGAAAACATAACTTTACAAGAATGGAGATCTTCTTTAGAAGAAAATAATTGGGAGATATTAACTATAGTTCCTGGTATAGGAAGAAAACTTGCTCAAAAAATATTTTTTTCAGCTAAGGGAACAATTCCTATAGAAGATAAGGAGGAAAAAGTAGATATAGTTGGGGAAGCTTTACAAAGGTTAGGTTATTCAAAAAAACAAGTTAATAAAGTTTTAAAAGAACTCTTAAAAGATAAAGAAAAGTCTCCTGAAGAGTTGCTGAAAATAGCCTTGGAAAAACTTAAGAAGGAATTTTAAGATGAGAAAACTCCCTTATTTTTCTTTAGCTCAAAAAGAACCTTCACTGGAAAGTCTTCTAAGACCTCGAAAATTTTCTGAGTTTATTGGTCAAAAGAAGATTGTGGAACGATTAAATTTAATTTTGAAAGCTGCAAAGGAGAGAGGAGAAGCGATAGATCATATTTTATTTTGTGGTCCTCCAGGACTTGGAAAGACAACATTAGCCTTGATTCTTTCTTGGGAACGGGAGGTTGATATTAAAGTAATTTCTGCTCCAGCTCTTCAAAGAGCAGGAGATTTGGTGGGAATTTTAACCTCTATTCCTGAAAGAGGGATTCTTTTTATTGATGAGATACACAGGCTTTTACCATCTCTTGAAGAGATTTTATATTCAGTTATGGAAGATTCTGTTATCAGTATAATTACAGGGAAGGGACCAGCTGCAAGAGCTTTGAAATTAAAACTTCCACCTATCACTATTGTTGGAGCTACTACGCGACCGGGGTTGCTTAGTAATCCATTAAGGGATAGATTTGGTTTTATTGGAAATCTTGATTTTTATTCTGATGTAGAAATTATGCAGATTTTAGAAAGGTCTCAACTAATTTTAGGTTTAAATCTTTCATCCTCAGTATTAATGGAGATAGCAAAAAGAGCTCGTGGGACACCAAGAATTGCAAATAGATTATTGAAAAGAGTGAGGGATTACATTCAGGTAGAAAATAAAGAAAAATTGAACGAAAAAGAAGTAAAGGAAATATTGAGGTTTCTTGGAATAGACGATAAAGGATTAGATGAGATTGATAGAAAAATTCTAATTGCTTTAAGAGATAATTTTAAGGGTGGTCCTGTGGGAATAAAGACTCTTTCAGAATTTTTAAATGAATCGCCAGAGACCTTAGAAGTAGTATATGAACCCTATCTTCTAAGACTGGGTTTTATACAAAGGACTCCTCGAGGAAGAGTAATAACTTCTTTAGGATTAATGCATCTTCTTGAAAATAAATCATGAAGACTAAGATTTTTTTCCATATATGTTGTGCAGGATGTCTTGCATATCCATTGGAAAATATGAGAGGGGAGGGATATGAAATTGAGGGATTTTGGTATAATCCCAATATTCATCCTTATCAAGAGTACAAACTAAGATTAGAGGCCTTAAAAAGTTTCTCTGAAATTAAAAATCTTAATGTTATTTATGAGGATGATTATGATTTAGAGGGATTTATAAGGGAAGTGGTTTTTAGAGAAAGGAATAGATGTCCTGTATGTTATTATATGAGACTTAGAAAAACTGCTCAAAAAGCAAAGGAATTAGGTTTTAAAAAATTTTCAACTACATTATTGGTAAGTCCCTATCAAAAGCATGAACTTATAAAGAATATAGGTGAATTATTAGCGAAAGAGTTTAATTTAGAATTCTTCTATAAAGATTTTAGAGAGGGATATAGAGAAGGCTTAAATATTATAAAAGAGTTAAATCTTTATAGACAGAAGTACTGTGGATGTATTTATAGTGAAAAAGAAAGATTTTGGAAAGGAGTTAAAAAATGAAATATCACGTATTAGTTAATCCTATTGCCAATCGGGGAAGGGGTAAAAATCTTTTTTCTTATATTAAAAATCTTTTTAATAAGGAAGATTTTGATTTTAATATTGAGTTTACCGAAGGGAAAGAAGGGACAATAAGACAAGTGGAAAATGCATTAGAAAAAGGAGCAGAAGTGGTAGTAGCAGCAGGAGGAGACGGAACAGTAAACGAAGTGGTAAATGGTTTAAGAGGGAGAGGTATTTTAGGTATAATTCCTATAGGTAGAGGTAATGATATTGCAATATCATTAAAGATTCCAAGAAATATTAATAAAGCGGTAAAAATTCTAAAAAATGGAAAATATTTTAAAATGGATTTAGGATTAGCAGATAAGAGATATTTTGTGGGAATTACAGGGGTAGGATTTGATGCAGAAGTAAATATGTCAGCTAATAAAATGACTCTAAAAGGTTCCTTGGGGTATGTTTTTTCTGTATTCACTACATTGAGAAAATATAAGCCAAAAAGGTGTGAAATCAGTTTTGATAATAATAAAAAATGGGAGGGGGAGATTACTTTGGTAGCAATAGGAAATACAAAAAATTATGCGGGAGGTATGAAAATTCTACCATATTCCTCCCTTGATGATGGATATTTTGATATCTGCCTCATTGAAAGAGTATCTCCTCTTGAATTAATTTTATATTTCCCTTTAGTCTTTTTTGGAAAACATGTTATAAATCCTCATATTAAAATGTTTAGAGCAAAGGAAGTTATAATAAAAGGTCCAGAAGATTTAATGGCTACTATGGATGGTGAGTTAATACCAGCAAAGAAATTGATCTTAAAAAATTTATTTCAAGCTCAGAAGGTAATTGTAGGGGGGTAAGATTATGTCTTTTATAGGGAAATGGCTTATAATTTTAGGTATAATTTTGATAATTTTAGGAATATTCTTTGTTTATGGCTCAAGATTTTTTCCATTGGGTCGTCTTCCTGGAGATATAAAAATAGAGAAGAAAAATTTTGTTTTTTATTTCCCAATAACTACCTGTTTATTATTAAGCTTAATATTGACCTTAATTCTTAGCATTATTTTTTATATAAAAAAATGAAATATTTCATAATTTTTTCTATAATCTTTCTTCTATTATCTTATTCCCTTTCTCAGGACATACCTATTATCAGGATTGGACTTTTTAAGATGGACAAAGAAATGAACTTTACAAATGTAGGAGAAATTTTAAATTCCTATATTAAGGTAGAAGTTGGTGGAAATGGCAATTTATCTTTGAAACTTGATAAAGAAAGTGCAATTATTAATTTTGGAAAGGATCTCTTAATTTTGACTTTACCAATCTTTTTCTATCCTCAAAAAGATAAGTTTATTTCTGTAAATTCAATGGCATATAGAGGAATTTTGGAGATAAGTGAAAATGAATGGATAATTAATACTTTGAATGTAGAGGATTATCTAATGGGTGTTCTTCCTGGAGAAATGCCCTCTTCCTATCCCTTAGAAGCATTAAAAGCTCAAGCAGTATCGGCAAGAACTTATGCTTTAATAAACTTTGGAAAACATAAATTTTTTGACCTTTGTTCTAACGTCCATTGTCAAGTTTATAAAGGGGTAAATTTTGAGAGGGAAAGAACAAATATAGCAGTAAAAGAGACAATAGGAGAGGTGATAACATATAATGGACAATTAATAAAAGCTTATTATCATTCCTCTTCTGGAGGAATAACAGAGAACTCTGAAGATGTATGGGGTGAATATTATCCTTATTTAAGAAGTGTGAGGGATGTGGAAGAGATTAATGATGATACATGGACTGTCTCTCTTTCCCTTGAAAAGATAAAAATGGTACTTAATAAGTCTAACATATATATTGAAGATATATTTTCCATTGAATTAGAAAAGAGTTCTACTGGAAGAGTAAAAAATGTTATTATAAAAAGTAGTGATAGAGAATGGAAAATAAAGGGTACTATGTGGAGGGAGATTTTTAATCTTAGAAGTACCTTATTTGATATTAAATATAATAATGATGGGATATATCTCTTAGGAAAGGGAATGGGCCATGGAGTTGGACTTTCTCAAAGGGGAGCAAAATTCTTAGCTGAAAAAGGATATAATTACAGAGAAATAATAAAGTTTTATTATCAAGGAGTTGAAATAGAAAAATGGTACTAAAATTATCAGACTATGATTATTACTTACCAGAAGAACTAATTGCCCAAGAGCCATTAAATCCTCGGGATTCTTCGAGACTTATGGCAATTTCTCGAAAGACAGGAGAGATTACTTTACATATTTTTAGAGATATTAAAAATTTTTTAAAAGCTGGGGATGTTTTAGTATTGAACGATACAAAGGTTATTCCTGCAAGAATTTATGGAAAAAAAGAAACAGGAGCAAAAATTGAAGTTCTGCTTTTGAAAAAAATAGGAGAGAAAGAGTATGAAACATTGATAAAGCCAGGAAAGAGGGTAAAAATTGGAACAAAAATATATTTTGCCGATGATATATATGGAGAAGTTTTGGAAAAAAAAGAAGAGGGAATTTTTGTCCTTAGTTTTTCGAGGGATAATTTGGATAATATTCTAGCCCAGATAGGCAAGATTCCTCTTCCTCCATACGTAAAGAAACCAATAGATGATCCTAATAGATACCAAACAATATATGCTAAAAAGTCAGGAGCAATAGCAGCCCCAACAGCAGGTTTACACTTTACTGATGAACTATTAAATTCTTTAAAAAATAATGGTGTAGAGATTCTTTTTATAACCTTACATGTAGGGTTAGGAACCTTTAGACCTGTTATTACAGAGGATATAACAAAACATAAATTAGATCCTGAATATTTTGAAATACCAGAGGAGACAGCTGAAAGGATTAATCTTGCAAAAAAAGAAGGAAGGAGAATAATTGCTGTAGGGACAACAGTAACAAGAGTATTAGAGGGGAATAGAAGAGATAATACGGTAATACCTGGAAAGGGATTAGTCTCTCTTTTTATATATCCAGGTTTTGATTTTAAAATAATTGATGGACTCATTACCAACTTTCATCTCCCAAAGTCTACTCTTCTTATGCTAGTTTCTGCTTTTATGGGATATGATCTTATGAAAAGAGCATACCAAAAGGCTATAGAAGAAAAATTTAGATTTTATAGCTTTGGTGATGCTATGTTTATATATTGAGGTGGAATATGAAATTTGAGATATTAAAAAAAGATACTAAAAGTAGAGGAAGATTAGGAAAAATAACAACAGAGCATGGAGAATTCTATACTCCTGTGTTTATGCCTGTGGGAACTCAGGGGGCTGTAAAGACTTTAACTCCTGAAGAGGTAAAGGAACAAGGAGGAGAAATTATATTAGGGAATACTTATCATCTTTTTTTAAGACCTGGCTCCATAATAATTAAAAATGCAGGAGGACTTCATAAATTTATAGGATGGAATGGTCCAATACTTACTGATAGTGGAGGATACCAGGTTTTTAGCTTAGCTAAACTAAGAAAAATAGAGGAAAATGGAATTTATTTTAATTCCCACATAGATGGTGAAAGATATTTTTTCACCCCTGAATTAGTTATAGAAATTCAGTCTCATTTAGGTTCTGATATAATCATGCCCTTAGATGTATGTATTGGATATCCTGCAGGTTTCTTTGAGACTAAATTTGCTCTCGATCTTACATTAAATTGGCTTAAAAAAAGTATTGAATATAAAAAGATTAAAGAAAATCAACAAGAATTATTTGGAATAATTCAAGGGGGATTTTATCCCTCTTTAAGAGAGGAATCGGTAAGTAAAATTTTAGACTTTCCTCTTTCTGGTTTTGCATTAGGAGGTATAAGTGTAGGGGAACCAAAGGAGAAGATGTATGAGATAACAGATTATACTGTAAGACTTCTTCCTGAGGATAAGCCAAGATATTTGATGGGAGTAGGTGCTCCAGAAGACTTAGTAATAGCTGTCGGTTTAGGGATAGATATGTTTGATTGTGTTTTACCTACAAGGCTTGCCCGCCATGGGGTATTTTATACGAAAGAAGGGAGAAGAAATATAAAGAATGCCCAATATAAGGAAGATTTTTCTCCTTTAGAAGAGGGTTGCGATTGTTATTCCTGTAAAAAATTTACTCGAGCATATATTAGACATCTTTTTCTTCAACATGAAACTTTATCCTATAGACTTTTAACTCTTCATAATCTAAGATTTTTGTTTAGGCTTATAACAGATATTAGAGAAAGTATTAAAGAAGGGAGGTATGAAAGTTTTAAAAGGAAATTCTTGGAAAATTATTTAAAGTCTGATAGAGAAAATAGATTAGAAAAGGAGGAAATATGGACCAAGGTGCTGGAAGCTTAATAAGTCTTTTAATATTTTGGGGATTATTTATTGCAATATTTTATTTTATTGCTATTGTTCCTCAAAGAAGAGAAGAAAAAAGAAGAAGAGAAATGTTAGAATCCCTAAAAGCAGGAGATAAAATCGTAACAAAGGGGGGATTAATTGGGCAAATCGTAGCTATAAATAAACAGACTAAAATTCTTCAGGTTTCCTTTGGAAAAGGAATAATTATGGAGATGATACTTGATGGGGTAGCTTATGTAAAAAAGGACTAAGATAAGGGAAGGAGGGAATTTATGAATATACGTTCAGAGTATAAAACTGCTTTTATTGTAATAGTTTTTGCTCTTTCATTATGGATTCTTCTAACTCGCCCCTTTAGATTGGGGTTGGATATTAAAGGTGGAATTAGGGTTACTCTTCAGTGTCAAAAAACTCCTACAGTAGAAATTACTGATGATGCTATAAGAAGAACTATAGAGGTAATAAGGAATCGTATTGATCAAATGGGAGTTGCAGAGCCATCTTTATATAGGGAAGGAACAGATAAAATTGTGGTAGAGCTTCCTGGAATCAAAGATCCCGAGAAGGCATTAGACATTATTGGCCAGACTGCACTTTTAGAGTTTAAAGATGAAAATGAAAAAACTATTCTTACTGGTTCTGCTTTGAAAACCGCGAAGGTTGAATTTGATCAACTTGGACAACCTCAGGTTCGTGTAGAGATGAATCCTGAGGGGGCAAAAATCTTTGCAGATTTTACATCAAAAAATATTGGGAAGCCAGTAATTATTGTTCTTGATGGAAGAGTTATATCAAGTCCAATAATCAAGGATGCTATTACCGAAGGGGTTGGAGTAATAACAGGAAGATTCACCATTGACGAAGCTCAAAAACTTGCAATTTTACTTCGGGCGGGTGCCTTACCTGTTCCTGTTAAAGTTATAGAAAATAGAACTATAGATCCAACTCTTGGAAGAGATACCATGGAAGCTGCATATAAAGCAGGAGTTATTGGAGCAATTTTGATAATTCTATTTATGATAGTTATTTTTAGATTTTTAGGGTTAACAGCAGATATTGCTTTGGGACTTTATGTTATAATGGTACTTGCAGTATTTAAGTTACTTGATGCAACTCTTACCTTACCTGGAATTGCAGGAATAATTTTATCTATAGGTATGGCTGTAGATGCTAATTGCCTAATATTTACAAGAATGAGAGAAGAATTTTCCAAAAAGAAAACTCCTATGGCCTCCCTAGATGCAGGTTTTAGAAATGCTTTAAGAGCTATTATTGATAGTAATGTAACTACAATATTAGCAGCTCTTATTCTATATATATTTGGAACGGGACCCGTGAGAGGATTTGCAGTAACTCTTACTATAGGTGTTTCCTTAAGTATGTTTACTGCAATAACTGTAACAAGAACTTTTCTTGAAAATTTGTTACAGCTTCCTCTTTTTAAGAAACATACTAAGCTTTTGGGTTTATAGAAGGGAGGAGTTATTTTGAAAAGAGAAATAAACTTTTTAGGAAAAAAAGTAAGAAGGATTTTTTTCCTAATATCCTTTCTTTTTATTATAGTAGGCTTAATCTCTTTTTTTACAAATGGTCTAAATCTTTCTATAGATTTTCAAAGTGGAAGTTTACTTCACTACAAGGTTGATACCCCTCTCAACACAAAACAGATTTCTGAAATAAGAAAAATTGTAAATAGATTATTTGAAAAATCTATAGTTCAAACAAGTTCAGATCTAAAAGAAATATGGATCAGAACAAAACCCCTTGATGAAGATTCTGCAAAGAAATTAACTTCATCAATAGAAAAAATTATTGGTAATTTTAAGGGAAAAGACTGGACCAGTATTGAACCCTCAATAAGCCAGGAATTAAGAGAAAAAGCTATATTGGCTTCAATACTAGCAGTAATCATTATGTTAGTATATATAACTCTAAGATTTAGATTTGATTTCGCTCTTTCTGCTATAATAGGTGAGGCTTTTGTTTTTTTGGCTACTGTATCTTTATTTTCTATGTTCCAGTGGGAAGTAAGTCCCTCCTTTATTGCGGCTATTCTTACCCTCTTGGGGTATGCTATTAATAATACTATTATTGTTTTTGATAGAATTCGGGAAAATATGAAGGCATATCCAAGGGAGAATTTTGTTAAAATAGCAAATATGAGCATTAATCAAGTATTATTGAGAACTATTTATACTGTTATTACAACCCTCTTTGCTATAACTCCTCTTTTGATAATTGGGGGAGAAGTACTTCGTCCCTTTGTAATTGCTCTATACTTAGGTATATTAATTGGAACATATTCTACTATATTTATATCTTCAGCACTTCTTGCAGAATGGAGAGAAGTTCAAAGAGCTTAGATGTGTAAATGGATCTTTCTTCCAGGGAACAAGGAGCAAGAAGAGGAATTAATAAGGAATTTTAACATTTCTCCTCTTCTTGCTCGTCTTCTTGTTAATAGAGGAATAGTAGAAGAGAAATTAGCAAGGGAATTTTTATTCCCCAACTTAGATAATCTTTATGATCCCTTTTGTTTCTTTCCTCAATTGGAAAATGCACTGGATTATATTATAAAGCTTAGAAATTTAAAGAAGAAGATTTTAATTTATGGAGATTATGATGCAGATGGTATTACTTCTACAACCCTTTTATTAAAAACCCTTAAAAATTGGGGTTGGGAAGTAGAGTATTATATTCCTCATAGACTTGTTGAAGGCTATGGTTTAAAAAAAGATACTTTACAGAAATTGGATCTTTCAAAATATAGTTTAATAATAACTGTTGATTGTGGAATAAATAGTATAGAAGAAGTAGATTTTTTAAGGAAAAATGGCTTAGAGGTAATAATTACTGACCATCATATACCTTCTTCAACTTCTCCTAATGCTATGTTGGTTTTAAATCCTCATTTAAATAATTATCCTTTTCCATATTTGGCTGGTGTAGGGGTTGTCTTTAAGTTTCTTCAAGGATTAAGTGAAAAAATTGGGGAGAAAATTTATAAAGAGGAGGGAGTTTTTGAGCTTGTCTCCCTTGGAACTTTAGGAGACCAGGTGGAGTTGAAAAGTGAAAATAGAATCTTTGTAAAGTATGGATTAAGTAAAATCTTAGAAACAAAACTTATTGGGTTAAAAGCTTTAATTAAAAAAGCAGGATTAGGAAACTATTCTACTCTTGAGTCAAGAGATATATTATTTTATATTGTCCCTCGTCTTAATGCTATAGGAAGACTAAGAGAGGTTAAGGATGCTGTTGATCTTATCCTCTCTCAAAATGAGGAATCTGCAGAAGATTTGGCGAATATTCTGGAAAAGGAAAATAGAGAAAGACAGAGAATTAAAGATGAGGTTACATTTTCAGCAAATGAGGAAGTAGCGAAATATTTTGAAAAAGAAGGAGAAGATGTTCCAGTAATAATTCTTTTTAATGAAAACTGGCATAAAGGGGTTTTAGGAATTTCTGCTGCAGAGTTGGCAGAAAAGTATAATAGACCTGTTTTTTTAGGAAAGATTGAAGGAGACTATATTGTGGGATCAGGAAGAGGAGTGGAAGATGTAGATATATTTGAATTTACAATAAGACTTTCCAAATTTCTACATAGATTTGGGGGGCATAAATCTGCCGTTGGTTTTAGTATTAAAAGAGAACTTTGGAATGATTTTTATAGATCTGCAATAGATCTTTCTAAGAGATTATGGAAGGATTTGGAGTTAATTCCTAAAATAAAGATTGACGCAGAATTAGATATTAAAGACATAAATTCAAGATTATTTTCAGATATTGAGAAACTTTCCCCTTTTGGACCAGGAAATGAAGAACCTTGTTTTCTTATTTCAAATTCCTCAATACAAGAACTTTCTGGTGGAGATAGGAATGGAAAAAGATTTAATATAAAAATTGTGGATTTATCAGGATCTATTCTTTCTCTAACAGGTTTTGGGTTAGCAGAGAAGCTGGCAGATCAGAAGGAAGGATTTATGGATATGGTGATAAGAATCTATAAAGGAAATTTTGGAGGAGAAAGTTTTTATAAGTTTTATTTGGAAGATTTTAAAATGAATAATAAAATTCCTTTAAAAATTAATTCAGAAAGAAAAAGAAGGGTTAACTATCTTATTCATGTAGAAAATGATATAGAAAAGAATTCTATTTTGGAAAGAATAAAAAAGAAAAGAAAAAGTATTTCTATAATTACTCCTTCTTGGAATCACGAATATTGGAAGGATAAAAATCTAATTTTTGTTTCTCCATGGGAAATTGAAAATAAAGTGGAGGAATTAAAAAATTCTTCTCTTATTATTTGGGAGGATGTAGAGTTGTTATTAAAATTTCCTGAGTTTATAGATTATTATTACAAGTTAGTAAAAGAATTACCAGTTCCTATGATTCTTTTAACATTATTAGGAGACGAAAAGCTATTTTTAATGCTTTCGAAAAAGCTTAATATAAGAGTAGTTAAATATCCATCAAAAACTAAAGTTCCGTCTTTATCAGATCTAAGATTTTCAAAGAATAAGGAAAAGGAAGAAAATTTCTTCAAGAGAGTGAACGCATATTTTTATCCCGCAAATTTTCCTTTTTCCCATCTTAATCATTTGGTTTTTATGAAACCTCCAATTTTGCCGTCAGAATTAAGAAGATGGGTTAAAATATCAAAACATTCATATCTTTTCTTTGGCAAAGATGAAATTATAGAAGGATATAAAAGGATTCAAGATCTGTCTTTGAACCTAAGTCCTTTAGAAAGATTTCCCTTTAAAAAATATTCTCAGGATTTTCTTCTACTTCTTCAGAAAGCTCGTCTTTCAGAAATTTATTCCCTTTTATTTCAGTATGAATCCTACGAGCACAAGTAATAAAAGCAGTATGTGCAACCATTCTATGATATGGTCTTACTGAGAGGTCCTCAATCTGCCAAGGTCTTAATAAAACCTCAAAGGTTTCAATAAAAGCATAACAGGAAGTATTTTTTAAGGCAGATACTGTTTTTTGTGCCTGAATTATTGTAGGAGAATAGGAAAGAAAAATACCTCCAGGCCTTAAGGCTTTTATAGTATAATCTACTACTCTCCATGGCTCTGGAAGATCGAGTATTATCCTGTCAAAGTTTTCTTCTTCAATTCCATTATATATATCTTTTAGTTTTAAAATGTGATTTTCTCTTTTTCCTAAAAATTCTTCTATATTTTTTAATGCTCTTAATGCAAAATCCTCTCTTACTTCATAAGAAACTACAATACCCTTTTCTCCTACTGCTTTTAACAAGGCTATGGTTAGTGCCCCTGATCCTATACCTGCTTCAATAACTTTTGCTCCCTCATAAATATCCGCCCATATAAGTATAACTCCTATATCCTTGGGATAAATAATTTGAGCTCCCCGGGGCATTTCTAAAATATAATCGGAAAAAGTAGGTCTTAAGGCTAAAAGTTTTCCTCCGTGGGAGGACACAAAAATTGTACCTTCTTCCTTTCCTATTATTTCATTATGAGATAAGTGTCCTTTATTATAATAAAAAACTTTATCTCTTTCTAATTTTAAAAGATGTCTTCTTTTTTCTTCCCAAAGTATTACCCATTCTCCTTCTTTTAATTTTCCTGTGTTTCCTTGCATTACGTATTCTTCCTATTCCTTTTTAGTCTTTTCTTTATTTCTTCCCAAGGATATGTATTCAAAATATCCTCCTTTTTCAGCCATGCTCTTCTCGCTACATAAACTCCATATCTTATAAGAGAAAAACTTCTAATATCGTGAGCATCAGTTCCTATAGAAAATAATAGTCCATATTTTTCTTTAGCCCTTTTAGTATCTAAATCGCAGAGGTCTAATCTATCAGGTTGAGCATTTATCTCTAAAATTGTTCCTGTTTCCTTAGATACTTGTAATATGGCTTCTAAATCCACTTCATATGCGGGACGTTTATTTATCAGTCTTCCTGTAGGATGACTGATAATATCTACCCACGGATTTTTAATAGCAGATATTAATCTTTCTGTTATTTTTTCTTTACTCTGTTTAAAACCAGAATGCAATCCTGCAATCACTAAATCAAATTTCTCTAATATACTATTTGGTAAATCTATACTTCCATCACTCAATATGTTTGCCTCAATACTATGGATAATTTTAAAATCTTTATATTTTTTATTTAACTCAAATATTTTTTCCCTTTGTTTTTCTATTCTTTCTGGGGTTAAACCTCCGGCAACTCCTAATGCCTGACTATGATCAGAAATAACTAAATACTTATAACCAAGTTTATATGCAAAATTCACCATTTCTTCTAAACTGTTTGCTCCATCACTCCAGTTAGTATGAGAATGTAAATCTCCTAAAATATCTTTTTCTTCCACGAGATTTGGTAATTTATTAATACTTGCAAGTTCCACTTCTCCTTGGTCTTCCCTCAATTCTGGAGGAATAAATTGTAAACCAAGAATTTCATATATATCTTCTTCCTTCTCTCCTCCAAGACGTTTATTATCTTCTATTCTAAAAACACCATATTCATTAATTTTAAGACCCTTTTTTAAAGCTAATTCTCTAAGTTTTATATTATGAGCTTTAGATCCCGTAAAATATTGTAATGCTGCACCAAAACACTTCTCCTCTACAACTCTAAAATCGACTTGGATTCCAGGTTCTACAATTATACTTGTTTTTGTAGGGCCTGAAGCAATTGTATCTTTTAGGATAGGCAATTTCTTCAAAGACTCATTTACTTTTTCAATATCTTGTGTAGTGATAAGAATATCTATATCTCCTATGGTCTCTTTTCTTCTTCTCACACTTCCAGCAGGAGTAATATTTTTTATGTATTTATTATCTGAAAGAAAAGATAATATTTCTTCAATGATAGGAAGAGCAATTCCTAAGGGAATTCTCTCACTTTTTTCTTTTATTTGTTTTATTCCTTCTAATATGTTTTGTTCTATCTTTTCTCCTAATCGAGGGAGTAATCTTATTCTTCCTTCTCTTGCTGCTTTTTCTAAACTATCAATATCTTTTATTCCTAACTCTTTATACAATCTATATGCAAGCTTTGGACCTACCCCTGGAATTCTTTCTAACTCTAAAAGTTCAGGAGGAATCTCTTTTTTCAATTCCTCTAAATAAGTTATTTTTCCTGTAGTAAGATATTCTGCAATTTTTTGGGATATACTTTCCCCTACACCTTTTATTTCATGAAGTCTTTTTTCTTTAAAAAGTTTTTCTATATCCTCCGAAAGATTTTCTATTCTTCTTGCTGCTTCCATATATGCAGCAACTTTGTATCTATTTTCTCCCTTTAATTCTAAAAGGGAAGAAATTTCGTATAAGATCTTTGCAACTTCTAAGTTTCTCATACTATATTAATTTTAAAGAAAAAAATTCTCCTTGAAAAGTTCAAAAAATTATTTTTTAGAATTATATATCTTGCGTCATTTTTAGTTTTATCTTATGCTTTAATAAGAGAATTAAATTGTATATGAGAAAGATAAAAAATGAAAAAAGAGAATATACCTAAACTTCTTAATATTCAAGATTTAGTAATTAACTTAAAGGAGAAGGAAAAGGCCTTTATAGATAAGAAGCAAGAATATGAAAAGTTTAAAAAGGAAAAGCTTGAACTTATTAATTTAAAAGAAGAGGAGATAAGGGTTTTAGAAAAAGATATTAAAAACTTGAAAGATAATCAGAGGGAAAGAGAAGATAAAGTTAGCAGTTTGAAGGATAAATATCAAGACGAAGAGAAAAAAGCATTAACTATTAAGAATCCAAAGGAGGCTTTACATTTAGAAAAGGAAATGGAGAATTTAAAAGGTCAAATAAGAAGGTTAGAAGACGAGATTTTGGACATTCTCCTGGAATTGGAAGAGAAAAATAAGTTCTATTCAGAATATAAAAAGGAGCTAAGTAAATTTAAAGAAGAATTTTCTTTAGAAATTGAAAAATATGAAAAGGAATTGAAGGAGTTAAGAGAAGAAATAGAATTAATATCTTTAGAAATTGAAAAAAATAAAAAAGAAATTCCCATGGAGGAGTTTTTAGAATTTGAAAATCTTATGAGACAAAAATCAAATAGAGCAATATCAAAGGTAATAAATAAAGAGGTATGTGAAGGATGTAAATTATCTCTTCCAAAAGTTATATTAGATAGACTAAAGAAAAAAGAGGAGATTGTGTATTGTCCAAATTGTGGTAGAATTCTTTGGATAGAGTCATGAATTTAATTATTTTTTTAATTCTAGGAATTACAATTTTATATTTTATTGACAAGATTTTGAAGCATCTTACTGCTCCCCGTTGTCCAAAATGTGGTAAAATATTATTAGTGAAATATGTTTTACATAAACCTCCAACCCCTGTTGAAGATGGGATTGAAGAAAAAATTCTCTATTGTGAATGTGGATATGAAAAGAAAATAAAATATTCTGTCCCTTACTGGAAGATAATAAGAAAAGAAGGATTTAGAGGTTTTGAAGTAATTCCTTGGACAGACCTTTATAAAGATAGAAAAGAGGAAGTGGACCAGACAACCGCGGAATCCGGAAAAGATTCCGAGGAAAGTCCGAACACCAGAGGGCAGGGTGCTGGGTAATGCCCAGTCAGGGTAACCTGAAGGAAAGTGCCACAGAAAAGATACCGCCCAATTCTCTTTGAGTTGGGTAAGGGTGAAAAGGTGAGGTAAGAGCTCACCAGCAGATGGGTGACCATCTGGCTTGGCAAACCCCACCCGGTGCAAGGCCAAATAGGAGGGGTTGAGGTGGCCCGCTGACCCTCGGGTTGGCCGCTGAAGGTGATGAGTGATCATCACCTTAGATAGATGGTTGTCGCTCTGGGTATATCCCAGAGAACAGAATTCGGCTTATGGTCCACTTCCTCTTTTTTATTTTTCATTTTTATAATCCTATGATATAATTTTAAGGTGGTAAAAAGTGGAAATGGGTGGAAGGAATTATAATGTTTATAGGGGAATATCTACATTCTCTTGATGAAAAGGGAAGGCTTACAATACCCAATATTTTTAGACAAGAACTGGGCGAAAAATTTTATATTACTCGAGGATTTGATAAATGTCTTCGTTTATATACTATTGAAGAATGGAAGAAATTTTCTGAGTTTTTATTAGAATTTTCTCCCACCGATGAGGCTTCTATGAATATAAAAAGATTCTGGTTCTCTGGTTCCTTAGAGGTTACAGTGGATAAATTAGGAAGAATTCTTATTCCCTCACATCTTAGAGAATATGCTGAGTTAGATAAGGATATTGTTATCATTGGTATTGGGACATATATAGAAATATGGAGCAAACAAAATTGGGAGAATCTTAGGAAACAGATAGATCTATTAGAGAAGATGAAGAAAATTAATGAAAAGGTAGAAAAACTATGGAAAGGATGACACTTCATATCCCTGTTATGTTAGAAGAAGTTATAGATTATCTTAATATAATTCCTGAAGGAATATATATAGATGCTACTGTGGGAACAGGGGGACATTCAAAAGAAATTCTCAAAAGATTAGAAGGAAGAGGATTGTTAATTGGATTTGATAGAGATTCAGAAAGTATAGAGATTGCTGAAAATGTTTTAAAAAAATTAGGTTCTAAATTTATTTTAATAAATAAAGCGTTTAATGAAATACCTAATGTTTTAGGTATGTTAAATATACGTAAAGTTGATGGGATACTATATGACCTGGGGATGTCATCTTTTCAACTTGAAGAAAGTAAAAGAGGATTTTCCTTTAAAAATTTAGATGAACCATTAGATATGAGATTTTCTATCGATGAAAAACTCAAAGCATCTGATATTCTTAATTCTTATTCCCAAAGGGCCTTAGAAAGAATATTTTTTGAATATGGAGAGGAACCTTTTTCGAAAAAAGTAGCTAAACTAATAGTAGAAGAAAGAAAGAAAAAACCCTTCTCAAAAGTGGGAGATCTTGTATCACTAATTGAAAAAAATATTCCAAGGAGAAAAATTCATCCTGCAACTCGTATTTTTCAGGCTTTAAGAATAGTAGTGAATAATGAACTTGAAATTTTAGAGGATTCTCTAAAAAGCATTATTCCCTTTTTAAAAGAAGGTGCAAGAATTGTTATTTTAACTTATCATTCTTTAGAGGATAGAATTGTTAAAAATTTTTTCAAAAATAGTGAGAAAGATGGGAAAATTAAGATAATTACAAAGAAAATTCTTAAGCCATCAAAAGAAGAAGTAGAAAGAAATCCAAGAGCAAGAAGTGCAAAGATGAGGGTAGGTGAGAAAGTTGGGAGTTCTTAGATTTGTTACTGTAGCTCTACTATTAATTTTTTTAGCTATTTTTATAAATATTAAGGTCTCAGGATTAAGAATTGAAAATAAAGAGCTTATGAAAAAGATAAATAAATTAGAAGAAGAAAAATTAGCTTATGAAGGTCTTTTTTTAAAAAGGATAAATTTATACGAATTGGAAAATAAAGCCAAAAAAATTGGATTACGGTATCCTCAAGATATTTTAGAAATAAGAATAGAAAATGGAACTCAAACCACCTTAAAAAAAGAAAGTTATTTTGTCTCTTCATATAAAGATTATTCTTTTAAAAAGCCATGATAAATTATAGAAGGTTAAAAATTTTTGTTATATTTTGGATTTTCTCTTTAATTTTTATAGAACTTTTTCTCTTTAAAGTTCAATTTAACGTTATCTTTAAAGGATATACGAATAAAAATGCTTCTGTAAAAAGGGGAATTATTTATGATAGAAAAGGGGAAGAATTAGCATTCAATATAAATAAAAATTCCTTAGCTATAAATCCTCTAAATATTTCAGAAAAAGATAAAAACAGATTAATAGAAAGATTAAGTAAGGATTTAAATATTTCAAAGGAAATTCTTAAAACTAAATTAAATTTAAACTCAAACTTTGTTTGGATTAAAAGAATATTAACATCTCACGAGTTGAATAGAGTGAAAAGGTATTTAGCCAATAATAAAATATTTTTAGTAGAAGAATCATATAGAGCCTATCCTGTATCCTTAGCTACTTCTCCTTTATTGGGATTAGTAGGAGTTGATAATCAAGGACTATATGGATTAGAGGCAATTTTAGATCCGTGGTTGAGGGAAGGAAAAAATATATATCTTACCATTGATAAGGAAATGCAGATTATATGTGGAAATTATTTAAAGAAAGGAATAGAAAGTTATAAAGCAAAGGGTGGAATGATAGGGATAATTGATGTTAGTACAGGAGAAATGTTAGCTTTAGCAGTTATGCCAAGTTTTGATATAGAAGAAGAAAGTATATGGAATATTCTTGAAAATTTGCAGGATTATTATCCTTTAAATGCTATATATGAGCCTGGCTCTGTCTTTAAAATTTTTACTGCAGTTATTGCTTTAGAAGAAAATATGATGGATCCTATGGAAGAAATAGAGTGTAAAGGTGAAGAAAATATAGATGGACATGTGATTAAATGTGTCAAAAGACATGGAAAAGTAAATTTAGAAAAGGCGATTGTAGAGTCTTGTAATATTTATTTTTACAAACTTTCCAAAAAGATAAGCCCTAATCTTTGGAGTAAATATATAAGACTTTTTAATTTAGACTTGCCAATTCCTGGAGATATACTCGTAAATTCTAAAGACTTTTTAATATCAAATTTAAAAGAAAGCCATTTCACACGAGGCACCATTGGTTTTGGACAAGGAATAGCTCTTTCTCCAATTAAGCTTTTATGGTCTTTTACCTGCATAGCTAATAAAGGTTGGTTAAATGAACTTCATTGGATAAGAAAGATTGAGGATCAGGAGGGTAAAATTATTTTTAATAATTCTCCAGTAAGATTATCTCAGATAATATCAGAGGAGACATCTAAAAAAATATTAAGTTATTTATATAAAGTGGTAAAAGAAGGAACTGCTAATAGCCTTAATTGGCAAGGATATAACATTGCAGGTAAAACTGGAACTGCACAGATCTCTGTAAAAGATGGCTATAAAAATAATGCCTCAAACCATTTTTTCTTGGGATATCTATTTTTACCTGAAAAAACCTATGCTATTATAGTTATGTTACAAGAACCGCAAATAGGAAATTATGCAAGGGAAACAGTGGTTCCTATATTTGGAGAAATTGTGAAAAATTTAGTGATATATGGGAGGATGATAAATTGAAGGCTTTAAGAGAGGGAATTGAATATATAAAGGATGAAATCTTATATATGACAGGTAAGATTCCAGAAAAAGTTTCAGGAATATCTCTTGATTCTCGAGAAATAAAGGAAAATTTTATTTTCTTTGCAATGCCAGGACAGAAAGAAGACGGAAAAAAGTTTATACCATCTGCTATTGAAAAGGGAAGTAGAGTAGTATTTTATCAAGGTGATTATGAGGGAACCTTTGATAAAGATGTTCTTTATATAAAAGTTAAAGATATATATAAGGCTTTGGGAAAACTCTCAAGTTGGTTTAACAATTTCCCTGCTCAGAAGCTTACTATAATTGGAATTACTGGAACAAAGGGAAAAACTACAACTTCTCATCTTTTATATTATTTATGGAAAACAAAGGGAGAAAAGGCAGGACTTATTGGTACTATATATAATAAAATAGATGATCAGGAAATACCATCTTCCTTTACAACTCCTCAATCACCTGAACTCCAAGCTCTCTTAAAAAGAATGGTAGATAATGGTATAAAATATGTTGCTATGGAAGTTTCTTCTCATGCTTTGGCTTTAAGGAGGGTAGAAGAAGTATTTTTTGATGGGGTAGTTTTTATTAATTTATCTCAAGATCATTTAGATTTTCATAAAACTATGGAAGAATATTTTGAGACAAAAAAGAGAATTTTTAACCACTTAAAACCTAATGGTTTCTCTATTTTAAATAAAGACGATTATTGGGTCAGTAAAATTAATTTCCCCAATAAAAAAACTTTATGGTTTTCTTTTGAAGAAAATTCTGATATCTATCCTATTTTTTTAGAGAATAAGAGGGAAGGGTTAAAGGTTAAATTAAATACTCCAAAGGGAATATTAGATTTAGAATTGAAGCTTAGAGGAAGATTTAACTTAGTTAATATTATGGCAGCTACCTCTGTTGCTATAGCTTTGAATGAGGATTTAGATGTTATTAAAAAAGCTTTTGAATCCTTTCCTCAGGTTCCTGGAAGATTAGAATTTATCGATGAGGGACAAGATTTTTCTGTAGTAGTTGATTATGCCCATACCCCTGATAGTTTATTAAATCTTTTAAAAACTATATCTGAATTTACTGAAGGTAAAAAAATTTTAGTTTTTGGATGCGGTGGAGATAGAGATCCTTATAAAAGACCATTGATGGGAGAAATTGCAGGTTTATATTCTGATTTTGTAATAATAACTTCTGATAATCCAAGGACAGAGGATCCTATTAAAATAATAAAGGATATAGAGGAGGGGATAAGGAGGGTTAGTTTTAAAGACTATATTATTGTAGAAAATAGAGAGCAAGCTATTAAGACCGCTATTGAAATTGCTAAACCTAAGGATTGTGTTATCATAGCAGGAAAGGGACATGAAAATTATCAAATAATTGGAACAACTAAAATTTTCTTTAATGATAAAGAAGTAGCAAGAAAATATATAAAGGAGAAGATTAAATGAAATTAAAGCTAAGAGAGATTTTAGAGGCTGTCAATGGAGAATTAATAAAGGGTAATTTAGAAACTGAGATATCCTCTATTTCTACAGATTCACGAAAAATTAAAGAAGGAGATCTTTTTATTCCCCTCTTAGGAGAGAAATATGATGGTCATAATTTTATTTATTCCGCTATTAAAAATGGAGCAAAGGGAATAATTTTTAGTAAAGAAGTAGATTTAAATATGTTAAATGATAATAATTTTGCTATTAAAGTTAAAGATACTCTCTTAGCTCTTCAAGATCTTGCCAGTTATTATAGAGATAAAAATAGATTTAAAGTTATTGGTATAACAGGAAGTTCAGGAAAAACATCCACAAAATACTTTACTATAGAACTTTTTAGAGATTTGATTCCTCTTCATTTTAGTAAAGAAAATTTTAACAATGAAATAGGGGTTCCGTTAAGTATTTTGGAAGCTGATGAAAATTCTGAATTGCTAATATTAGAGTTAGCGATGAGAAACTTGGGAGATATAAAAATATTAAGTAAAATAGCAAAGCCTAACTATGCATTAATAACAAATATAGGGACAGCACATATAGGAAGGTTAGGCTCCCAGGAAAATATTGCAAAAGCAAAGGCAGAAATATTTGAATATCTTCAATCTAATGGATGGGCAGTTTTGAATGGTGATGATTTTTGGTGTAATAAGATATATGCTTCTCTTCCATTAAATATTCAAAAAATCCGCTTTGGATTTAAAGAGAAAAATGATGTAAGAGGAAAAGTGGAATATGGAAATGATAATGCTAAAATTGAAATCTTATTTCCTAATGGAAAAAAAATAGAATTTTACATCTCTTATTATCCCTTAGAAATTTATCAAAACTTGCTGGGAAGTTTATCTTTATTTTTTCTTGTTTTTTCTGATATTTCGGAAGAATTAATAAAAGAAAGAATAAATAATTTATCTTTTCCTTATCAAAGGTTAAATTTAAAAAAGGGTAAAATGGGGATTCTTATAATAGATGATACTTAT